>NZ_JBEXVF010000160.1:0-1065 GCF_040629235.1 Amycolatopsis sp. NPDC005961 | reverse complement strand
CGCCGGGGCGGGGTTCCTCTACCTGGCCGACACGACGCAGGAGGCGCGGGAGGCCTTCGGGCCGACGTACGAGAAGATCGTCGAGTTCTTCAACCCGCCGCCGAGGCCGCCGGAAGGGTCGGTACGCCGGGTGAGCACGGCCCAGACGGTCTTGCCGCCCGACCAGGAACGGCTGCACCCCCACACCCGCGCCACCTGGGCGATCATGCGGAGACCGAGCCCCGGTTCGAGGGCGCCGAGCCGCTCCAGCAGGACCGCCTGCGCCGCGTCGTCGTCGCTGACCGCGACGCTCAGGACGCCGCGCCGCAGCTCCAGGCGCAACCGCGGGAGCGAGTCGGTGTGGCGGATGGCGTTCTCGACGAGTTCCGTCGCGACCAGCAGCGCGTCCTCGGCGAAGTGCGGCACACCCCACTCGGCGCAGATCCGGCGGACGAAGTCGCGGGCGAGGGCCGAGGAGTTCGCCGAGCGGGCGAGCAGCTGGGCGGCCCGCCGCCGCGGCGGCCGGGACAGCAGGTTCTCGGCCGTCTCGCGGTCGTCGTGCACCGGGACGAACCGGTCGACGGTCCGGTCGGCGAACATCGTCCGGTGCTCGGGACGGCCGGTGACGACGGTGAAGGGGATGCCCGGCCAGTCACCGATCCTCAGGGCGACCAACGAGAACACGGTCACCAGCGCCGCGTCGCCGATCTCCAGCCCGTCGATGTCCGCGATCAGCCCGTCGGATGCCTCCGTGGCGATCTTGAGCAGCCCGTCGCGCAGGTGGGGATAGGACTCGCCGTCGAGGACCCCGGTCACGAGAGTGGTCGTCGCCGCGGCCCGGTGCCGCGGCTCCAGGTGTAGCCGGCCGCTCACCGCGTGGTCCCCTCCCCCGCGTCCGCCGACAGGGTGAGCAGCGACCGAACCGGCTCAGGCACGGCTTCGACACCGCCGGCGCACGCGCCGACGACCACGACGTCCCGCGGGGATGCGGGCAAGGCCACCACCTCCTGCGGACACGGTAGACCCAGAGATCCCGCGCGGGTAGCCCAGCGGAGGCAGGACGAAACGCATGGTCACGCCCCGGCG
>NZ_JBEXVF010000159.1:0-1126 GCF_040629235.1 Amycolatopsis sp. NPDC005961 | reverse complement strand
CTTGGACCGGCCAGGTCGGCCGCGGCTGCGGAAAATCGTCTCCGGCGTTGCGTCCGATCGTCGAAAGGGTGTCTTCGACCTGCAAGAACTCCTGCTTGCCGTGGTGCCTGATGTGGATGGGGACCGCTCGGAGACGTGGGAAGGTCTCGATGAGTCTGCGGCCCTGGTCGACCACGATGTACGGCTTCTGCTTGCGCTGCAGGCCGAGGGATTCGACGGGACGCTCTGGACCGAGCTGTCCAATCGGCTGGCGCGTTACGGCCTCGAGGTGATGAAGGCGTGGATCCACAGCGGGGAAATCTACAAAAGGGCGAAGCTGAAACAGCGGGCTGTCGAACGGGCGAGGCCGCCCCTGAGCACGGACGAGGCCATCGCCGTGGCCATGGACACGGTGGCAGAAGGCGTGGAGCTGTTCAAAAAGAAAGGGCTCGAGCAGCACGACTGGAATCCCGCGGGAGGCGCTCGTCTGTCGACCTATTTCATCGGCAGTTGTGTGCTCTGCTTCCCCAACGTCCACCGCGGGCAGTTGACGCAGCGCTCGCGCACCGACCAGGACGTGTTCGTTTCCGACTTCGACCTGGATTTCGGCGCATCGGCGACGCGGTCGGCCGAAGACGAGGTGGTGGGCCTGCTGGGAATCGTCGACACCCTGCGCGGAGGCCGGCGAGGTCGCCGAAGCGGGTATCCCGACGATGTGGTGAATCTCGTCGTGCTCTACCACATGGAGGACTACAAGTCGGCCGAGATCGCCGAGTTGATCAGCTCGGACACGGCCAAGTACACCCCGAGCACGGTGCGGAAGATCCTGGCCGAGTACCGCAAGCAGGCAGCCAAAGAACGGCGTGAAGGAGATCGGGCATGAGTGACGAGACCATCGCCATGATCGACGCGAAGACGGCAGAGAAGCTGGTCAACCGCTCGTCGGTCGGGACCCGAGGCGTGCGCAGCCTTGCCGCTCGATGCGATTCCGTCACCGCGGCGGCAGTGCTCGACCGTGCCGAGGGAGCGACGTCGATCGCAACCTCCGTCTCCGGCGTTCGCGATTATCGGACTCCGGAGTCATTGCCGCGCCCCAGCGGGCGGCTCACCAAGGAGGACCTCGACCCGCTCGTCAAGGACGCGGGCG
>NZ_JBEXVF010000158.1:0-1231 GCF_040629235.1 Amycolatopsis sp. NPDC005961 | reverse complement strand
AACAAGTACGCCGAGGGCTACCCCGGCCGCCGCTACTACGGCGGCTGCGAGCACGTCGACGTCGTCGAGCAGCTCGCCATCGACCGCGCGAAGGCCCTGTTCGGCGCCGAGCACGCCAACGTCCAGCCGCACTCGGGCGCGCAGGCCAACGCGGCCGCGATGTTCGCTGTGCTCAAACCGGGCGACACCATCCTCGGGCTCGACCTGGCGCACGGCGGCCACCTGACGCACGGGATGAAGATCAATTTCTCGGGCAAGCTCTACAACGTCGTCGCCTACCACGTCGACAAAGAGACCGGGATCGTCGACCTCGCCGAGATCGAGCGCCTGGCCGTAGAGCACCAGCCGAAGCTGATCATCGCCGGCTGGTCCGCCTACCCGCGTCAGCTCGACTTCGCCGAGTTCCGCCGCATCGCCGACCTCGTCGACGCCCGCCTGATGGTGGACATGGCCCACTTCGCCGGGCTGGTCGCGACCGGGCTGCACCCGTCGCCGGTGCCGCACGCCGACATCGTCACCACGACCACGCACAAGACCCTGGGCGGCCCGCGCGGCGGCCTCATCCTGTGCCGCCAGGAGCTGGCGAAGAAGATCAACTCGGCGGTGTTCCCCGGCCAGCAGGGCGGGCCCCTGGAACACGTCATCGCGGCCAAGGCCGTCGCGCTGAAGATCGCCGCGAGCGACGAGTTCAAGGAGCGTCAGCAGCGCACCCTCGAAGGTTCGCGGATCCTGGCGTCGCGGCTGTCGCAGGACGACTGCGCTTCGGCCGGGGTGCGCGTGCTGACCGGCGGCACCGACGTCCACCTGGTGCTCGTCGACCTGGTCCAGTCCACTCTGGACGGTCAGCAGGCCGAGGACCGGCTGCACGAGGTCGGCATCACGGTCAACCGCAACGCCGTCCCGTTCGACCCGCGCCCGCCGATGATCACCTCCGGCCTGCGGATCGGCACGCCGGCGCTGGCCACCCGCGGCTTCGGCGCGGACGACTTCACCGAGGTCGCCGACGTCATCGCCGAGGCGCTCAAGCCGGACTTCGACGACGCCCTGCGGTCCAAGCTGCGCGACCGCGTCGAGACGCTGGCCAAGAAGCACCCGCTGTACGCGGACCTGTCCCGATGAGTGCGCTGCCCGAGGGGCGGAAGCTGCTGCGTCTGGAAGTCCGCAACAGTGAGACGCCGATCGAGAAGAAGCCGCCGTGGATCAAGACGCGGGTGCGGATGGGGCCGGAGTT
>NZ_JBEXVF010000157.1:0-1383 GCF_040629235.1 Amycolatopsis sp. NPDC005961 | reverse complement strand
GCCCACGGCAAAATCACCAAGGTCGGCACCGGCGCCTACGGCGACCAAACCGTCCTGGGCACCCTCGCCGACGGCGACTACTTCGGCGAAACCGCGTTGATCCGCGACGACGGGATCTGGGAGTTCACCGCCAAAGCCGTCACCACCTGCACCGTCCTCTCCCTGCCCCGCGACGTCTTCCAGGACGTCCTGTCCCGCTCGGACACCCTGCAAGCCCACCTCGACGCCTTCACCGCCGACGGCTCATCCGCGCGCAACGACCACGGCGAAGCCGAGATCTCCCTCGCCTCCGGGCACGACGGCGAACCGACGCTGCCGGGCACGTTCGTCGACTACGACGCCCAGCCCCGGGAATACGAGCTGTCGGTCGCCCAGACCGTCCTGCGGGTGCATTCCCGGGTGGCGGATCTCTACAACCAGCCGATGAACCAGATCGAGCAGCAGCTGCGGCTGACCATCGAGGCCCTGCGGGAACGCCAGGAGCACGAGCTGGTCAACAACACCGACTTCGGGCTCCTGCACAACGCCGACTTCGCCCAGCGCATCCCCACCCGCACCGGCCCACCCACACCCGACGACCTGGACGAGCTGCTGGCGTTGGTGTGGAAAGACCCCGGGTTCTTCCTGGCCCACCCCAAGACGATCGCGGCGTTCGGGCGGGAATGCACCAAAGCCGGGGTCTACCCCGACGCCGTCGACTTCGGCGGGCACCACGTTCCGGCCTGGCGGGGGGTGCCGATCCTGCCCTGCAACAAGATCCCGGTAACCGAGACCCGGACCAGCTCGATCCTGCTGATGCGGACCGGGGAACAGGCCCAGGGCGTCGTGGGGTTGCACCAGACCGGGTTGCCGGATGAGTACCAGCCGGGGCTGAATGTGCGGTTCATGGGCGTGTCCGAGCAGGCGATCATGTCGTACCTCGTCTCCGCCTACTACTCCGCTGCCGTGCTGGTGCCGGATGCGTTGGCGGTGCTGGAAAGCGCCGAACTCGGCCGGGAGGCGTGATGCCGGAGCCCGCGACCCCGCCCCGCAAGCCCGACGCGGAACCGCCGCGTCCCGGGCCCGGCCTGCCGCCGTCGGCGTTCGGGCCGACCGGGCTCGGCACCGCCGCGGCCCGGGTCGTGCCCCGCCCGGCCGCACCCGAACCCGAACGGCGCGTGAAGCCTTGACCGTCACCGAAGAACAGCTGTCCCTCGGCGTCAAAGCCGCGCGGACACTGGCCACGACGACCAAGACGTTGCCGCAGATGCGCGGCATCACCACCCGCTGGCTGCTCTCCCAACTGCCTTGGGTCGACGTGCCGGGCGGCAGCTACCGCGTCAACCGCCGCCTCACCTACACCATCGGCGACGGCAAAGTCTCCTTCTACACCACCGGCGCCCG
>NZ_JBEXVF010000156.1:0-1406 GCF_040629235.1 Amycolatopsis sp. NPDC005961 | reverse complement strand
GGGACTGTTCCAAGATCGGTGTTTCCGGCCCGACACGCCGGGCTGAGGTCCGGCGGGATGGGCACTGTGAGTGATGACATCGGAGCTTGTGAGTCCACGCAAGCGTGACGAGAAGCCGGCGCGGGAACTGTCGCCGGAGCAGGCCGCGGCGGCGGCGATGGTGGCCGAGGCGAAGGCCCGCGGGCTGGCGCTGACCGGACCGGACGGGCTGCTGAAGCTGTTCACCAAGAACGTGCTGGAAACGGCACTGAACGAGGAAATGACCGAGCATCTCGGCCATGAGAAGAACCAGGCCGACCCGGATCGTGAGTCGACGAACGTGCGCAACGGTACCCGGCCGAAAACGGTGCTCTCGGACGCCGCGGGCGAGGTCGGTATCAACGTGCCGCGGGACCGGGAGAGCACGTTCGAACCGCAGATAGTGAAGAAGCGGCAGCGTCGGCTCACCGAGGTGGACGAGATCGTGCTGTCGCTATATGCAAAAGGAATGACGACCGGGGATATCTCGGCGCATTTCGCCGAAATCTACGGCTCCTCGGTCAGCAAGGAAACGATCTCGCGGATCACCGACAAGGTCGTCGCCGAAATGAACGACTGGGCCAACCGTCCACTGGATTCGGTCTACGTGGCCGTGTTCATCGACGCTATCCACGTCAAGGTCCGCGACGGCCAGGTCGCCAACCGGCCCGTCTACGCCGCCATCGGAGTCACCGTGGACGGCCACAAGGACGTCCTGGGGCTGTGGATGGGCACCGGCGGCGAGGGCGCGAAGTTCTGGATGAGCGTGCTCATCGACCTGAAGAACCGCGGCATCCGGGACGTGTTCTTCCTCGTCTGCGACGGCCTCAAAGGTCTGCCCGACGTCGTGACGAACGTGTGGCCGCAAACCGTCGTGCAGACCTGCATCGTCCATTTGATCCGCAACACCTTCCGGCTCGTGTCCCGCCGGGACTGGGACGCGGTGAAACGCGACATCAAACCCATCTACACCGCATCGAGCCCGGACGCCGCGGCGGCCGCTCTCGACGCATTCGAAGAGAAATGGGGCGCGAAGCACGCAGCGGTGATTCGTTTGTGGCGCAACGCTTGGAATGAGTTCGCGCCGTTCCTCGATTACGACGTCGAGATACGGACGATGATCTGCTCCACGAACGCGATCGAGTCGCTGAACGCCCGCTATCGGCGGGCAATCCGTGCACGTGGACATTTCCCGACAGAGCAGGCCGCGATGAAGTGCCTGTACCTTGTGACCCGCAGCCTGGACCCGACCGGGACCGGCCGCGCTCGATGGACGATGCGTTGGAAGCCAGTGATCAACGCGTTCGCCATCACCTTCGGTGATCGCTGGCCGGGAGCCGAAACCTACTGATCAACAACGCCGGAAACACCGATCACGGGATAGACCC
>NZ_JBEXVF010000155.1:0-1491 GCF_040629235.1 Amycolatopsis sp. NPDC005961 | reverse complement strand
GCCGCACAACCGACGAAGACCCAGACTTACGCTCCCCACTGGAGCGCTACGGCGACGCGTTCTCCGACGCGATCGACTTGGCGTTGAACTCCCCGCCCCGCCGGATGTCCCCTCCCCCGAAGGGCACCCGGCCGACGGTGTCCGGAAGCCCCCTCGGCTCCCGGTCACCGCGCATTTCCGAACTCGGCACCCCCTGCCGCGTTCCCAATTTCGTGCTCGGCTGCCCCACAGGACGCGGTGGCGGAACCGCCAGATACACGAACCGAGAACTTTTTTTGAAGATCGACGCAGTGCGGCTAGGTGATCACGGAGAGTGCGAGGGTCCGGGCCCAGCGGGCGTAGCCGGCCGGCCCGGGGTGGAAGTTGTCGGAGGCGAAAGCCGCGGGATCGAGCAGCGCGGGGTCCATCGGCAGGTGCCGGACGCCGGGGATCCGGGTGAGGGTCGCCGCGGCCGCGTCGAGTGCGGTCGAGCGCGCCGCGAGGACGTCCCGCAGCGGCCTGGGCAGCGCCGGGAAGCGGGACATCGGCGGCACGCCGCCCAGGAGGACGTCGACCGGGCCGAGGCGCCGCCGCAGCGCGACGACCAGTTCCAGCAGGTCACGGCGGTAGCCCGCGGCCGACCGGAGCTCGATGGTGTCGTTGACCCCCAGTGCGATCACGACCAGGTCGGCCGGGCGGACCAGCGGGACCAGCTCGGCGCGGACGGTCCGGGCGTTGGCCCCGGTCCGGCCGACGGCCTGCCAGCGGACCGCCCGGCCGTCGTGCGCCAGCTCGCGGGCCAGGCAGCCGGTGAGCGCTTCCTCGTGGTCCCGCGCGCCGACGCCGTCCACTGTGGACTCGCCGAGGACGGCCAGGCGGAAGGGGGTCCCGTTCCCCGCCACGAGCCCTTCGGTGGGTCCGGCCGCGCCGGGGAGGCGCGGGGTCTTCCGCTTGACGCAGAGGGCCTGCGCGAGGATCACCATGGTTCGACGTTAGCCGTGGGCGATCGAGACCTTCGCCCTGATCAGCGTGGGGTCCGCCACGGCGTCGAGCAGGAACGCGGCGACGTCGGCGCGGCGGATGGTGAACGTGCGGACGTTCCCGTCGAGCCGGCTGACGACCTTGCCCGTGCGCGGGCCGTCGAGCAGCATCGGCGGGCGGACCACCGTCCAGTCCAGATCGGCCGCCGTGACCACGGCCTCCATCGCGAGCATGTCCGCCCAGCCGTGCTTGAGGAAGGTGTTGAGCAGCGGCTTCACGAGCGTGCGGGTGAAGAAGCCGTCTCCCTCCGTGTGCATGCCGCTGGCGCTGACGACCAGCAGGCGCTTCGCTCCGGCTCCGATCGCCGCACGGGCGCCGTCGACGCAGACCGTCGTCGGCCCGCGGTCGCGGGAGCCCAGCGCGGACACCACGGCGTCGTCGGCCAGGTGCTGGAGCATCGCGAAGTCCTCGGCGATCTTCACCGGGTCGTTCGTGGTGATCAGCGTCGTCGACGTCGACAGGATGATCTTG
>NZ_JBEXVF010000154.1:0-2494 GCF_040629235.1 Amycolatopsis sp. NPDC005961 | reverse complement strand
ATCGAGCTGTGCGACCTCCCGCGGTACGACTCGTCGGCGACGCTGACGACCACTGTGGACGGTCTGCTCGGCGCGCACCCGCGGCTCACCGGGCGCCTGCGCGTACCTCGAGACCTGGCACGTGGACATCGAGGAGTTCCTCGACCTGCGCAAGAACACCGGTGACGACCGCCGCCGCACCCACGACATGAACACCGCGAACTGGGTGCCGGACGAGTTCCTCCGCCGCGTCGAGGCCAACGCCGAGTGGACGCTGTTCTCGCCGAACGAGACCCCGGACCTGCACGACCTCTACGGCAACGAGTTCTCGGCCCGCTACCGCGAGTACGAGGCGATGGCCGACCGCGGCGAGATCAAGGTCTTCCGCCGGATCCGCGCGGTGGAGCTGTGGCGCCGCATGCTCACCATGCTGTTCGAGACCGGCCACCCGTGGATCACGTTCAAGGACCCGTGCAACCTGCGCTCGCCGCAGCAGCACGTCGGCGTCGTGCACTCGTCCAACCTGTGCACCGAGATCACGCTGAACACCACCACCGACGAGGTCGCGGTCTGCAACCTCGGCTCGGTGAACCTGCTCAAGCACGTCACCCCCGAGGGCCTGGACACGAAGCGCCTCGAGAAGACCGTGCGCACGGCCGTCCGCATGCTGGACAACGTGATCGACATCAACTTCTACACGATCCCGGAGGCGCGCCGCTCCAACCTGCGCCACCGCCCGGTCGGCCTGGGCATCATGGGCTTCCAGGACGCGCTGTTCGAGATCGGCGTCCCGTTCGCCTCCGCCGAGGCCGTGCAGTTCGCCGACACCTCGATGGAGCACCTCTCCTACTACGCGATCTCGGCGTCGACCGACCTCGCCGAGGAGCGCGGGCAGTACCAGTCGTTCGAGGGATCGCTGTGGAGCAAGGGCATCCTGCCGATCGACTCGATGCAGCTGCTCATCGACGCGCGCCGCGGTGACGGCCTCGACGTCGACCTCTCGTCCACTTTGGACTGGGCGCCGCTGCGCGAGCGCGTCAAGACCGTGGGCATGCGCAACTCCAACGTGATGGCGATCGCGCCGACCGCGACGATCTCCAACATCTCGGGGGTCGGCCAGTCGATCGAGCCGCTGTTCCAGAACCTGTTCGTCAAGTCGAACATGTCCGGCGACTTCACCGTCGTCAACCCGCACCTGGTCAAGAGCCTCAAGGCCCGCGGCCTGTGGGACGAGGTCATGGTCAGCGACCTCAAGTACTTCGACGGCAGCCTCGGCCAGATCGACCGCGTCCCGGACGACCTGAAGGCGCTGTACGCGACCGCGTTCGAGATCGAGTCGAAGTGGATCGTCGACGCCGGTTCGGTGCGCCAGAAGTGGATCGACCAGGCGCAGTCGCTGAACCTGTACATCGCGGCGCCGAGCGGCCGCAAGCTCGACGAGCTGTACCGCTACGCGTGGCACAAGGGCCTCAAGACCACGTACTACCTGCGGGCGCAGTCCGCGACGCACGTGGAGAAGAGCACCCTGCGCGGCACCGACGGCAAGCTGAACGCCGTCTCGGCCACGCCGGCTCCCGCCGCGCCGGCGGCCACCCCGGCGCCCGCGGCCGCTGTCCCGGCGGTGCCGGTGACCGCGCCGGAGCCGAAGGAGATGCCCGCGACGGACGTCGACTTCGTCACCACCGAAGGCGCCGCCTGCCGCATCGACGACCCCGACTGCGAATCCTGCCAGTAAGGAACCCGAGAACATGACCAACGTGGAGACGACCGGCGCCACCGGCCTCGGCGAGATCGAGGTCGGGGCCGCCCGGATCAACGTCGACGACAAGCGCATGATCAACGCGCGCGCCGACGTCAACCAGCTGCTGCCGATGAAGTACACCTGGGCCTGGGAGAAGTACCTGGCCGGCTGCAACAACCACTGGATGCCGACCGAGGTCGCCATGCAGGCCGACATCGCGCTGTGGAAGTCGAAGGACGGCCTCACCGAGGACGAGCGGCAGATGCTCAAGCGCAACCTGGGCTTCTTCGCGACCGCGGAGTCCCTGGTGGCCAACAACATCGTGCTCGCGGTGTACCGGCAGATCACCAACCCCGAGTGCCGCCAGTACCTGCTGCGCCAGGCGTTCGAGGAGGCCGTGCACACGCACACCTTCCAGTACATCTGCGAGAGCCTCGGCCTGGTCGAGGGCGAGCTGTTCAACATGTACCGCGAGGTCCCGTCCATTTCGGACAAGGACGCGTGGGCGCTGAAGTACACGCAGCACCTCGAGGACCCGGACTTCGAGACCGGGACGCCGGAAGCCGACACGGCGTTCCTGCGTGACCTCGTCGCGTTCTACGTGATCTTCGAAGGCATGTGGTTCTACACCGGCTTCGCGCAGATCCTGTCGCTGGGCCGCCGGAACAAGATGGTCGGCCTGGCCTACCAGCTGTCCGCGATCATCGTCAGCGGCGGCACGCCGTTCCTGATGACCGCGCTCATCGCGGGGACCGGGAACACCCTGGCGGTCGC
>NZ_JBEXVF010000153.1:0-4009 GCF_040629235.1 Amycolatopsis sp. NPDC005961 | reverse complement strand
GGTGAACGTCGTCGCCGGGGTTGCAGGAGATCTCCCACCCGGACGCGCTGGAGGCGCTCGCGGCCCTCGTACACCGGGTGCCGTCCAGGGGTCCTGCATCGCGGGCGGGCTGATGCTCGCGTGGGTCTGCGACCTGATCGTGGCCTCCGACGACGCGTTCTTCGCCGATCCGGTGGTGCGCATGGGCATTCCGGGTGTCGAGTACTTCGCGCACCCGTGGGTGCTCGGGCCGCGAGCGGCGAAGGAAGTCCTGTTCACCGGTGAACGCTTCACCGTCCAGCAGGCCAAGGAATGGGGGATGATCACCCGGATCGTCCCGCGCGCGGAGCTGGAACAGCACACCCTCGAACTCGCGGAGAAGATCGGCGGGATGCCCCAGTTCGGGCTCGCGCTGGCGAAGAAAGCCGTCAACCAGGCCGAAGACCTGATGGGCCTGCGGTCCGGAATGGACTCCGTGTTCGGGCTCCACCACCTGGCGCACGCCCACAACGCGGAGACGTCCGAAGACTCGCTCGGCGGGCAGTCCGCGCGGTCCATGCGCGACGCGAACAAGGGGTCCTGATGGACCTCGACATCGACGAGACGTCCGAGGCCTTCCGCGACGAAGCGCGCGAATGGCTGACTTCGCATGTGCGGACGCTGCCGTCGATGGACACCGCCGAAGGGTTCGAGGCGCACCGCGAGTGGGAGGCCGAACTCGCGGAAGCGCGGTGGTCGGTCGTTTCGTGGCCGCGCGAGTACCACGGCCGGGACGCGTCGATGCTGCAGTGGTTGCTGTTCGAGGAGGAGTACTACGCCTCCGGTGCGCCGGGGCGGGTGAGCCAGAACGGCATCTTCATGCTGGGCCCCACGTTGTTCGCGCACGGCACGCAGGAGCAGCGTGACCGGATCCTGCCCGCGATGGCGACGGGCGAGCAGGTGTGGGCGCAGGCGTGGTCGGAACCCGAGGCGGGCAGCGACATCGCGGCGTTGCGCAGCACGGCGGTGCGGGCCGACGGCGGCTGGCTGCTGTCCGGGCAGAAGACGTGGAGTTCGCGGGCGTCCTACGCCGACCGCGCGTTCGGACTGTTCCGTACCGACCCGGAAGCGCAACGCCACCACGGGCTGACGTACTTCATGGCCGACCTGCGCGCCGAGGGCGTCACGGTCCGGCCGATCCCGCAGCTGGACGGCGAACCCGGCTTCGCGGAGATCTTCTTCGACGACGTCTTCGTGCCCGACGAGGACGTGATCGGCGAGGTCGGGCAGGGCTGGCGCGTCGCGATGACGACCGCCAACAACGAGCGCGGACTGTCTTTGCGCAGCCCCGGCCGGTTCCTCGCCGCGGCCGCACGCCTCGTGGACCTGTGGCGTTCGCAGGACTCGCCACTGTCCACCCGGGACCGGGTCGCCGACGCCTGGATCGGTGCCCGCGCCTACCAGCTCTACACCTACGGCACGGTGAGCCGCCTCGCCGGCGGCGGTGAGCTGGGCCCGGAGTCCAGCGTGAACAAGCTGTTCTGGTCGCACCTGGACGTCGACCTCCACGAGACGGCCCTGGACGTGCTCGGCCCGGCCGCCGAGACGAACCGGGACTGGGTGGACGGCTACCTGTTCTCCCTCGCCGGGCCGATCTACGGCGGTACCGACCAGATCCAGCGCAACACGATCGCCGAACGGCTGCTGAAACTGCCGAGGGAGCCGCGCCGATGAAGTTCCAGCTGTCGCCGGAGCAGCGCCAGTTCTCCGCGTCGTTGCACGACCTGCTGGGCGGCGCGGACACCGCCGCGGTCGCCCGGGCGTGGGCCGCGGGTTCGCCCGAGCGCGGCCTGAAACTGCTGCGCGCCCTCGCCGACCTCGGTGTCCCCGCGTTGCTCGTCGGCGAAGGCCACGGCGGGCTCGGCGGCACCAGGGTCGACCTGGTCGTCGCCTTCGAAGCTCTCGGCTACCACGCGGTGCCCGGCCCGCTGGTCGAGACGGCCGCCGTGGCCCCCGCGGTGCTGACCGGCGACCGGCTCGCCGCGCTCGCCGGGGGCGACCTCCTGGCCACGGTCGTCGCGCCGCCCGAAGTGCCGCTCGCCCTGGACGCGGACGTCGCCGGGGTGGTCCTCGACCTCGACGAAGGGGAGGTCTCCGACGTCGGGATCGACTTCGTGCGGTCGGTCGACCCGGCCCGGCGGCTGTTCCGGATCACCGGGACCACCCGGACCACGGCGGCCGATCCGGCGGCGTTCGACCTGGGTGTCCTGGCCGTCTCCGCCCAGCTGCTCGGGGCGGGCCAATGGCTCCTCGACGCCTCGGTGGCCTACGCCAAGCAGCGCAGCCAGTACGGCCGCGCCATCGGCGAGTACCAGGCGGTCAAGCACCTGCTGGCCGACGTCGTGACGCAGCTCGAACTCGCCCGGCCGCTGCTCTACGGCGCGGCCGTCGCCGGCGAGACGTTCACCCGGGACGTCTCGGCGGCGAAGGTCATGGCCGGTGCCGCCGCGTACCTCGCCGCGCGCACGGCCCTGCAGGTGCACGGCGCCATCGGCTACACCGCCGAACACGACCTCGGCTTGCGGCTGACGAAGGTGCGGGCCCTGGCCGGCGCCTGGGGAACCGGGGCGTTCCACCGTGAGCGCGTCCTGGCGGGTCTGCGATGACCGATCCGCTGGAGACCGAGGAAGCCCAGGCGCTGCGGGACGCCGTGCGCTCGCTGCTGACCCGCCGGTCGGGGCCGGAGGCGGTGCGGGCGGCGATGGAGTCGCCGCTCGGGTACGACGACAAGCTCTGGTCGACGCTGTGCGAGCAGATCGGCGTCGCCGCCCTCACGATCCCCGAGCACTACGGCGGCGCGGGCGCCGGCTTGGCCGAGGCGTGCGTGGTCCTGGAAGAACTCGGCCGCACGTTGACCCCGGCCCCGATGCTCGGCTCCGCTGTGCTGTGCGGAGAAGCGTTGCTGCGCAGCGGAAACGACGAGGCCTGCGAACGGCTGCTGCCGGGCATCGCCGCGGGCACGACCCTCGCGGCGCTGGCCTGGTCCGACGAAGCCTGGTCACCGGGCTTGACCGCGTCGGACACCGGCATCGACGGCCGCGCCCACTACGTCCTCGACGGCGACCTCGCCGACGTCCTCCTGGCCGTGGCCAGGACGGACGACGGCCTCGGCTTGTTCGAAGTCCCGCTCGACGGCGTCCGCCGCGAGCGCGTCACCACACTGGACCCGACCCGCCGGCTGGCGGTGGTGGAGTGCGCGTCGACCCTGGCGCGGCGCCTCGACGTCACCGGCTTCGACCTGCGGAAACTGCGCGACACGGCGGTGGTCGCCGTCGCCGCCGAGCAGGTCGGCGCGGCGGCCCGCGCGCTGGAGCTGACGGTGGAGTACACGAAGCAACGCAAGCAGTTCGGCCGGCCGATCGGGTCGTTCCAGGCGCTGAAGCACCGGATGGCCGACGTGCACGTCCACGTCGAAGCGGCCCGCTCGGCGCTGTACGCGGCCCTGGTGGACGGCGACGCCGAAGCCGTGACGACCGCGAAAGTCGTGTGCGGTGAAGCGTTTTCCCATGCGGCGGCGGAGATGATCCAGCTGCACGGCGGCATCGCGATCACCTGGGAGCACGAGGCCCACCTGTACTTCAAGCGCGCCCACGGGACCGCCCTCCTGTTCGGCGACCCCGCGAGCGCGCTGTCGTCCTAGGCCAGGTGATGCCGCTCCTGCAGCCCGTAGACCGGCGTCGGGATGCCCTCCGCGCGGGCCTTCAGCTGCAGGGCCAGGTAGAGCGAGTAGTGCCGTGACTGGTGCAGGTTGCCGCCGTGGAACCACAGCCCGTCCTGCTGGGTGGGCTTCCACATGTTGCGTTGTTCGCCTTCCCACGGACCCGGGTCCTTCGTGGTGTCCGAGCCGAGGCCCCACACCTTGCCGACCTTGTCCGCGACCTCCTGGCTGATCAGGTCCGCCGCCCAGCCGTTCATCGAGCCAAAGCAGGAACAACGCGGTCATCGGGAACACGAACACCCGCAATCGGCGGCGCAGGTCCGTGAATTCGGG
>NZ_JBEXVF010000152.1:0-4235 GCF_040629235.1 Amycolatopsis sp. NPDC005961 | reverse complement strand
TGGACGAATGGGCCGGTGCTGTCCGGCCGTGGGCTGGTGAAGCGCTACGGCGCGCAGTACGCCCTGGCCGGCATCGACATCGACATCCAGCCGGGCGACGCCGTCGCGATCGTAGGGCCGTCCGGCTCCGGCAAGACGTCGCTGCTGCACGTCCTGGCCGGCATCCTCCGGGCCGACGACGGGCAGATCCTCCTGGCCGGGCAACGGATCGACCACCTCGGCGAGAAGAAGCGCAGCGAGCTGCGCCGCACCGAGTTCGGCTTCGTCTTCCAGTCGGGGATGCTGGTCGCGGAGCTTTCGGCCGAAGAGAACGTCGCGCTGCCTTCGCTGCTGGCCGGGCTCGGCCGCAAGGAGGCCATCGACGCCGGCCGCCGGTGGCTTTCGCGCCTCGGCCTGGCCGGAAAGGAGCGCCGCCGCCCGGGCGAGCTGTCCGGCGGCGAGGCTCAGCGCGTCGCGATCGCGCGGGCGCTGACCCACCGGCCGAAGGTGATCTTCGCCGACGAGCCGACCGGCGCGCTCGACACGCGCACCGGCCGCGACACGATGGACGCCCTGCTCGGTGCCGCCCACGAGACGGGCGCCGCGGTGCTCGTGGTCACCCACGACCGCGAGCTGGCCGAGTCGATGCCGAAGACCGTCGCGATCCGCGACGGCCTGATCGCGACGAGGCAGGCGGCGTGAACTCGCTCCAGATCGCCCTGCGGGTGCTGAAGGTCGACCGGCGGACCCGGACGTCGGCGATCCTCACCGCGATCGGGGTGGCCGTCGCGACCGGGCTGGTGCTGCTGCTGGCGACGCTGCCGTTCGCCACGCAGCACCGCGAGCAGCGCGCCCTCTGGCAGGGCGAACACCACTCCGGCTACCAGCTCGACGGCCCGCAGAAGATCCTCTTCACCTCGTCGAAGGACTACTTCGACGGCCAGCAGATCATGCGCGTCGACGTCGCACTGACCGGCGGCGCGACACCCGGGTCCATCCAGCTGCCCGCGGGGGTGCCGCAGCTGCCGGGGCCGGGCGAGACCGTCGTGTCGCCCGCGCTCGGCCGGCTGCTGCAGGCCCACTCGGCCGACCAGCTCGGCGACCGGTTCGGCAAGCCCGTCGGCGCGCTCGGGGAGGACGGCCTCCGCTTCCCGGAGCAGCTCGTCGCGCTCGTCGGGCACACGCCCGACGCGATGCCGGAGAACGCCTACCCGATCGCGGGCTTCCCCGCCGGGAAGGCGAGCGCGGACGGCCTGCTGACGCTGCTGTCCTGGGTCGGGATCATCGTGCTGCTGGTGCCGAGCCTGGTGCTGGTCGCGTCGTCGGCGCGGCTGACCGCGGCCCGGCGTGAGCGACGGCTCGCCGCGATCCGGCTGGCCGGCGCGACGCCGGGACAGGTCACGAACATGGTGGCCGCCGAGACGACGTTGTCCGCGGGCATCGGCGCCGTGCTCGGCCTCCTGATCAGTCCGGCCCTGCACGGCCTCGCGTCGTTCGTGCCGTGGGCCGGCGGCACCTGGCTCGCGTCCGACTTCGCGCTGCCGGTCGGCCTGACGGTGTTCATCGCCGTGGCCATCCCGGTGCTCGTGGTGCTGGCCGGGATCCTCGGCCTGCGCCGCGTGCTCAAGAACCCGCTGTTCGCGACCGGCGGCCACACGAAGAAGCCGTTGCACTGGTGGCGGCTGCTGGCCCTGCCCGCGGCCGGGCTGTTCTTCCTCGTCGCGGTGACGACGGCGAAGGACTCCGGCGGCATCACGATGGTCATGGCGGGCCTGTTCCTGCTGGTCGGCTCGGCCGCGATCGTCGGGCCGTGGGTGACGTCGGCGGTGGGCGGCACGTTCGTCCGGATCTGGCGGCGGCCGTCCTCGCTCCTCGCCGGACGCCGCCTGCGTGACGACCCGAAGAGCGCCTACCGGGCCTCCGCCGGGATCGTGCTCGCGGTGTTCGCCGGGTCGATGGCGCTGACACTGCTGCCGACGTTCGAGTCGATGGCCGGCGGCGGGCGGTCCTTCCAGGACTCCGTCCTCTACGTCGACACCGACGCCCAGCACGCCGGCAAGATCGTCGACCAGGCCAACGTCTCCCTGGCGAAGTACGGCCAGTCCGAGAAGGCGGTCGCCGTGGGCGAGATCTACCTGGTCCAGGGCGAGAGCTCGCACCGCAGCGGCCACCGAGCACTGGTCATGACCTGCGCCGACGCCGTCAAGCTGACCCGGTTCGGGCTCACCGCCGAGAACTGCACCGGCGGTCCGGCCGTCTTCGGCGAGTCGGCGCTCGACCTGGCGCAGTACAAGATCGCCGACAACTGGGAAGGGCCGGCCTCGCCCGTCAAGTCGGGGACGCGGGCGGAAGCGATCCACCTGCCCGACCCGGACCTGGCCGGCACGTCGATCATCGACCCGGCCGCGCTGCCGGACGGCTTCACGCCCCAGTACGTCACCGTCGTCGCGCCGACCACCGACGCGAACCGCGAGGTCGTCCGGACGGCGCTGGCCGCGCCGGCCGCCGGCGAGGAGGTCGGCAGCCGCGACCAGTACCTGTTCAACCAGCAGACCGAGCTCGGCGACCTGCGCCGCGTCACGGTGATCGGGCTGGTCGCGGCGGGGATCCTGGCCGGTTGCAGTGCCGCGGTCGCGACCGCGGGTTCGGTGATGGACCGCCGCCGGACGTTCGGGGCGCTGATGGCCGCCGGCACGCCGGTGCGGGTGCTCGCGAGGGCGCTGCGGATGGAGGCCGCGCTGCCCGCGCTGGTCGCCACCATCGGGGCGGGAATCGTCGGGGTACTCGTCGGTGTTGGGCTCTACAGCATGGTCGACCCACGCGGCATCGTGCTGAGCCCGTGGCTCCTGGCGCCGGTGGTGCTCGGGGTCGGGGTGGCCCTGCTCGGCGCGTCGGTGTGCACGCCCGCCCTCAAGCGGGTCCAGGCCGAGCCGCTGGCCGAGGAATAGGACGTTCGCCCCTCTGTCGGGGGAGGGGCGAGCACCGGGGGTGGTGAGCTGAAGGGGACCTTTCTCCGCGGGGATCCGGGGAGGGTCCCCTTCAGCGTTTCTAGCGCTTCTCGAAGATCAGGTCGTGCGAGACGCGGCCTTCGACGTCCGCGCGCTGCTCGAACTTCGTCACCGGCCGCCACTCCGGCCGCGGCGCCCAGCCGTCGTACCGGTTCTTCAGCGCGGGTTCGGCGGAGCAGACCTCGAGCATCTGCTCGGCGTAGTTCTCCCAGTCGGTCGCCATGTGGAAGGTGCCGCCGGGCGCGAGCCGCGACGCCACGAGCGCGGCGAACGACGGCGACACGATCCGCCGCTTGTGGTGCTTCTTCTTCGGCCACGGGTCCGGGAAGAACAGCCGGACGCCGTGCAGCGTCCCCGGCTCGACGTGCTCGGTCAGCAGGACGACGGCGTCGCCGTGCAGCAGCCGAAGGTTCTCGACGCCCAGCTTTTCGGCGCGCAGCATCAGCTGCCCGAGGCCGGGGTCGTAGACCTCGACCGCGACGTAGTTCAGCTCCGGTGCCGCGGCGGCCAGCTGCGACGTCGTCTCGCCCATGCCGGAGCCGATCTCGATCAGCACCGGCGCCTCGCGGCCGAACCACGCGGTGAAGTCCAGTTTCCCGTCGGGCAGCTCGCCGACGGTGCGGCCCACTTCCGGCCACAGCTCGTCCCACGCGCGTTGCTGCCCGACGGTCATCCGGCCGCCGCGCTTCACGTAGCTGACGACGCTGCGCAGCCGGGGTTGGTCCTCGTTCTCCACCCATGGAATGTAGCCGGGCGCGCCGCGCCTCCGTTGAGGGTGGTGGCGAGGGCATGGATGGATTAACGAACGGCTTCGATCTCCCCGAGACGAGACCGCAGCCCGGCCAGCCCGGCGATCGCGATCGGGTCCGGCGTCGCCCCGGTGTGGGCGGGCAGGACGTCGATCCAGCCGGTGTGCCGGTCGGTGTTCATCACCGTGGTGGGAATCGCGTGTCCCGATTTCCCGCGTTCGGACGGCATGAACTCCCAGTAGCCGGATTCGCCGTCCGCGGCCCACGGGACGAATTCCCAGCCCGGCCGCCTGCCGAGCAGCTGCGCGATGCGGTCCTCGACGCGGAAACCCTGTTCCCGCGAATCGAGGGTGCCGTCGGCCACCGCCCGCAGCCACCACGGCGCGGGAATCTGCCCCGCCATCCCGGCCGAGGCGCGGCTGAGGTTGCGCACCGGGTAGCGGCGGCTGTGCAGCAGGCTGACGACGCGCAGGACGCCGGCAAGACCGCCGACCACGTG
>NZ_JBEXVF010000151.1:0-2625 GCF_040629235.1 Amycolatopsis sp. NPDC005961 | reverse complement strand
CGATAGCGGACGAGTACCGTGAGGGAAAGATGAAAAGTACCCCGGGAGGGGAGTGAAAGAGTACCTGAAACCGTGTGCCTACAAGCCGTCAGAGCCGTAACAGGTGATGGCGTGCCTTTTGAAGAATGAGCCTGCGAGTTAGTGCTGCGTGGCGAGGTTAACCCGTGTGGGGTAGCCGTAGCGAAAGCGAGTCTGAATAGGGCGAATGTAGTCGCGTGGTCTAGACCCGAAGCGGAGTGATCTACCCATGGCCAGGGTGAAGCGACGGTAAGACGTCGTGGAGGCCCGAACCCACTTAGGTTGAAAACTGAGGGGATGAGCTGTGGGTAGGGGTGAAAGGCCAATCAAACTCCGTGATAGCTGGTTCTCCCCGAAATGCATTTAGGTGCAGCGTCACGTGTTTCACTGCGGGGGTAGAGCTACTGGATGGTCTAGGGGCCTTACCGGGTTACCGAAATCAACCAAACTCCGAATACCGTAGTGTGAGAGCGTGGCAGTGAGACGGCGGGGGATAAGCTTCGTCGTCGAGAGGGAAACAGCCCAGAACACCAGCTAAGGCCCCTAAGTGTGTGCTCAGTGGGAAAGGATGTGGGATTGCCCAGACAACCAGGAGGTTGGCTTAGAAGCAGCCACCCTTGAAAGAGTGCGTAATAGCTCACTGGTCAAGTGGTCCTGCGCCGACAATGTAGCGGGGCTTAAGCACACCGCCGAAGCTGTGTCATTCATGCAATACATCGGCTTGAGTCCTTGAGACTCTTGTCTAGTGGTGTGGATGGGTAGGGGAGCGTCCTGCATCCAGGGAAGCGGCGGCGGAAGCCAGTCGTGGAGGGTGTGGGAGTGAGAATGCAGGCATGAGTAGCGAATGCAGAGTGAGAAACTCTGCCGCCGGATGACCAAGGGTTCCTGGGCCAGGCTAATCCGCCCAGGGTAAGTCGGGACCTAAGGCGAGGCCGACAGGCGTAGTCGATGGACAACGGGTTGATATTCCCGTACCCGAGCATGTGCGCCCATGACGAGGCGTTTGATACTAACCACCCAAAGCCATGGACTGAAGTCTTCGGATGGAGGTTTGTGTGTGGAGCGTGGGACCTGATTTCGTAGTAGTCAAGCGATGGGGTGACGCAGGAAGGTAGCTCCGCCAGTGAGTGGTAGTACTGGTGTAAGCGTGTAGGCCGGAACATAGGCAAATCCGTGTTCCATGAGGCTGAGACGTGATGCGTAGCCGTTTGAGGCGAAGTAGAGTGATCCTATGCTGCCGAGAAAAGCCTCTAGTGAGTGCATGCACGGCCCGTACCCCAAACCAACACAGGTGGTCAGGTAGAGAATACCAAGGCGATCGGGTGAACTGTGGTTAAGGAACTCGGCAAAATGCCCCCGTAACTTCGGGAGAAGGGGGGCCAAACACTCTGAAGTCCCTTGCGGACTAGGGGTGGGTGGCCGCAGAGACCAGCGGAAAGCGACTGTTTACTAAAAACACAGGTCCATGCGAAGTCGCAAGACGATGTATATGGACTGACGCCTGCCCGGTGCTGGAACGTTAAGAGGACCGGTTAGCCTTTCGGGGCGAAGCTGAGAATTTAAGCGCCAGTAAACGGCGGTGGTAACTATAACCATCCTAAGGTAGCGAAATTCCTTGTCGGGTAAGTTCCGACCTGCACGAATGGCGTAACGACTTTCCGGCTGTCTCAACCACAGGCCCGGCGAAATTGCACTACGAGTAAAGATGCTCGTTACGCGCGGCAGGACGGAAAGACCCCGGGACCTTTACTATAGTTTGGTATTGGTTTTCGGTTCGGCTTGTGTAGGATAGGTGGGAGACTGTGAAGCGGTGACGCTAGTTACTGTGGAGTCGTTGTTGAAATACCACTCTGGTCGAATTGGGAATCTGAACCTCGGGCCATGATCTGGTTCAGGGACAGTGCCTGATGGGTAGTTTAACTGGGGCGGTTGCCTCCTAAAGAGTAACGGAGGCGCCCAAAGGTTCCCTCAGCCTGGTTGGCAATCAGGTGTTGAGTGCAAGTGCACAAGGGAGCTTGACTGTGAGACAGACATGTCGAGCAGGGACGAAAGTCGGGACTAGTGATCCGGCACCTCCTGGTGGAAGGGGTGTCGCTCAACGGATAAAAGGTACCCCGGGGATAACAGGCTGATCTTGCCCAAGAGTCCATATCGACGGCATGGTTTGGCACCTCGATGTCGGCTCGTCGCATCCTGGGGCCGGAGTAGGTCCCAAGGGTTGGGCTGTTCGCCCATTAAAGCGGCACGCGAGCTGGGTTTAGAACGTCGTGAGACAGTTCGGTCCCTATCCGCCGCGCGCGTAGGATACTTGAGGAAGGCTGTCCCTAGTACGAGAGGACCGGGACGGACGAACCTCTGGTGTGCCAGTTGTTCCGCCAGGGGCATGGCTGGTTGGCCACGTTCGGAAGGGATAACCGCTGAAGGCATCTAAGCGGGAAGCCTGTTCCAAGATGAGGTATCCCACCCTTTGTGGGTTAAGGCTCCCAATAGACCATTGGGTTGATAGGCCAGAAATGGAAGCACAGTAATGTGTTGTCGAGTTGACTGGTACTAATAGGCCGAGGACTTGTCTACGAAGGTGTTACGCATCCACTCTACGGTTCTGAA
>NZ_JBEXVF010000150.1:0-5203 GCF_040629235.1 Amycolatopsis sp. NPDC005961 | reverse complement strand
CGAGCGCCACCAGCACGGCCAGCGCGACGGTGACCACCGTGACCTGGCTGATCACGACGCCGCCGACGGTGAACGCGGGCCCGGCCAGCAGCGGGGCCGACCCCAGCCGCCGTCAGCTGCTGGACGTGCTCAACGAGCGCAACGGCCAGACCCTGCGCGAACTGTGCGGAGGCCTGGACATGGCCCGTCAGTCGGTCAGCAAGCACCTGGCCGTGCTCGAAGCGGCCGGACTGGTCACGACGACCTGGCGCGGCCGCGAAAAGCTGCACCACCTCGACGCCGCGCCGATCAACGCGATCGCCGAGCGCTGGATGACCCGCTACGACCGGCGGCGGGCCGGCGCGCTGGCCGATCTGAAACGAGCCTTGGAGTCCGAACCCGTGAACGAATTCGCGTACACCACCTACATCAGCACGACCCCGGAAAAGCTCTGGCAAGCGCTTACCGAACCGGCGTTCACCCGGCAGTACTGGGGCGTCGCTTTCGAAACCGACTGGACGAAGGGCTCGCCGATGACCTGGGCGGAAAGCGGCGCGAAAACGAGCCACCCCGACCAGGTCGTGCTCGAATCGGACCCGTACCGGCGGCTTTCCTACACCTGGCACACGTTCACCCAGGAATGGGCGGACGGAAACGGGATCGACGCGGAAACACTGGCCGAATTGCAGGCGGAAGGTCGGTCGAAGGTCACTTTCACGCTCGAACCGCAGGGGGAGACCGTGAAGCTGACGGTGCTGCACGACGGCTTCGAACCGGACAGCACGGTCATGGCGATGTGCAGCCAGGGCTGGCCGGCACTGCTGTCGAGCCTGAAGACGCTGCTGGAGACGGGATCTCCGCTGCCGTGACCAACCGAACCAACCGGACCAACCGTCCCAAACAGACAGATCTGGCACAGGGAAACGTCTGATTTCTCCCCCTTTCGTGGGCGACCGGTTGAAGTCCCGGTGAATTCCCTCATTTCGACGGCATCCGATGCGGTTTTCCGGGCGATAGGCTCGCATAATCCGTGACCGGTGATGGTCCGATCGAGTGACGGGAGAGTGTGCGTGCCGGGGTCAGTGCGTAGCCGCTGGATCGTGGCGGCCGTGGTCGTGGCCGTCGCGGCGGGAGCCGTCGTGGCGTTCTGGCCGGACAGCGCGGCCGCCGGCGACCCGGAGATCGCGGTGTCGCGCTCGTCGTGCGGCACCGGCTGGTCGGAACCGAAGCCCGGGCCGCAGACGTTCCGCCTGCACAACACCGGATCGGTGACGGCCGAGGTCGACCTGATCGACCCGGCGACCGGCGTGATCTACGGCGAGGTCGAGGGCCTCGGCGCGGCGACCACCCGGCCGTTGCAGGTCAACCTCGGAAACGGCAGCTACGCATTCCGCTGCCTGCCCGAGGACGCGGGCGCGATCGTCGGGCCGGCCGTGCAGGTCAGCGGCGGGGCGGAGCGGACCGGCCCGGGCGTCGCGCCGGTGACGCACAACGACCTGCTCGGGCCGCTCAAGGCCTACCAGCAGCACGTCACTACGGGGCTCGCCGAGCTGGTCACGAACACGGGCGCGCTGAAGAGCGCCGTCCACGGCGGCGACCGCGCGGCGAGCGAGACGGCGTGGCTGACGGCCCACCTGACCTACGAGCGCCTGGGCGCGGCGTACGACGCGTTCGGCGACTCGGACGGCGCCATCAACGGCACCGCGGACGGCCTCCCGAACGGCACGTCGGACCCGGGTTTCACCGGTTTCCACCGCCTCGAGCAGGGCCTGTGGCACGCCGAGGACCTGCCCGCGCTCGGCGCGACGGCCGACCAGCTGGACACCGACGCCCGCGCGCTGCAGGCGTCGTTCGCCGAGAGCCAGGTCGACGGCAACGACCTCGGCCTGCGCGCGCACGAGATCATGGAGAACACGCTGCAGTTCGAACTGACGGGCCGCACGGACTACGGCAGCGGCACCAACCTGGCCACGGCCCGCGCGAACCTCGACGGCACCCGCGCGGTGCTGGACGTACTCCGCCCGCTGCTGGCGCCGAGGTACCCGGATCTGTCCAAGGTGGACAGCTGGCTGACCCGCACCCAGACCACTTTGGACGCGGCCCACCGGCCGGACGGCAGCTGGACACCGCTGGCGGAGCTGCCGCAGAAGGAGAGGCAGAAGCTGAACGCCGACGTGAGCGAGCTGACGGAGCTGCTGGCCCCGATCGCCGCGATCGCGGAGCCGAGGAGGGTCTCGTGACCGACTGCCCCGTGCCGCACGCGACCGGTGTCCCCCGCCGCTCCTTCCTCCGCCGGGCCGCGGTGGGTGCGGGCCTCACCGTTGCCGCCGGGGCCGGGCTCGGTGCTTCCTCCGGTGCCACCACCACCGACAGCACCGCTCCCGTTGCCTTCCACGGCAAAAACCAAGCCGCCATCCTCCGGGTCCCGCCGACCCAGACGATCGTCGCCTCCTTCGATGTCGTCGCCGAGTCCAAAACCGAGCTGGCCGACCTCTTCCGCGCCGTCACCGATCGGGCGCGGTTTCTCACCGGGGGCGGGGCACCCGCCGCCCTGGGGATCACCGCTCCACCCGCCGACTCCGGGGTTCTCGGGCCCGTGGTGCCCGGTGGGGATCTGGGCGTGATCCTCGGTGTCGGCGCGTCGCTGTTCGACGAGCGGTACGGGCTCGCGAAGCTCAAGCCCGCCAGGCTGAAGCCGATGACGACGTTCGCGAACGACGCCCTCGATCCCGCCCAGTGCCACGGTGACCTCAGCCTCACGCTGTCCGCCAACTCGACCGACACCGTCCTGCACGCCCTGCGCGACATCGCCCGCGCGACCCGCGGCGGCATGCAGCTGCGCTGGAAGCTCAACGGCTTCAGCTCCCCGCCGCGGCCGACAGGCACTCCGCGCAACCTGATGGGCTTCAAGGACGGCATCTCGAACCCGGAAGTGTCCGAAGCAGACAGTCGAGTGTGGACGAAAGCGGGCGAACCCGCGTGGGCCGAGGGCGGCAGCTACCAGGTCGTCCGGCTGATCCGGATGCTCGTCGAGTTCTGGGACCGGGTCTCGCTGGCCGAGCAGGAGAACATGTTCGGCCGCCGCCGCGACACCGGCGCTCCGCTCGACGGCACCGAGGAGACCGACGTCCCCCGCTACGCCGACGACCCGATCGGCACCGTGATCCCGCTGACCAGCCACATCCGGAAGGCCAACCCGCGCACGCCGGAGACCGACGCCAGCCGGATCCTGCGCCGCGCGGTGAACTACGACCGCGGCATCGACAGCAACGGCAACCTCGACATGGGCCTGATCTTCGTCTGCTACCAGCAGGACCTGGAGCGCCAGTTCGAAGCGGTCCAGACGCGGCTGGCCGACGAACCCCTCACCGACTACATCTCCCCGTTCGGCGGCGGCTACTTCTTCGCGCTCCCGGGCGTCACCGGGCCGGATGACCACTTCGGCCGCTCTTTGCTCGCCTGACCGGCGAACCCACCACGAAAGGAATCCACTGTGGACAAGAGAACCCGCCGGCGACGGCGTGGCCTGCTCGGCGCCGGGGCCCTCGCCTCGGTGGCCACGCTGGCCATCGTCACCGGATCCGCGGCGACCACCGCGGAAGCCCAGCCGCTGCACACCTTCCCGGCGCAGTGGCTCCCGACCTCGACGCCGATCAAGCACGTCGTGGTCATCTTCGGCGAGAACATCTCGTTCGACCACTACTTCGGCACCTACCCGAACGCGGCCAACACCGACGGCACCCCGTTCACCGCCGCGCGCAACACCCCGAAGGTCAACGGCCTCGACAAGAAGCTGCTGACGAACAACCCGAACGCGTACAACCCGAAGCGGCTCACGCACGAGCAGGCGATGACCTGCGACCAGAACCACAACTACGGCGCCGAGCAGGCCGCCTTCAACGGCGGCAAGATGGACAAGTTCGTCGAGAAGACCGAGACGGACAAGTGCACCGGCCAGCCGGTGCTGTTCGGCGAGCCCGGCCTGGTGATGGACTACTACGACGGCAACACCGTCACCGGCATGTGGAACTACGCGCAGCACTACTCGATGAACGACAACTCGTTCAACACGGTGTTCGGCCCGTCCACGCCGGGCGCGCTGAACCTGATCTCCGGCCAGACCCACGGCGGCCGAGCGGTCGACCCGGTGACGCACGAGCCGGTCAGCGACGCCTACGTGGTGTCCTCGCCGGACGCGAACGGCGTCGGCACGGTCATCAACGACCCGGACCCGGCGTGGGACGACTGCTCGGGCAAGAACCACACGAGCAAGGACAACCTGGCCACCATGCACGGCCGCAACATCGGTGACCTGCTCAACCAGCGCCACGTGACGTGGGGCTGGTTCCAGGGCGGCTTCCGCCCGACCGGGTCGGCGAACGGCTACGCGGTCTGCGGCCAGACCCACACCAACGTCGGTGGCAACGCGGTCGTCGACTACAGCCCGCACCACGAACCGTTCCAGTACTACCCGTCGACGGCGAACCCGAAGCACCTCCCGCCGTCCTCGGTGCAGGCGATCGGCCAGACCGACCGCGCGAACCACCAGTACGACACCTCGGACTTCGACGCCGCGCTCAAGGCCGGCTCGATGCCCGCGGTGAGCTTCCTGAAGGCACCGGAGTACCAGGACGGCCACGCGGGGTACTCGGACCCGCTGGACGAGCAGCAGTTCGTGGTCGGCGAGATCAACAAGATCCAGCAGTCCCCGGAGTGGAAGTCGACCGCCATCGTCCTGGCCTACGACGACTCCGACGGCTGGTACGACCACGCGTCGTCGCAGATCGTCAACGGCTCGCACGACGCCGCGCAGGACCAGGCGGTGTGCACGGGCAAGCCGACGAAGGTGGGCTCCTACGCGGACCGCTGCGGCTACGGCCCGCGGCTGCCGCTCCTGGTGGTTTCGCCGTACAGCAAGGTGAACCACGTCGACCACACGCAGACGGACCAGACCTCGGTGCTGAAGTTCATCGAGGACAACTGGTTCGCCGGCCGGATCGGCGACTCGTCCTTCGACTCCCGCGCGGGGTCGATGAACGGGATGTTCGACTTCTGGTGGCCGCAGGCGAAGGCGGTCACGCTCGACCCGAAGACCGGTGCCGTGACGCACCGCTAGCAAACCCGTCGTGAGTGAGAAACAGGGTTCCAACGCGCCGGATTTCGGCGCCGGCTTCGATCGCGTGCTCGGTCAGCAGGCGGTCGATGACCGGCTGGTGGATGCCGA
>NZ_JBEXVF010000149.1:0-5270 GCF_040629235.1 Amycolatopsis sp. NPDC005961 | reverse complement strand
TCGTCCCGACCGCCGATTGCGCCGGCGTGCGGTTCCGGGCGGCGGTCGACGGTGTCACCACCAGCGGCTCCGGCTACCCGCGTTCGGAACTGCGTCTAACCCTGTTTCTCACTCACGACCGCGCGGGCGACCCCGAGGTCCACCAGGTCCTGTGGCCGCAGGTGCAGCTGGTTGGCGATGTCCGGCACCTCCGAAGCCGGTCGCTTCAGGATCGCCGCCGCGGCTTCCGGGGACGTCACCGAGAAGTACGCGTCCGGGGTCACCCACGTCGACTCCAGGGCCGCGAACGCCAGTGCGCCGCCCGAGCCGCCCTCGCCGATCACCAAGGTCGTCACCGGGATCGAGGCCGTCGCGACCGCTTCGAACATCGCCGCGATCGCGCCGCCCGCGCCCGCCTGCTCGGCCGCCGCGTCGTTCGCCGCGCCCGGGGTGTCGACCAGGGTCAGCACCGGGATGCCCAGCCGGGAAGCCAGCTTGACCAGCCGCGCCGCCGTCCGGAAGCCCGAAGGCAACGTCGGTGTGCCGCACTGGGCCGCGTACGCGATCGTCCGGCCGTCACGCCAGCCGAAGCCGCACAGGACACCCGGGTCGACGCCGCCGGTGCGGTCGCCGCTGACGTCCGAGCGCCAGTCGAAGTACGCGTCGAGGTACTCGACGGCCCGCGGCCGACGCGGGGACCGCGCGGCCTCCACCGCCTCCCAGCCCGTCGAAGGCAGCGAAGCCGCTCGTAGCGCCGAAGGCGGCGGAGCGGCCGCCGACGAGTGTGCGGTCAGCAGCCGCAGCCACCGTTCCAGGGTCGGGCCGAGCGCGTCCGGGGACACCAGAGCGTCGACCTGACCCCACTCGTACTTGGCCTCCGCCGTGTACGCCTCCGGCGATCCGTCCGGACGCACCCGCGAGCCCGCGAAGCCGACCTGTGCTTCCGGCAGCGCGAGGATGACGTCGGCACCCGCGCCGAGCGTCGCCCAGCCGCCGCCGGTCGTCGGGTCGCGCAGCACCGAGATCTGCGGGATGCCCGACGCCCGCGTCAGCGCCGACGCCCGGGCCACCCGCTGCAGCTGCATCAACGCGCGCATGCCCTGCTGCATGCGGCTGCCGCCGGTCGAAATCAGCGACACCACCGGCAGCCGCGCGTCGCGCGCGTGCGCGAACGCCGCCTCGATCCGGTCGCCGGTGCGCTGCCCGAGCGACCCGCCGAGGAACCCGAACTCGAACGCGATCAGCACGGCCTCGACGTCGCCGACCTTCGCCGTCCCGCAGACGACGGACTCCTTCTCACCGGTGCGCTCTTCGGCGGCGGAGCGTGCTTCGCGGTAACCGGGCCAGCCGATCGGCCCGTCGGCCGGCTCGTCGCGCAACGGCGTGGGGAACTCCTCGAAGCCGTTGGCGATCGCGCCGACGACCTCGCGCGCCGGCCGTCTAGTCACCGAGCGCCCGCTTCATGACCTTGCCCATGTCGTTGCGCGGCAACGCGTCCAGGTAGCGGACGACCCGCGGGCGCTTGTGCGGCGAGAGCAGCTTCGCGACGTGGTCGGCCAGCTCCTCCGCGCCGGGTGGCTCCCCGTCGGGCACGATCCACGCGACGATCCGCTCGCCGAGGTCGTCGTCCGGCTCGCCGGTGACGGCCGCCTCCGCGACGCCGGGGTGTTCGAGCAGCGCGTTCTCGATCTCGCCGGCGCCGATCTTGTAGCCGCCGCTCTTGATCAGGTCGGTCGCCTTGCGCCCGACGATCTGCACGTACCCGTCGGAGTCGCGGGTGGCCATGTCGCCGGTGCGGAACCAGCCGCCGTCGAACGCGGCCGCCGTCGCGTCCGGGCGGTTGAGGTACTCGGTGAACAAGTTGGGCCCGCGCACCTGGATCTCGCCGACGCTGTCGAGGTCCTCGATCGTCTCGCCGGCTTCGCCGACCAGCCTGAGCTCGACGCCGCGCAGCGGGACGCCGACGGTGCCGGGCTTGCGCTCGCCGTCCGCGCGGACGCTCGTGTTCATCAGCGTCTCGGTCATCCCGTAGCGCTCGACGACCTGCTGGCCGGTCGCCGCGGTGATCCGCTGGTGGTCGTGCACCGGCAGCGCGGCCGACCCGGAAACCAGCAGCCGTGCGTTCTTCAGCGCCTCCGCCAGCGCGGTGTCCGTGGCGACCTCGCCGGCGATGCGGTGGTACATCGTCGGGACGCCGAACAGCATGGTCGCGCCGGTCGCCAGCTCGCGCGTGACGCCTTCGGTCGAGAAGCGGCCGAGGTGGCGCACCGAACCGCCGCGGCGCAGCGGGCCGAGGATGCCGAGGATCAGGCCGTGCACGTGGAACAGCGGGAGCCCGTGCACGAGGACGTCTTCGCCGGTCCAGCCCCAGGCGTCCTCGAGAGCGTCGAGCGTCGTCGCGATCGACCGGCGGGGGAGGACGACGCCCTTGGGCGGGCCGGTGGTGCCCGACGTGTAGACGATCAGCGCGGGCGTCTCGGGGTCGGGCTCGTCCGGGATCGGCGTGGTTTCGCCGGTCAGCGGGATGTCACGGCGGGGCAGCGCCGCCAGGCCTTCGGGCAGCTCGACGCCCGGTTCGGCCAGCACCAGCTCCGGTTCGCTGTCGGCGAGGATGTGGGCCAGCTCACGCTCGCCGATCTTCGGGTTGAGCGGCACGGCCGGGACGCCGGCCAGCAGCGCGGCCACGACGGCGACGCTCGTGTGGAGGGTCGGGGTCGCCCAGACCGCGACCCGGCCACGGGGCAGCCCGGCGGCGAGACCGCCGGCGACCGCGGCGAGTTCACGGTAAGCAAGAGCCTGTTCGCCGAACCGGAGGGCTTCCTTGCCCGAACCTGACGCGAGGGTGGGGAACAACGGGTCGGGCACCGCGGGGACCTCCCAGAGTCGCACTCGCCCCGCACGTTACCGTGCGGATCAGTCCCCTGCAGCAAGCGGCCGAAGGCCCTGGTCGTACGCTTGCTTACCGTGTTGGTACTGGCGATCGATACCTCGACCCCGGCGGTCACCGCGGGCGTCGTCGAGGCGGACGGCGACGGGGTCGAGACGCGCGGCGAACGCGTCACAGTGGACCCTCGCGCCCACGGCGAGCTGATCATGCCGCACGCGCTGGCCGCCGCCGAGGCCGCCGGAGTGTCGCTCAAGGACCTCGACGCGATCGTCGTCGGCGTCGGGCCCGGCCCCTTCACCGGCCTGCGCGCCGGGATGGCCACCGCCGCCGCGCTCGGGCACGCCCTCGGCCTCCCGGTGTACCCCGTCTGCAGCCTCGACGCGCTGGCCGCCGACGTCGTCCGGAGCGACAGCGCTTTCCTCGTCCTCACCGACGCCCGCCGCCGCGAGGTCTACTGGGCCGCGTACGACGCCGCCGGGAACCGCACCGACGGCCCGCACGTCCAGCGCCCGGCCGAGCTGGAGACCGGGATCGAGGTCGCGGCCGGCGACGGCGCGGTGCTGTACGCCGACGCGCTCGACGTCCAGCCGATCGAGCCGCGCTTCCCGTCGCCCGCCGGCTTGGTGAAGGTCGCGCGGAGTGCGTTGCTGGCGAAGGAAACGCCCGCGCCGCTGACGCCCCTGTACCTGCGCCGTCCCGACGCCGCCGAGCCCACCGCGCCGAAACGGGTGACCGCGCCGTGAGACTCGAGCCGCTGCGCCGCCGGGACATCGCCCGGTGCGTCGAGATCGAGCAGATCCTCTTCCCCGGCGACGACCCGTGGAGCTCCCGCGCCTTCCACTCGGAGCTGGACGCGGGCAACTTCTACCTCGCCGCGCGCCCGGACGAGAGCGACGAGCTGCTCGGGTACGCCGGGCTCGCCGTCGTCGGACGCCGCCGCGGCGAGTACGAGGCGACCGTGCACACCATCGGCGTCGCGCCCGAGCACCAGCGCCGGGGTATCGGCAAGGCGCTGCTGCGGGCCCTGCTGGAGCGGGCCGACGAGTTCGAGGCGCCGGTGTTCCTCGAGGTCCGCACGGACAACGACTCGGCTCTCGCGCTGTACGAGAGCCACGGCTTCGAACGGCTCGGCATCCGGAAGCGCTACTACCAGCCCTCCGGCGCCGACGCGTACACGATGGTCCGCCCGGCGCGGACGCGAGACGAGGTGGCGGGCTGATGTCACGCATCATCATGGGCATCGAGAGCTCGTGCGACGAGACCGGCGTCGGCCTGGTCCGCCTGCACGACGACGGCACGGTCGAGCTGCTCGCCGACGAGGTCGCTTCCAGCGTCGAGCAGCACGCCCGGTTCGGTGGCGTGGTGCCCGAGGTCGCCAGTCGCGCGCACCTCGAGGCGATGGTCCCGACGACTTCGCGTGCCTTCGAAAAAGCCGGGCTCGCACTGTCCGATGTGGACGCTATTGCGGTGACGGCCGGGCCGGGCCTGGCCGGTGCGCTGCTGGTCGGTGTGTCCGCGGCGAAGGCTTACGCGACGGCGCTGGACGTTCCTTTGTACGGCGTCAACCACCTGGCCGGGCACATCGCGGTGGACACGCTGCAGCACGGGCCGTTGCCGACGCCGTGCCTGGCGCTGCTGGTCTCCGGTGGGCATACCCAGCTGCTGCGCGTCGACGATATCGCGTCGTCGATCACCGAGTTGGGGTCCACTGTGGATGATGCGGCTGGTGAGGCTTACGACAAGGTTGCGCGCGTGCTGGGCTTGCCGTACCCGGGTGGGCCGCCGATCGATAAGGCTGCGAAGAATGGGAATCCTTCTGCGATCGCCTTCCCTCGGGGTATGACGGGTCCGCGCGACGCTAAGAACGACTTTTCTTTTTCGGGCTTGAAGACGTCGGTGGCGCGTTGGGTCGAGGGTGCGGCTCGGCGGGGCGAGGAGATCCCGGTGGATGACGTTGCTGCGTCGTTCCAGGAGGCCGTTGCGGATGTGCTGACCATGAAGGCGATTCGTGCGGCTAAGGAGCAGGGGATTGGCACCATCGTGATTTCCGGTGGTGTGGCGGCGAACTCGCGGCTTTCGTCGCTGGCGGCTGAGCGTTGTGCCGCGGCTGGGATCGAGCTGCGGGTTCCGCGGCCGCGGCTGTGTACGGATAATGGCGCGATGATCGCGGCTTTGGGGGCGCATGTGGTGGCGGCCAAGCGTCCGACTGCGGCGCTGGACTTCAGTGCTAACCCGGCTCTGCCGGTGTCGGTGGTGTCGCTCTAGGGTCGTTCGCCACCCCGCTCGGCCATTGTGACTACGGCCGGCGGCAGCCGACGGTCCAGCCCCCGGACTGGTTGCCGATGTCGTCCGCGTTCTTGCCGGCCACGAAGATCTTGTCCCGCTTCGAAAGCGGCAGCACGTG
>NZ_JBEXVF010000148.1:0-5440 GCF_040629235.1 Amycolatopsis sp. NPDC005961 | reverse complement strand
GTCCGGGGTCTTCTTGTAGAAGGCCGTGAACCGGTCTAGAACACTGTTTCCCACTCACGACCAGCCGCGGCACACCGGCTCAGTCGAGGTCGAGGTCGTCGATCAGGGCGAACATCTCGTCGTCCGTTGCCGACTCCAGCTTCTCCTCCACCGCGGTGACCGTGGCGGAGGCGCCGTTGACCCGGGCCAGCAGCTCCTGCAGCCGCGTACCCAACGTCGCCCGGGCCGAAGAGTCCGCCAGCAGCTCCGGCAACGCGAACTCCACCCGGTCCAGCTCCGCCAGCGCCGGGAGGATCGCCGCCGGGACGTCCGGGACCAGCTCGGACCTCAAGTACCCCACCAGCACCGTGGTCGACGGGTAGTCGAACAGCAGCGTCGCCGGCAGGCGCAACCCCGTGGCCGCGCCCAGGAGATTCCGCAGCTCCACCGCGCTCAACGAATCGAATCCCAGCTCCAAGAACCCGCGGTCCGGCTCGATCGCGTCCGGGCCTGCGTAGCCCAGCACCGTGGCCGCGTGCGTGCGGACCAGGTCCAGCAATGCTCCGTCGCGCTCCGCCTCCGACATTCCCGCCAGGCGGTGGGTCAGGCTGTCCACCGGGTCGGCCGGGGCCGTCGTCGCGCGGATCGCTCGGCGGACCGGGGTGCGGATCAAGCTGCGCAGGATCACCGGGATCGCGTCTTCGCCGACGCGGTCGCGCATCGCCTCCACCACCAGCCGCACCGGGAGCAGGACCGCCTCGTCGAGGGTGCAGGCCACGTCGAACAGGTCCAGTCCCTCCTCCGACGGCATCGGCTCGACGCCGCCGCGGGCCAGCCGGGACAGGTCCGCCTCGCCGAGCTTGCCGGTCATGCCGCTGCGCTCGGCCCACAGGCCCCACGCCAGCGACAGCCCCGGCAGCCCCTGCGCCCGGCGCACGTGCGCCAGCGCGTCGAGGAACGCGTTGGCCGCCGCGTAGTTCGCCTGGCCCGTGCCGCCGAACGTGCCGGCCAGCGACGAGAACACCACGAACCCGGCCAGGTTCATCCCGGCCGTCAGCTCGTGCAGGTGCCACGCCGCGTCGACCTTGGGCCGCAGGGCCGTGTCCAGCTGACGGGTCGTCAGCGCCGACACGACGCCGTCGTCGAGGACACCGGCCGTGTGCACCACCGCGGTCAGCGGATGCTCGGCGGGCACGGAAGCCAGCAGCGCGGCCAGCGAGTCCCGGTCGGCGACGTCACAAGCCGCCATGGTGACGTCCGCGCCCCACGCCGTCAGCTCGTCGACCAGCTCGCGGGCGCCTTCCGCGGCCGGTCCGCGCCGGCTGGTCAGCACCAGCCGCCGGGCGCCGCGGGCGGTCACCAGGTGCCGGGCGACGAGCGTGCCCAGCGTCCCGGTGGCGCCGGTGATCAGCACCGTGCCCTCGGGGTCCCACTCGGGGACCGGCGCCGGGCTGGTGGCCGGGACGCGCGCCAGCCGCGGCACCTGGATCGCGCCGACCCGGACCGCGACGTGCGGCTCGCCGCAGGCCACCGCGGACGGGAGCGCCGCGTAGGAGACTTCGCGGTCGTCGAGGTCGACCAGCACGAACCGGCCGGGGTTCTCCGACTGCGCGGAGCGGACCAGGCCGACGACGGCCGCCGTCGCGAGGTCGGTGATGCCTTCGCCGACCCGCGTCGCGATCGCGCCCCGGGTGACGAACACCAGCCGTGAACCGGCGAACCGCTCGCTCGCCAGCCACTCCTGCACCTGCTCCAGCGCGCCGTGCGTGGCCGTCCGGACCGCCCGCGCGACGTCTTCGTCCTCCTGCGGGCCGCTGGTCATCACGACCACCTCGGGCACCGGGGCACCCGCCGCCACGGCCGCGCCGAGCGCGTCGAAGTCCGGGTAGGACTCCACCGGGACGCCCGCCGTGCCGAGGGCCTTGGTGACGCGGACACCGACGTCGTGCCCGACGACCGCCCAGCGTTCCGCCGCAGAGTGGCTGACCGGGGTGATCGGGGCCATCACCCAGCCCACCCGGAACAGCGACTCGTGGTACGCCGAGCGCGCGACGTCGAGCTGCTCGGCCGAGACCGGCCGCAGCGTCAGCGCACCGATGGTGGCCACCGGCAGCCCGTCCTGGTCGGCGACCGCCAGGGCCACCGTGTCGTCGCCCTGCCCGGTCACGCGCACGCGCAGTGCCGACGCGCCACCCGCGTGCAGGGTCACGCCCGACCACGCGAACGGCAGCACCGCCCGGCTTTCGTCGCGCAGTGCCACGGTGTGCAGAGCCGCGTCGAGCAACGCCGGGTGCAGGCCGAAGCGTTCGGCTTCCGCCCGTTCCTCGTCCGGCAGGTCGACCTCGGCGAAGATCTCGTCGCCGGCGTTCCAGGCGCGGTGCAGCCCCTGGAACGCGGGCCCGTAGGCGAACCCGTTGGCCGCGATGCGGTCGTAGAGCCCGTCGAGGTCGATCGGCTCGGCGCCGGCCGGCGGCCAGGTCCCGGTCAGGTCACCGGCCGCGGGGGCCGCCGTCGCGGCGAGCGTGCCGCTGGCGTGCGTGGTCCACGGCTCGTCCTCCATGGCGTCGCCGGCGCGGGAGTAGATGTCGATCGAGCGGGTGCCGAACCGGTCGGGGCCGCCGACGGCGACCTGCAGCCGGACGCCACCGGTCTCCGGCAGCACCAGGGGCGCGGCGAGGGTCAGCTCCTCGACGCGTTCGCAGCCGACCTGGTCGGCGGCGTGCACGGCCAGTTCCATGAACGCCGTCCCCGGCAGCAGCACGCTGCCGAGCACGACGTGCTGCGCGAGCAGCGGGTGGCTGGTCGCCGACAACAGGCTCGTGAACAACGCGCCGTCGGAACCGGCCAGCGACACCGCCGCGCCCAGCAGCGGGTGGTCCGCTGCGCTGAGCCCGGCGCCGGTGACGTCGCCGGGCACGGCCGGGACGTCCAGCCAGTACCGCTCGCGCTGGAACGCGTACGTCGGCAGCTCGACGTGCCCGCCGCCGGCGAGCACCGCGGCCCAGTCGACGTCGGCGCCGGCGGTGTGCAGCCCGGCGAGCGCGACGAGCAGCGACCGTTCTTCGTCGTGTCCCTTGCGCAGCACCGATCCCACGCTCAGCTCGGCCGGTCCGGCGCAGTCCGGGACGAGCGCGGCCAGCACCGCGTCCGGGCCCAGCTCGACGAACCGGTTCACGCCTTCGTCGGCCAGCCGGCGGATGCCGTCGGCGAACCGGACGGCCTCCCGCACGTGCCGCACCCAGTACTCCGGCGTCGCGACGTCGCCGGTCGCCACGACCGGGATCCGCGGCGGCCGATAGGTGAGCCCCGCCGCGACCGCCGCGAACTCGGTGAGCATCGGGTCCATGAGCGGCGAGTGGAACGCGTGCGAGACGTCCAGGCGCTTGGTCTTGCGGCCGAGCGCCGCGAAGTGTTCCTTGAGGGCCAGCACGGCTTCGGTCTCACCCGAGACGACCACGGCTTCGGGCCCGTTGACCGCGGCCAGGGACACGCGCTCGTCGAGCAGCGGGACGACCTCGGCTTCGGGAGCGGCGATCGCGACCATGGCCCCGCCCTCGGGCAGCGCCTCCATCAGCCGGCCGCGCGCGGCGACCAGATTCGCCGCGTCGGCCAGCGAAAGCACCCCGGCGACGTGCGCCGCGGCCAGCTCGCCGATCGAGTGGCCGGCCAGGAAGTCCGCGCGGACGTCCCACGACTCCAGGAGCCGGAACAACGCGACCTCGACGGCGAACAACGCGGGTTGCGTGAAGCCGGTCCGGTCGAGCCGGGCCGGGTCGTCACCGAAGACGACGTCGCGCAGCGGCAGGTCGAAGTGCGCGCAGACCGCGTCGAAGGCGTCGGCGAAGACCGGGAACCGCTCGTACAGCTCACTTCCCATGCCGAGCCGTTGCGCGCCCTGCCCGGTGAACAGGAACGCCGTCCGCCCGGTGCGCGCGGTGTGCTGCCGTAGCCCGGCGGCGGGCCGGTCCGCGGCCAGCGCGGCCAGGCCGTCGCGCAGTTCGCCGAGGTTCTCGCCGACGATCACCGCGCGGTGCGCGAACTTCGCGCGGGCAGCCAAGGAACGGGCGACGTCAGCAGTGTCTACTTCGGACTCCGTGAACGTCAGCAGGCGCCGGGCCTGGCCGCGCAGCGCGGCTTCGGACCGGGCCGACACCGGCCAGACGCTGAACCGCTGCGACGTCACGGCTTCCGCCGGCTCGGCCACCGAGGGGGCCTCTTCGATGATCGTGTGCACGTTGGTGCCGCTGACCCCGAACGAGGACACCGCCGCGCGGCGCGGGTGGCCGTTCGCGGCCCACTCGACCGGCTCCGACAGCAGCCGCACCTGCCCGGCGGACCAGTCGATGTGCGGTGACGGCGTCTCGGCGTGCAGCGTGCGCGGCAGGACGCCGTTGCGCAGCGCCTGCACCATCTTGATCACGCCCGCGATACCGGACGCGGCCTGGGTGTGCCCGATGTTGGACTTCACCGAGCCCAGCCACAGCGGCCGTTCCCGGTCCTGACCGTAGGTCGCGATGAGCGCCTGCGCCTCGATCGGGTCGCCCAGCGTGGTGCCGGTCCCGTGCGCCTCGACGGCGTCCACATCGGACGGTGTCAGTGCCGCGTCGGCCAGCGCCGCGCGGATGACGCGCTGCTGCGCGGGCCCGCTCGGCGCGGTCATGCCGTTGGACGCGCCGTCCTGGTTGACCGCGCTGCCGCGCACGACCGCGAGCACCGGGTGCCCGTTGCGGCGCGCGTCGGACAGCCGTTCCACCAGCACCATGCCGACGCCCTCGGCCCAGCCCGCGCCGTCGGCGTCCGCGGAGAACGCGCGGCACCGGCCGTCCGGCGACAGCGCGCGCTGCCGGCTGAACTCGACGAACGTGTCGACCGAGGAGATCACCGTGACGCCGCCGGCCAGCGCGAGCTCGCACTCGCCGGAGCGCAGGGCCTTGACCGCCCAGTGCAACGCGACCAGGGACGACGAACACGCCGTGTCGACCGTGACCGCCGGGCCTTCCAGCCCGAAGGTGTAGGCGATCCGGCCGGACGCGACGCTGCCCGCGCTGCCGGTCGCCAGGTGCCCCTCGAACTCGCCGGGCGCGTGCCGCACCCGGGAGCCGTAGTCGTGGTAGTTGGAGCCGACGAACACGCCGGTCCGGCTGCCGCGCAGCAGCGCCGGGTCGATGCCCGCGCGCTCGACGGCCTCCCACGACGTCTCCAGCAGCAGCCGCTGCTGCGGGTCGATCGCGGGGGCCTCGCGTGGCGCGATCCCGAAGAACGCGGGGTCGAACTCCGCCGCGTCGTGCAGGAAGCCGCCGCCGCGCGTGTAGAACGTGCCGGGCTTGTCCGGGTCGGCGTCGAAGAGCCCTTCGACGTCCCAGCCGCGGTCGGCCGGGAAGTCGCCGCCCGCGTCGACGCCGTCGGCGACCCTGCGCCACACGGCGGCTGCTTACGATAGGAACATCACCACACAGAAAAA
>NZ_JBEXVF010000147.1:0-6284 GCF_040629235.1 Amycolatopsis sp. NPDC005961 | reverse complement strand
CGGCCACCACCCCACGTGGTGGCCTCGACGGCATTTCACCGGCTCCGCCCGCCGGAGTCTCAGTACGTGACCGTCACCGGTCCTCGCCCGCCGTGGGCCGTCACCGTCAGCGTCTGCGTTGCCGCGTCCCACTTCCAGCTCTGCGACGGCGCCCAGCCTTCGCCGACCTTCACGCGGGACGGCGCCGACGGCACGCCGAGGAACTTGACGGTCCACTCGCGCGAAGCGACCTGGGACCGGCCCCGGGCCGGTTCGACGGTCAGCGTGTGGACGCCGCGCCGCTCGGTGTACGAGATGCAGGTCGTCGAGCTCTGCTTCGACGAAGTCCCGTTGTCCTCGTACAGCGAGAACGAACCCGACGCGCCCGGCGCCACCGTCACCGTCGCCTTGTCCAGCGGACTCTGGACGTCGTTGGGGACGTCCGCCGTCCGGGTCACCGCGACGCTGCCCGCCCGCATGAACACCGGCATCGCGGCGAGGTCCGACGTGACCTGCTGCGTCGTGCCGCCGGCGTAGGACTTGCCGCTGAAGTAGTCCGTCCACTGGCCCGGGGGGAACCAGACCGACGTCGTCGCCGAGGTCCCCGGCGACGTCACCGGCGCGACCAGCATGTCCGGCCCGTAGAAGTACTCGCTCGCCGCCGCGGTGTACGCCGCCGGCTCGTCCGGGTACTCCACGTACGTCGGCCGGACCACCGGCACGCCCGTCGTGGCCGCCTGCTGCGCCAGCGTGTAGGTGTAGGGCACCAGGTTCTCGCGCAGGTTCAGGAACTTCGTCGCCGACGCCTTCGCCGCGTCGCCGTACTGCCACGGCAGCCGGTCGCTGTGGTTGCTGTGCAGCCGGTCGATCGGCTGGAACGCGCCGAGCTGGACCCACCGCGCGTACAGGTCGTCGGGCAGCTTGAACGTCTGGTGCTGCTGCCCGCCCGAGGTGTACGTCTCGCTGCCGCGCAGGCCGGTCGTGTCGTTGTGGCCGCCGATGTCGTGGCTGATCGGCGACAGGCCGGTCGCGGCCGACTCGGCCGGGGTGATCCCGACCTCCATCCGCAGCGTGCCCCAGGTCGACGACGTGTCACCGGTGAAGTGGACGGTGCTGCGCTTGTCGGCCCACGGTCCCGTCGGCAGCCCGACCGGGCCGCCGTAGCCGCCGGCCTGCAGCGAGCCGTACGCCCGCGACGTCGCGAAGCCCCGCCCGATCGCCGGCGCGGACAGGTCGGCGTACTTCTGGTTGATCCACGCGTCCGGCGTGACGCCCGGCAGGCTGGACTTCGCCGCGTCGCAGCACCAGTCGAGCCACCAGAAGTCGTTGCCCTGGCTCATCATCTGGCCGTGCAGGTCCAGGTACGCCTTGAGCTGGTCGGGGTCGCCCCAGTCGAAGACGTAGCAGTCGGTGCCGCACCCGGACTTCGCCAGCTTGCCCTTCGCCGTGGCCTGCGCGCGGGCGAACTGCGGGTCCGAACCCATGATGCTCGGGTGGATGTTCAGGGTGTTGTGCAGGCCCTGGGACTTCGACCAGGCGAAGAACCCGGCCGGGTCGGGGAACTTGTTCGTGTCGAAGTGCCAGCCGTTCCACGTGTCCGGCGCCTTGAAGTCGGTGTCGGTCACCAGGACGTCCAGCGGCACGCCTTCACTGCGGAACTTCGGCAGGATCTTGTCGCGGTAGTCGGCCGCGGTGCGGTCGATGTACTCCGAGTACCAGACGCCGTAGGCCCAGCGCGGCAGCAGCTCCGACGGCCCGGTCAGGGTCGCCAGGTCCCGCAGGCCCGCCTTGTAGTCGTGGCCGAAGGTGAAGGCGTAGCCGTCCTGGTAGGGGTTCCCGCCGTGCGACGGCCGCTGCGTCACCTTGCCGGCGGCGGTGTCGTACAGCGCGGAAGAGGTGTCGTCGAGCAGGTACCAGCCGTCCTGGTGCAGCAGCCCTTCGGTGAGCGACGGCGTGCCGTTGTCGCCGTTGACGCCGTCGAGGCCGCGCCGGTACCCACCGAGCGTCAGGTGCGGCTGCGGTACGGCCGCGCCGGTCCGGGTGACCGCGACCGTGTCGATGTTGACGTGGCAGCTGGCGTCGTCCGGGCAGCCGAGGACGACGTCGTTCGTGCCGGCCTTGAGGTCGACCGGGACCGACGCGCTCCCCCAGGTGTCCCAGTTCGCGGTGGCCGGCATGGACAGCGTGCGCGTGACGCCGGACGCGGCGACCGTCGCCGTCCGCGTCTGGTGCAGGCCGTCGCCGCCGACGCCGTTGGCGTAGCGGACGGCCAGCTGGTAAGTGCCGGCGGACGGGACCGCCACGACGCGGTGGGTCAGCGACGAGCCGCGGTTGAGCTCGGCGACGAACCCGCGGCCGGCGTACCCGGCGTGGTCGGTCGCGACCACGGCCGAACCCGCACGCAGGCCGGACTCGGCTTCACAGCTGACATCGACGGCGCAGCCGGTGAACGCGCGAGCCGACGCGGGCGGGAAGGACGCGCCGGCCGGCAGCACCGCGAGGGCGTCGACGTTGATGTTGCCGGAGTCCGTCGCGGTCCGCTCGAGACGGAGGTTGTGGCGGCCGGCGGTGAGGGTCACCGGCACCGACGCGGTGGTCCAGTTGTTCCAGTCGGCCGTCGCGGGCAGGCTGAGCTTCTGCGCGGCGCCGCCGTCGACGGACACGCTGAGCGTGCGCGTGACGTGCTGGCCGTCGCCGCCGACGCCGTTGGCGAACCGGACGGTGACGTTGTACGTCCCGGCCGCGGCGGCGGAGACGTCGGCGGTGGCCGAGGTGCCGGGGCTTTCGAACCCGGCGATGAAGCCCTCGCCGGTGTAGCCGGTGTGGTCGGTCGCGACACCCAGCCCGTCGGCGGTGAGGTCTTCGGCCTCGCACAGCGCGCCGGTCGCACAGGTCAGGTGCCGCCACGGCGCCGCGGTCACCGCCGTCGCGCCGGCGTTCTCGCGGATCTGGAGGTTCCCGGAGTCGAACGGGCCCGAATCCAGCTTGTAGGTCAGCGTCGTCGCGCTCGTGCGGATCGTCAGCACGCCGTTCGCCGTCGTCGACGTGAACGACGGGGGCGTGAACGAGCCGCGGCCGACGGCGTTGAAGGTGGCGGCGTCGGTGAAGCGGCCGTCACCCGCGTACTCCGTGCGGATCAGCGTCGGGGAAAGGACTTGGAAACGCGCGTTGCCGGCGGTGACGGTCTGCCGTGCCGCCGCTCCGGCGTAGGCCGGCGCCACGACGGTCACGACGGCCGCGGTGACCGCCAGCACGCTCGCCAGATGGAGTGTTCTCGCTGCTCTCGTCCGCACGGCGGAACTCCGTTCCAGAAGGGGACCACCACTTTTACAACGTTGGAAAGGCGGTTCCGATCTGAGCACAGCGAGTGGCGGGATGTCCATACCAGTGAGCGGAACTGTCCGGACAGGTCGCCGTTCTTGCCCGGCAGGACACGCGAGCGGAGTACCGGACACGCTCAGGCCGAGTCGCGGACCACCAGCTCGGCGTCGAAGATGACCGACTCCGCGCGCCCCGCCGGGTCGGCCATCCGGTCCAGGACCATCCGGGCCATCGCCGCGCCCATCTCCTCCACGGGCTGGCGGACCGTCGTGAGCCGGGGGCGGCAGCTCAGGGCCACCCGGCTGTCGTCGAAGCCGATCACCGCGACGTCGTCCGGAACCCGCCGGCCCGCTTCGCGCAGCACCGTCAGCGCGCCGTACGCCATCAGGTCGTTGGCCACGAACAGCCCGTCCAGCGCGGGTTCCTCGGCCAGGAGCCGCTCCATCGCGCGTTCGCCGCCGTGCTCGGTGAAGTCGCCCTCGGCGACCGCCACGTACGCGTGGCCGTGCCGCGCCATGGCGTCGCGGAAGCCCGCCAGGCGATCCTGGCCGGCCGGTGTCCCCGCCGGACCCGCGATCGTCGCCACCCGGTGGCACCCGCGCTCGACCAGCCGGTCGGCCGCGAGCCGGGCGCCGTCTTGGTGGGCGACGTCGACGTAGCTCACCGGCGCCGGACGGCCGGGCCGGGCGAACAGCGCCGTGGGGACGCCCGCGTCGGTCAGCATCCGCGGCAGCGGGTCCTCCGCCGGGTGCAGCGAGATCAGCAGCACCCCGCTCACCTGCTCCTGCCGCAGCTTCGGCACGAGCTTCTCCCGCTCCTCGTCGCTGTCGACGAGCATCAGCAGCGGGTGCAGCCCCTGCGGACGCAGGTGCGCGACCACGCCTTCGACCACCCGGCCGAAGAACGGGTCGCCGAACACGCCGCCGGTGAACGCTTCGACGTGCCGCTCCGGCTCGGACACCACCAGCGCGATCCCGCCGGTGCGGCGCGTGACCAGCGAGCGGGCCGCGCGGTTCGGGACGTAGCCGGTGGTGGCGATGGCACGTTCGACGGTCTCGCGCAGCTTCGGGTCGACGTTGCGCACGCTGTTGACCACGCGGGACACCGTGGCCCGCGAAACGCCGGCGACCCGCGCGACGTCCTCCAGGGTCGGCGGCGCCGGAGGCGGATGCGTCGTCACCCCTTCTTTGTAGCACGCCGTGAGAGCGCTCTCCCAGCTCCTTGCCCAGGACATGCCGATGACAAATGTCATGAGCGTCCGCTGAAGTACGGCACTGCCGCCCGGGCACCCCGCGCGACGAGCATTTCCGGCATGACCACGACTCGAACCGGACCCGCCGTCTTCCGGCCGGTCCTGCTGCTCACCGGCGGCTACGCCACGCTTTCCGTGCTCACGCTCCTGGTGATCGTCCTGTTCCGGAACGACCACGCGATGGTGACCGACGCGGTCTGGGTGCGCGCCACCCTCGTCGTCGCCAGCTCGCTGCTGACGCTGGCCTTCGCCCGCAGTGCGGCCCGCGGATCGCGGAAGGGGCTGCTGAGACTGCGGATCGTCTCGGCGGTGATGCTCGTGGCGATCGTCGTCATCGTCGCGCTGCCCGGCCTGTTCCCGCTGTGGCTGCGGATCGAGCAGGCCGTCTGCGGGCTGCTGCTGCTCGGCGTCACCGTGCTGGTCAACGGCCGCCGGGCGCGGGCCCGGTAGCGTTCCGGTGGTGGACAGGACGGAACCGGCGGACGTGCAGCGCTGGGTGCGCGGCTGGCGGGTGATGGTGCTCGACGCGGGCATGCTCGTCTACCCCGCGGTCACCGTGCCCGGCGTGCTGCAGCATTCGACCGGTCACGCCGCGGTCGCCGGCTGCGTGCTCGTCGGCGTCTTCGTCGGCTGTTACGGCCTCACCGCCCGCGCCGCGGCGCAGCGGGCGCCGCGCCGGTTCTGGCCACTCCTGGGGGTGTTGGCCGTGCTGTTCGCCGCCGCGCTCCCCTTCGCCCACGCCGAGGCGTTCTTCCTCGCCACGGTCGTCGTGTCCCTCGCCGTGCCCCGGCTGCCGCGGTACTCCGGTGCGCTCGTGGTCGTCGCCGCGCTCGCCGCGCTGGTGGTGCCGTGGGTGGCGTGGGACACCGCGGGGTGGACGCAGGCGGTCGCGCTCGTGTTCACCGTGCTCGTCGTCTACGCCTTCGCCGAAGCCGTCCGGGCCAACGCCGCGCTCGTCGAAGCCCGGGCCGAGGTCGCCCGCCTGGCGTCCGAGGCCGAGCGGACCCGGATCGCCCGCGACCTGCACGACCTGCTCGGCCACTCGCTGACCGCGATCACGGTCAAGAGCACCCTGGCCCGGCGGCTCCTCGACGCCGACGGCGCCCGCGCGGGCGAGGAGATCGCCGCGGTCGAAAACCTCGCCCGCCAGGCGCTGACCGACGTGCGCGCGGCCGTGTCGGGCTACCGGGACGTCACGCTCGCCGGCGAGCTCGCCCGCGGCCGCGAGCTGCTGCGCGCGTGCGGCGTCACCGCCGACCTGCCGACCGCGGCCGACGTCGTGGACCCGGCCCGGCAGGAGCTGTTCGGGTGGGTCGTCCGCGAGGGCCTCACCAACGTGGCCCGGCACGCGCGCGCGACGCGGTGCGCGGTCACGGTGACCGAGTCCACTGTGGAGGTTGTCGATGACGGGGTGGGCGGTAGTCCCGAGGAGGGCTCCGGGCTGGCCGGGCTCCGCGAGCGCGTCAAGGCCGCCGGCGGGCAGTTCCGGGCCGGCCCGGTCCGGCCGCGGGGCTGGCGGCTGCGGGCGACGCTGTGACCATCCGCCTGCTGCTCGCCGACGACCAGGAGCTGGTCCGCCAGGCGCTGTGCGCGCTGCTCGCGCTGGAGGACGACTTCGAGGTGGTGGCGTCGGTCGGCCGCGGCGACGAGCCGTGGCCGCCGCGCGGTGCACCGCTGGGAGCGGACGTCGGTGGGCGACGTCTTCGAGCGGCTCACCTGGAGCCGCCCGGAC
>NZ_JBEXVF010000146.1:0-6321 GCF_040629235.1 Amycolatopsis sp. NPDC005961 | reverse complement strand
GTGGCTCCGGCGATGCGGGACCTGGTCGACGCGGGGTGCGAGATCCTGACGATCACGCAGTACCTGCGTCCCTCTCCGCGGCACCACCCGGTGGATCGGTGGGTCAAGCCGGAGGAGTTCGTCGAGCACTCCCACGCCGCCGAAGCGATGGGCTTCGCCGGAGTCATGGCCGGGCCGCTGGTGCGGTCGTCCTACCGCGCCGGACGCCTGTACGCCCAGACGAAGGCCCACCGCGGCGAGGACCTGCCGGAGAACCTGGCCCACCTGGCCGCCGAAGGCCCGGCCGCACAGGAAGCCGCGTCGCTGCTGGCGCGGTGACGCAGGTCACCCCACCATCCTTAAAGGATCGGTAAAGTGGGTGGCATGGCCCTGGTTTCGGACCTCCTCAGCTGGTTGCAAGGACTCCCGGAACCGGGGCTCGTCGCGGTGACCGGCGGGCTGGTCTTCGCCGAGTGCACGATCGGGCTGGGTTTCGTCGCCCCCGGCGAGTCCGGGCTGCTCATCGCCGCGACGACGGCGAACACCGTCGCGCGGTTCGTCGTCCTGTGGCTGGTGGTCACGGTGTGCGCGACGGCGGGCGACGCGCTCGGCTACCTCGTCGGCCGCCGGTTCGGCCCCCGGCTGCGCGAGACGAAACTGATCTGCAAGTACGGCCTCGACGCGTGGGACAAGGCGACGTCGGTCCTGGAGCGCCGGGGCGCGTGGGCGGTGTTCTTCGCCCGGTTCCTGCCGGTGATCCGCACGCTGACCCCCGCGGCGGCGGGAACGTCCGGACTGCCGTTCCGCCGCTTCCTCCCCGCGGCGGCGGCCGGGGCGTTCTGCTGGTCCCTGGTGCACATCAGCATCGGCGCAGCCTTGGGCGAGGCGGCAAAGCGGATCGAAGGCGTGCTGAACACGGGCGGCTTGATCGTGGTCGGCGTGCTCGCGGCGGTCGGGGTGTTCTTCTTGCTGCGCTTGAAGAAGCGCAAAGCCCTCGCCACCCCGGAACGCGAGCCCGAGCGCGTGCCCTGACCCTCACCCCGGACGCACCCGACGCCACATCGGGGCGCTCACCGCGCCCGAGCCCGGCAGCGCCCGGAGGGCCCACGCGCCCGTGGCCAGCAATCTCTTGAACCGTGGCTCGCGGCCACGAGGGTGCGGCCCGGGCGGACCCGGGCCGCACCCTCCCGGCGTCAACGGCGGGCGCGCGCCGCCTTGCCGGTGGCCCAGCCGGCCAAGCCGAGCGCGAGCAGCGCCCCACCGGCGACGAACGGCCAGGATCCGGTGCCCGGCGCCGCGACCGGAGCCGGAGCCGAGGCGAGGTCGTACCCGCCGAGCTTGCCCTGCTCCCGGTACGCCGAACCCGGCAGCTTGTCGCCGTAGAGCCGGTGCACCAGCTGCTGGTACGCGGCCAGCGTGACGCCTTCGCCGACGCGCCGGCGAGCCGGGTCGTTGAGCGCCAGCACGCGGCCGTCGCGCACCCGGTACCACGCGTTGACCTGCGGTTCGGTGAACACGAGATCGCCACCGGCCTGCGCCGGGTAGGTCAGCTCCTCGGTGCCGGTGGTGAAGTTGCTCGCGGCCCAGCCGCCCGCTTCCGGCGTCACCCACACGGTGGCCTGCCGCCCGGTCGAGGCCGAAGCGCGCACCGCGTAGAACGCGAGCGACGCGGGCGCGGCCCCCGGCTTCCCGGCGACGAAAGCCGGGTCCAGCGAGTAAACCGGCTGCGGCGAGCCGTCCACCGCGGGCGCCTGCACGACATTCGCGCGCTGGACGCCCGCCCGCCGGTCGAGCTGGCCGAAGAAGGCCGAAAGCTGCGCGTCCGCCGCCTTGACCGCGGCGGTGACCTCACCAGCGGAAGGCTCGGAAGCCGAAGCCGGGTCACCGAAACCGAGCACCAGGGCCGCACCCGCGACCAGGACTGCGAGTCCACGGAAGAAGTTCACGGTCACGCCCCGATCCGGTAGAGGGACTGCGCCCACTGGAACTGCCCGTTGCGGACGTAGCTCGAGTGCGCCATCGCGCTGTAACGCTGGCTGCTCGGCCACGGGTCGCCGTAGTAGACGAGCCCGCTCGCGTCGTAGCCGTAGATCACCTGGGCGTGCCCGCCGCCGGCGGTCCAGTAGATGCCGGTCTCGACCGGGCGCCGCGCGCCGATCTCGGTCTGCACCGACGCGAAGCTCAACGCACCGGTCACCGTGCCGGGCCGCAGGCCGAGCGCCTGGTAGCCCCGCTGGACGTAGGTCAGCTCGCCGGCCTGGTTGGGACACTGCGAACCGGCCGGGTAGCCGCGCGAGTAGTCGCAGAAGGTGTTCTGGCTGACGTTCGTTCCGTAGCCGAGGAACCGGGCGATGGTCAGGCCGCTGGCGGCCCAGCACCATTGGTTCTGCTCCTGGACCAGCTGGCTGATCGACAGCGTGGTCGCCTCGGTCGTCGCGCTCGCGGGTGGGGAGAGCAGGCCGGTGAGGGCCACGCACAGCGCGCCGAGCGCCATTGCTCGTCTGAAGTGCATTCGTTGCTCCTTGTCGGCAACAGGTGGGGACTTCGTGAGCTTCTCCCGTTGCCGCGCCGGGCAGTAATCCCAGCGGGGATAACACCGGCGTTATGCCGCCTATCGGGCCGGCGCCGGCCCGCACCAGCGCGCGAAATGCGGATTCCGTTGCCGTGACGCGGTATACGCGGCTTCCGCGCACCCGAACACCCGCTCGGTCACCGGAGTCCGTGCGTCGTCCTCGCGCGTCGCGAACAACAGCGTCGTCCACAGCGGGTCACCGGCCAGAGGCAACGCCACGAGCCCTGGCGGCGGCGCCGAAGCCGCCTGCGCGAGGCAGACGGCCCCCTGCGCGATGAGCGTCCCCGCCGTGCCCGCCTCCGACGTGAAGTGCCGCACCCGCGGTGTGAACCCGGCGGCCGCGCACGCTTGCAGGAACCGCACGCGCACGCAGTTTTCGTGCGGAGGCGGGAGAATCCAGTCGCAGGCGGCCAGGTCCGCCAGATCGACAACGCCGTCGCGGATCGCCGGGTGTCCCTCGGCGATGCCGACGAAGATGGGTTCGGTGGCCAGCGTCCGCACAGTCAGGCCGGCGAAGTGCCGCGACTCGGTGCCGTCGAAGCGTTCGAGCAGCGCGACGTCCACACGTCCGGTCGAGAGCAGCTTGAGCAGGGTCAGCGACGCGGGTTCGGCGTACGTCTGGACGTCGAGGTCCCCCAGCTCCTCGATGAACAGGCCGATGATGAGCAGCGGCACGTACCCGATCTTGAGCGTCTCGGCGACGCCCTCGCCGTGGCGCCGGGCGGAGGCGACGAGGGCCTGCATGTCGGACAGCAGCGCGTCGGCGCGGGCGAGCACGAACCGGCCGAGCTCGGTCGGGCGCACGCCGCTGGGGCCGCGGACGAAGAGGTCGCCGCCGAGGATCCGCTCGATCCGCTTGAGCTGCGCGGTGAGCGCGGGCTGGCTGACGCCGAGAACGGTGGCGGCACGGCTCACGCTGCCGCCGTCCGCGACGGCGCGGACGGCCCTGAGATGGCGCAGCTCCAGCTCGGCCACGCCCAGCAGGCTAACTCCGTCGTCCCGGGCGGCACGACCTGCGAAAGTCGGGCTTACTACATTCGGCGGTATGACTCTCGCGGATCTTCCCCGGCCGATCGGGTTCGTTCTCGGCGGGGGCGGCAGCCTCGGCGCCATGCAGGTCGGCATGCTGCGCGCGCTGGCCGAGGCCGGCCTCACGCCGGATCTGGTGGCGGGCACGTCGGTCGGCTCGCTCAACGCGGCGGTGCTGGCCCTGCCCGGCGACGACGCGCTGGCGCGCCTGCACGGCATCTGGGCGCACATGACGCGCGCCGAGGCGTTCCCCGGCGGCGTGCTGAGCCGCGTCCGGGCCCTGGCGCAGAGCAAGACGCACCTGTTCCCCAACAGCGGCCTCACGACGATCATCGCCGACCACGTGGGCGCCGAGACCCGCTTCGAGGACCTGGCGCTGCCGCTCGGCGTCGTCACGACGCAGGTCGACACGGCCGAGCCGCTGCTGATCCGGTCCGGGCGGCTGCTCGAGCCGCTCCTGGCGAGCTGCGCCATCCCGGGGATCTTCCCGCCGGTGGAGCACGACGGCCGGCTGCTCTACGACGGCGGGCTCGTCGCGAACGTGCCGATGCGCCAGGCGCTGGCGATGGGCGCGAAGTCGCTGGTGGTGCTCGACTGCGCATTTCCCGGGAAGCTGCCGGGCGCGCCGCGGACGTTCGCCGAGGTGATGATGTTCACCGCGATGATCTCCATGCGGAACCAGGCGGTGCTGGAAGCGCCCGCGGCGGCCGCGCGCGTGCCGGTGGTGTACCTGCCGGGGCCGGCGCCGGTACGTGTGAACCCGCTCGATTTCGGGCACACCGAAGCACTGGCGGAACAGGCGTACTCGGCCGCTCAGGAGTTCCTCGAGGGGATCTCGGTGAGCGGGCCGGGACTCTACGGGGCACCGGGCCTCGTCGTCACGTGATCCACGTCACGCCGATGCACCGATCCGCCGGGAAGAACGTCATTGCTATCGCGTAGTTTTGACGACGAATGCCCGCCGATCCCAATTTCCCAAAAAGAGACAATATGCTCCCCAAGAAGATTTTACTTTCGGTGGCCGGAATCCTCGCCGGAGCACTGCTGCTTTCCGCCTGCTCCTCCGGGGACGACGGCGGTTCGACCGCCGGCGGGACGCCCGCGTCCGGTTCCGCGTCGGCGTCCGCGACCCCGGTCGCGGTGTCGTTCGAGCCCGCGGGCGGCACGGGGGTGAACCCGGCGACGCCCGTCGTCGTCAAGGCCGCCAACGGGAAGCTCCTCGACGTCACGGTGACCAACACCGCGAAGGGGAACAAGGTCGGCGGCAAGCTCGCGGACGACGGGGCCAGCTGGACGTCGACCGAGCCGCTCGGCTACGGGGCGACGTACAAGATCGTCGCGCACGCCCAGGGCGCCGACGGGAAGCCGGTCGAACAGGACAACCAGATCAGCACGGTCGCGCCGAAGAAGCAGGCGAACGCCAACCTGATTCCGGCGCCGGCCGCGGTGGCGAGCACGGGGGTCGGCGTCGGGCAGCCGATCGTGTTCAGCTTCGGGAAGATCGCCGTGAAGAACAAGGCGGCGGTGGAGAAGGCCCTGACGGTGGAGTCGACACCGAAGCAGGACGGCGGCTGGTACTGGATCGACGACTCGAACGTCCACTACCGGCCGAAGGAGTACTGGAAGGCCGGCACGACGCTGAAGGTGTCGGCGAAGATCTACGGCGTCGATTTCGGCAACGGCGTCTTCGGTGCGGAGGATCGCACGGAAACGTACAAGGTGCACGATTCCTGGGTCGCCAAGGCGGACGGCAACACCGAGCAGATGCAGATCTTCCACAACGGCGCGATGGTGAAGTCCATGCCGATCTCGATGGGCAAGGACGCGACCCCGACACATTTGGGCGCGCACGTCATTTCGGACAAGCAGGCGAACTACACGATGGACTCGTGCACGTACGGCGTCTGCCCGCCGGACCCGAAGGCGTACCGGTCGAACGAGAAGTTCTCGGAGCGGATTTCGAATGACGGCGAGTTCGTCCACGAGAACCCGAACAGCGTGGGCCAGCAGGGAAGCTCGAACGTGTCCCACGGCTGCATCAACCTGAACGGCGCGAACGCCCAGTGGTTCTTCCAGAACATGGGCCTGGGCGACGTCGTGGAGGTGACCAACTCCGGCGGCCCGCAGCTCCCGGTGTGGGACCTGTACGGCGACTGGTCCAAGTCCTGGGCCGACTGGCAGGCCGGCTCGGCCATCAAGTAAGTCTCTGCGTTTCCCGGGGCCAGGAGCTGACGCTCCTGGCCCCTTCTCATACCCACCCGACCCCTCCAGGTAAGCAAGCCGACGCTCCAGGTACGCGAGTCGACCCCCCAATCACACGTGATGCCCCTCCAATCACGCGAGATGCCCGCTCAATCACGCGAGATGCCTGCCTGAGCACTCGAGTTGGCCGGCCGCGGTGGCGAGTTTCGCCTTCAATCACGCGAGTTCCGGCCCTGGTCACGCGAGTCCCGTGCCTGAGCACGCCGCGGGTTCGCCCCAGCCGGTCGGGTCGCGTGCCTGGAGGGTCGACTCGCGTGATTGGGGAGCCGACACGCGTGATTGGACGGACGACACGCGTACCCAGCCGGACGACACGCGTACCTGGGCGGACGACACGCATACCCGGGCGGACGACACGCGTGCCCGGGCGGACGACACGGTCATGCCCTGGGCATGAAAAAGGGCCTGGGCCGGGAGACTCGCGTCTCAACCGGGCCCAGGCCCTCTCCCAACGTAAGTTCGGCGGTGTCCTACTCTCC
>NZ_JBEXVF010000145.1:0-6322 GCF_040629235.1 Amycolatopsis sp. NPDC005961 | reverse complement strand
CCGGCGTCACCGTGCCGGCCAGCAGGTAGGAGCGGCGGAAGGAGGAGGCACGGACGATCGCGAGCCCGGGCGAAGCCGGGTGGGTCGGTGGCGAACCGCGCGGCGCCGCCGAAGACCTCCCGCAGCACCGGCAGATCGCGCGTCACCACCGGAACCCCGGCCGCCAGGGCCTCCATCGCGGCCAGCCCGAAACCCTCCTTGGTGGAGGGAAAGGCGAACACCGCCGCCGAAGCCGTCAGCGACGGCAGCTCGTCGTGCGCCACCGGGCCCAGCACGACCGGCGAGACGCCCAGCTCGGCGGCGCGCTTCTCCCAGCGCGTCCGGTAGTCGCGGTAGTCGAACAGCGTCTCGCCGCCGGCGATGAGCAGCCGGAGGTCCGGCTCGGCCAGCAACGCATACGCCTCCAGCAGGTCCAGCGAGCCCTTCCGCGGCTCGATCCCGCCCACCGCCAGGACGTATCGCCCCCGCGAAGAGGTACGCGGCGCGGTCGCGAAGCGGTCGTAGTCGACGCCGTTGGGAATCACCGCGGCCTCGATGCCCCAGCCGTCGCGCACCTCGGCGGCGACGGACGCCGACACGCAGATGTGCGCGTACGGCCGGACGATCGCGCGTTCGTGGCAGGCCGCCAGCTCCGGCGTCGTGAAGGTGTCGAGGTGGTGGATCGTGCGGACGCACCGGTCGACGGCGTTCGCGCTGATGCAGTCCTGCGCGTGCACGATGTCGTACGCGTCCGGGGTGAACGCGGCCCGCAGCACCGCGATCGAGCGCAGGATCCGCTCGCCGACGCTCTCGCCGGGGACATCCGGGAAGGGGACGATCTCCTGCCGCACCGCGGGGTCCACCGGCCGGAAGAACCCCGCGTCGCCGCCGCGCCCGAGCGTCCACACGGTGACGTCCTCACCGAGCGCCGCCAGCGCCTCGGCCAGGGCGAGCGTGTGCACGACGCCGCCGCGCGGCTTGGTCGAGTAGCTCAGCAGGGCGATGCGCATCAGGCCTCCCGGTAAACCGACGGTTTCCGTTCCCCCAGGTGGTGCAGGACCCGGCGGGCGTTCGCGAGCTCCTGCCCGACGTCCAGCTCGGCGACCGCGATGCCGGCCTTCGACCAGGTCCGGGCGAGGATCTCCCCGCCCGGCCCGACGACCTTGGCCTGGCCGAGGAACCGCATCCCGCCCATCGCGCCCGTCTGGTTGGACGAGACGAGCACGACCTGGTTCTCCGCCGCCCGCGCCTGGTCGTAGAGGTCGAACAGCCGTGACTGGCGGTCCTGCGCCATCCGCGGCGCGCGGTTGGTGATGCTGGTCGGCCACGCGCTCAGGCAGGCGACGATGTCGGCGCCGTCGACGGCGAGGGACCGGGCCGACTCGGGGAACGTCTTGTCGTAGTCGATCAGCATGCCCAGCCGCCCGACCGGCGTGTCGAACGCGGCGAACCGGTCACCCGCCTCGTAGGCGATGCTCTCCCCCGGCGGCTGGTGCACCTTGCGGTGCCGGCCGAGCACGCCGTCGCCGGTCACGCACAGCGCGGAGTTGTAGCGGCGTGGCCCGTCCGCTTCGCAGTAGCCGACGCAGACCACCATCTCCGCGGCCAGCGACCGGACGGCCTTCAGCTCCGGCCCGTCGGGGTCGAGGGCCGGCGGGAGCGCTTCCGGGTCCGGATGGCGCAGGTCGGCGAGGTAGCCGCCGAGCGCCGCGTCCGGCAGCACCAGCAACGCCGCGCCCGACGAGCGCGCGTGGTCGATCAGCGTCGCGATGCGCTGCAGGTCGAAGTCGAGGTCGCGGCCGAAGTGCGCGGCGACGGCGGCGATCCGGATCTGCCCCATTCACGGGACACTAACGGGGTAGGCGTCGGGCCGTCTGTCCGCCAGGTGTCCCATCGACCGCCGCGCCGTGGCCAGCGCGGCCTGGACGTCGATCTCGGCGATCGCCATGCCTTCGGCGACCCCGGTGTCGGCGACGACCTCACCGCCGGGATCGACGATCTTCGCGCCCGCGACGAACCGGAGGTCGCCGAAGGTGCCGGACTGGTTGGCCGAGACCCAGACGATCTGGTTCTCCAGTGCGCGGGCCCGGTCGAACAGGTCGAACCGCCGCTTCCAGCGGTCCTGGGCCAGGTCGGGAGCCGCGTTGGTCCGGCTGCCGGGCCAGGCGCTCATGCAGACGACGATCTCGGCGCCGTCCAGGGCCAGCGCCCGCGCCGACTCGGGGAAAGCCTTGTCGTAGCAGATCATCATGCCCAGCCGCCCGACCGGCGTGTCGAACGCGGCGAACCCGCGGCCGGCGCCGTAGCTGGCGTTTTCGGCCAGGGGCTGGTGCACCTTGCGGTGGTGGCCGAGGACGCCGTCGCCGGTCACGCAGACCGCGGAGTTGTAGCGGCGGCCGTCGGCGAGTTCGCAGTACCCCGCCGTGACGACGAGGTCACCGGCCAGGGCGGCCAGCCGCCCGATCTCCGGGCCGTCGGCGGCCAGCGCGGGTGGCCCCTCGGCGCCGCCGTCGAGGTTGGCGAGGTAGCCCCCGAGCGCCGCTTCGGGCAGGGCCAGCAGCCGGACCCCCTCGGCCTTCGCCTCGCCGATCAGCTTCTCGATGCGGGCGAAGTCGCCCTCGAGGTCACGGTCGAACGGCGCGGCGACCGCGGCCATCCTCAGCGTCGTCATGAGTTCCCCAATCCGGTGACGCCGCCGTCGATGGCGGGCGTCGATTCGCCGTCGGGCCAGCGCAGCGTGACGCCGGTGCCCGCGACCAGTTCGCCGCAGTCCGCGGTGACCGCCGGGCCCGCGGGCGCGGGTGCGCCCGTGGTCAGCATCGCGAAGCCCGGGAAGCAGGTCAGCCAGTCCCCTGTGGACGCTCCGCGCGGCCGCGGCACGCGCTCGACGTCCAGCACGGCGCCGCAGCCGGACGCCTCGGCGAGCATGCCGAGGGTGCCCGCGATCCCGGCCATCGAGACGTCCTTGGCCGCCGACGGCCGGGCCTTCGCGACCGAGCCGAGCAGTTCCCGCAGCTCGGGCGTGCGGCGGGAACTGGTCGAGTCCCACTGGCGTCCGGTGTAGCCCGGCCGCCAGCCGCCGCCGAGATCGGCGGTGAGCCAGACGCGCTGCCCCGGCTCGCCGCCGCCACCGGGCACCGGGTCGGCGGTCCGGCCCAGCGCCGTCACCGAAAGCGAGGCCGGGACGCCGAACTGCGTGTGCCCGCCGAGCACCGGCACGCCGTACGCCTCGCTCGCCTTCCGCAGTCCGCTCAGGACTCTCGCGGCGAAGGACGCGTCACGCGCACCCAGCGCGTCGAGCAGCCCGGTCGGGGCGGCGCCCATCGCGGCCAGGTCGTTGAGGTTCACCAGGACCGAGCACCAGCCCGCCCATTCCGGGTCGCGCTCGACCATCGACGGGATGATCGCGTCGCAGGCCGCGACGACGTCGGTGCCGGGCAGCGGCACACCGTCGTCGCCGATGAAGCCGGGTACGCCGGTCAGTCCTTGCAGCAGCGGGCCGAGCGCGGCCTTGGTCGAGCGGGCCAGTGCGGCGATCCGGCCGATCGGCCACCGCATCAGGACGTGGTCGTGCCCGGCCACGGTCACCGGCCGCACCCGCTGCCAGCCGAGCCGGGTGAACATCCGCTCGGTGCGCGTCTGGACGGTCGCCTCGAACCGCAGCGCGCCTTCGGCTTCGGCCCGCGCACAGGCCGCGCGGACCAGCGCCGAGCCGATCCCGGCCGGCGAGCCGGGCGCGACGACCAGGCGGCCGCCCTGCCACCACCCGATGTCGGGTCCGTCGGTCGCCGGGCCGAGGCGAACGCCACCCAGCACCGTGTTGTGGTTGTCCCGGGCGACCAGGACCAGGGTGCGCGGGTCGGTGTCGTGGTCGTCGAGGTCGTGTCCGGCGAAAAGTCCCTGCCGCGCCACGAAAGCTTCGTGGCGCAACGCGCGGTACGCGGTCAGTCCACTGTGGCCGGCTTCGCCGATGGAGAACGCCGGGCGGGCGGCGACACTGCGGACGTCACCCAGCAACGCGAGGATGTCGTGGTCCACGTCAGCCACCCGCCGCGCTGAGCAGGCCGCAGGCACCGCACGCGGCACAGCCCGCGCCCTGGTCGGCGCCGGTCATCCCGGCCGCCCGCAGCAGCGCGGCGATCCGGCCGGTGACGTCGGCGACCAGCGCGGGCGAAGGCGCGGTCGCGCCGTCCCGCCGGGCCAGCGTGCCGACCATCGGCCGCATCGGCACGGCGAACGGGTAGACGCCCAGGTCGATCAGCCGTCCGGCACCGTCCACAAGGGAGTCCGGATCCTCGCCGAGCCCGATCAGCAAGTACGTCGAGACGCGGTTGCGGCCGAAGACGCGGACCGCTTCCACCCACGCGGCTTCGTACTCCGCCAGCGGCACGGTCGACTTGCCCGGCATCCAGCGCCGCCGGACGTCGTCGTCCAGCGACTCGACGTGGATGCCGATCGACGTCGCCCCGGCGTCGCGCAGGTCCTGGAGCACGCCCAGATCGCCCGGCGGCTCGATCTGCACCTGGATCGGCAGCCCCGGCACGGCGTCGAGCACCGCGCGGACGCAGCGCACGAGGTGCCGCGCGCCGCGGTCGGGCCCGGACGTCGTGCCGGTCGTCATCACCATCTGCCGGACGCCGTCGAGCCGCACCGCCGCCTCGGCGACTTCCGCGAGCTGCTGCGGGGTCTTCGCGGCCACTGTGGACCCCGCCCGCAGCGACTCCTCGATGGTGCAGAACCGGCAGCGCTGGTCCTCGGTGTACCGGATGCACGTCTGCACGACGGTCGTCGCGAGGACGTCCTTGCCGTGCAGCAGCGCGATCTTCCGGTACGGCACACCGTCCGCGGTGGACAGATCGTAGAACCGCGGCCGGCCGACCGGCGCGACGCTCAGGCCGAGGTCGACCGTCTCGCGGAAGATCCGGCCGTCACGGACGGCGTACGGGCTGTCGGGGTTCAGCGGCAGCGTGGCGTTGGCACCGTCGACCACCAGGTGGCCGTCGTCGCTCGGCCCGGCGCCTTTGCTGCGCTGCACAGGTGCGTCCACACGCACTCCGCGGACGGCGATGTCGGCGCGGGTTTCCAGGTCTTCTTCGATGCCAACGCGCACAGACCGCTCCCTAGAACATGTAGGTGGAGTTGATGATCGCGCCCTTGCGCGCGTAGTGGATCAGCGCGTCCTGGACGTCGAGGGGGTGCGTCGGGATGACGCCCTCGATGAGGTCCTCCTCGCGGGCGCCGTGCAGCGAGAGGCCGAAGCGGCAGCAGTACGCCTTGCCGCCCTCGCTGATGAACGTCTTGAGCTGGTCGTTGATGTTCAGCTCGCCCGGGAACGCGGCGTTGCCGGTGGTCGGGAAGCCGCGGGTGGCCAGGCAGTTCAACGAACCCGGGCCGTAGAAGTAGATCGCGGCTTCGAAGCCCTTCCGCAGCGCGCGGGTCGCCTGCAGGATCGCGACGAAGCTCACCGACGACTCGTGCGCGATGCCGTGCACGAGCGTGAAGTAGCTCTGGCCGGGTTCGGCCTGGTAGTCCGGGAAGACCTTGGTCCCGCCGTACAGGTTGGAGCCCTGCGGCAGCGACGGGTGCGGGATCTCGTCGAGGCTGGTCTTCTCGGTCTCGGTCAGCTCTGCCATCGGTCTATTTCCCTTTCTTCGGTCCGTACAGCACATCGAACGTGCCGCGGAAAACCAGGTCGGCGAGCTCGCCGTCGCCGGCCGCGGCGGCCAGCTTGGCGAGTTCGCCCTCGTGATCGCCCCACGGCTCGTCGGAGGCGAACAGCACGCGGTCGTGGCCGAGGCCCCGGCGTGAGATCTCCTCGACGAGCCAGCGGGGGGTGAAGCCGATCGCCCAGGACAGGTCCGTGTAGACCTGCTTCCCGGCGGCGATCCAGTCGAAGAAGCGGCCGCCGACGAGCTTGATGTGCCCGCTCATCCCGCCGCCGAAGTGGACGAGGTGCAGCTTGACGTCGCCGGCGTAGGCGTCGACGAGCTTGCCGACCTCGTCGATGTCGGACGCCGCGCCCGGCGAGGTGTGGACGTGCACGACGAGGTCGTGCTCCCGCGCGGTGGCGAAGATCTTGTCCAGCTGCGGCCTGCACGCGGGGTCGGAGGCCTTGCCACCCAGCAGGAAGCTGAGCTTGAGCGCTCGCACACCGTCCTCGCCCGCCAGCTTCAACGCCTCGTCGGTCCGGTCGGCGTCTTCGGCTCTCGGAGACACCCACAGCGCGGCGCTGATCCGGTCGTCCTTGCCCGCCGCTTCGACGCAGAGTTCGTTGAAGGAGAACGCGATCGCCGGGTCCGGGACGCCGTAGTTGGGGATCACCAGCGCGCGTAGGCCAGGTACT
>NZ_JBEXVF010000144.1:0-6618 GCF_040629235.1 Amycolatopsis sp. NPDC005961 | reverse complement strand
TCAGCACCGGAGACCCGGGGTCAAGGGTGAGCGAAGCTCATCGCGAAGCGACGCCGAAGGCGCCCTTGAGGCCGGGTATCCGGTGTTGAACAATCAAAGACGAGGAGCGGTCACCGCCCCTTACCCCTGGAGTGAGTTTCTGGTTAGGTTCTCACCACCTGGCACCAAAATCCTGGGGGTTTATGCCCATGTCATCCCGTTCCCTCCCGAGATCCGCGGCGCTCCTCGCCGCCGTCACGCTCCTCACCGGCCTCGCCGCCGCTCCGGCCCAAGCAGCCACCACCGAACAACGCCAACGCGACTTCACCGCCGCGGCCACCGAGTTCGGCGTCCCCGAGAACGTCCTCCTCGGCGTCTCCTACCTGGAGTCCCGCTGGGACTTCAACGCCGGAACGCCCAGCACGTCGGCCGGCTACGGCCCCATGCACCTCACCGACGTGAGGGAAGCCGGAGCGGCCACCTCCCACCACGACGAGGGCACCGAAGACCCCCGTGGCGACGACGCCCGCCCCGCCCTCCACCCGGAGGCCGGGCCCGCCACTCCCCCACCGGGTCTCCAGACCATCGACGAGGCCGCCCAGCTCACCGGCCGAACAGCCGAGACCCTCCGCACGGACCCGGCCCAGAACATCCGGGGCGGCGCCGCCCTGCTCGCGAAGTACCACGCCGGCCAAGCCGACTGGTACGACGCCGTGGCGCGCTACAGCGGATCCACCGGAGAAGCCGCCCAGACGTTCGCCGACGAGGTCTTCGACACGATCAAGACCGGCGTCGCCCGCACGACGGACGACGGCCAGCAGGTCACCTTGGCCGCGACGCCGGGCGTCGCCGCGAAGCGGCACCCCGGCAACCCCGCGAACGTCGAGTGCCCGAGGACCGTCGCGTGCGAGTCGGTCCCGGCGCCGTACCAGGAACTGCCGAACGACGACTACGGCAACCACGACCTGGCCAACCGGCCGGTCAGCCAGAAGATCGACCACATCGTCATCCACGACACCGAGGGCTACTGGGACAGCGTCCTCAAGCTCGCCCAGGACCCGACTTACGTGAGCTGGCACTACACGATCCGCTCCAACGACGGCCTGATCGCGCAGCACGTGCCGACCAAGGACGTCGCCTGGCACGCCGGCAACTGGTACATCAACGCGAAGTCCATCGGCATCGAGCACGAGGGCTTCGCCGCGAAGGGCACCTGGTACACCGAAGCGATGTACCGGTCGAGCGCGAAGCTCGTCGGCTACCTCGCGCGCAAGTACGACATCCCGCTCGACCGGGCGCACATCATCGGCCACGACAACGTGCCGGGGACGGTCCCGTCGACCATCGCGGGCATGCACTGGGACCCGGGCCCCTACTGGGACTGGTCGCACTACTTCGACCTGCTCGGCGCGCCGCTCGGCGGGTTCGGGCTGCCCGGCTCGTCGCTGGTCACCATCGACCCGGACTTCGCGAAGAACCAGCCGATCTTCACCGGCTGTGACGCCGTCGGAACGCCTTGTGCGACAAGGGGTTCCGAGGCCGTCGTGCTGCACTCGGAGCCGAACGACGCCTCGCCGCTGCTGAAGGACGTCGGCCTGCACACCGACGGTTCGCCGTCCACCATGGCCGTCTCCGACGTCGGCAGCCGGGCCGCGACCGGGCAGCGGTACGCCGTCGCCGACGTCAGCGGCGACTGGACCGCGATCTGGTACCTCGGGCAGAAGGGCTGGTTCCACAACCCGCGCGGCGCCCGCGTCGCGAAGCCCGCGATCGGGCTCGTGGTGACCCCGAAGCCGGGGCTGGCGACGATCCCGGTCTACGGGCGCGCGTACCCCGAGCCCGAGGCCTACCCGGCGAACGTCAAGGTGCAGGCCATCACGCCGCTGCCGTACACGCTGGCGGCCGGGCAGAAGTACTCCTCGGCCGGGACGGTCGGCTCGGAGTACTACTCGGCCACGACGTTCGACGTGGCCGACCACGTGGTGGTGAAGGGCAAGCTCAAGTACGTCCAGATCCAGTTCGGGCACCGGATCGCGTTCGTCAAGGCGGACGACGTCCGGATCCTCCCGGCCTTCTGACCGGGGGCGGAGGTCGCGCTCACGCGTCGAGCGCGACCTTCGCCCCGGCCGCCTGTTCGGTGTTGCGGCGCGTCTTCGCCCAGCCGTTGCGGCCGCGGACCAGCCGGAACAGCGCGCGCCACGACGTCACGTAGAACGTGTAGATGTACGCCGCGTAGGCGAAGCCGAGACCGATGCCGCGCAGCACATTGCGGCTGCGCAAGCACTTCAGCTGGTAGATCGGGCCCCAGACGAGGAACGGCAGCAGCCCGAACGAGCCGTAGATGGCGAAGAGGATCCACGCGCCGCCGGTGAACCACGTCCACATCTGCGCCGGGTCGCCCGCGGTGCTGACGATCAGCAGGATGAACGGGATCGGGTAGAGCAGCGAGCCGAGCAGCTGCAGCCACGGCTGGGCCAGGTAGTACATCATCTCCGCGGCGCCGAGCGTGCTGACGTGCGGCGAGTCCCAGATCCGCCGCAGGTACCGCGCGCACTGCATGGTGCCCTGGCCCCACCTCGTGCGCTGCACCAGGAACCGCCGCAGGCTGTACAGACCCTCCTGCGCCACATGGGAATCCGGCGTGAACCCGGTGCGCCAGCCTTCGGTGAGCAGGTGGACGCCGAGCTCGAAGTCCTCCAGCAGCGAGCCGCGCCACGGCTGTTCGTCGGGGCCGGCGATCGAGTCGAGCGCGGTGAGCCGGGTGAACTGGCCGTTGCCGCCCATGGAGATCGTGCCGGTGAAGCCGCGGGACGTCTGGATCGCCGCGATCGCCGTCCGGAACTCGAGGTCCTGCAGCTGCGCCAGCTTCAGGCCGAACCAGCGGCCGACGGGGTTGCGCGTCGGCGGGGGCGTGCCGACGTTGCTCATCCAGACGTCGAGCTGGACCGCGCCGATCCCCTCGTCGCCGAAGAGGTGGTCCGCCGCGCAGACCTCCAGGCAGTTCGGGGCCGGGCGGCCGTCGGCGTCGACCACCACGACCACGACGTCGTCGCGGGTCGCCGCCGGGCCCATCCAGTCGTTGAGCGCCCGGTAGGCGGCGTTGAGGGCGTCACCCTTGCCGGTCCGGGCCTCGGGGCGCACGCGCGGCACGAGGTGCAGGTACGGGTCGTAACCGCCGTGGCGCCGCCACAGCATCCGCACGACGCGGGCGGTGCGGTCGTCGGAGTCGTCGTCGACGACCCAGACGTGCGCCTTGCGGAACGTCGTGCGGAGGTAGCGGATGGTCTCGCGGATGACGGACTCTTCGTCGCGGCACGGCACGAAGAAGTGCCACGTGAAGTCCGCCGGATCACCCACCGGCGCGGGTTTGCGGCGCAGGTAGGGCACGACGATCACGACGACGTACACCAGGAACGCCACGCTCATCGTCAGCGCGAACGCCTGCGTGATCGCCAGCAGGACCTTGACGCTCATGCCTTCTTCTTCCGCGTCGCGAGCCAGACGAACAGGACGAGCGAGACGGCGCCGCCGAGCACGCTGACCATCGAGCCGAGCAGCGTGTGGCCCCAGTAGTAACCCTCGTCTGTGCCGAACTCGTGGACGAGCCCGACGATCGTCAGAATGCGCAGTTGATTCACCAAGACGACGACGAGCGCGGAAATGCCGAGGGAAAAGAAGAGCCGCTTCGCATTGGCGGGCCGGAAGTACAGCATCGCCATCGTCACAACGAGCAGTGGCAGCAAAAGGAACGCGGAAGAACATTCCGGCGTCATTCTCAACCCGAATGGAGTAGCGCTGCTCAACCCAAAGTAAACGGACTCCCGGTCGGGAGCGACATAAACACCCGATGTAGTGATGAGATCGAGGATCACGCCGGCGAGGCGCACTTCCAGTTCGCGGTAGAACCGCTCGGCCAGCACCAGCGCGGCCCCCGCGACCACCAGCGCGCCGAGCGCGATGACCAGGGGAAACTTCGTCGTACCTGAGTTCGGAGCGCTCGCTACGGCCACGACGGTCCTCTCGGTGTCGGTTCTTCGGTCAAGCTGCGGACCCCGGGCGAGCGTAAGTCATGGACGCCTCGCGATTCCACTCGGAGGTGGGGTTTGACCGGCCATTCGGCAGAATTGCCGGCGAACTTGCTAGGCCGACCGGGTGATGTCGGGTTCGACCTGCGAAAACGCCCGAAAGCACTACCCGATCCGGTGATCAACCCCATTTTGTGTGCTATTCGCGGCGGTCTTGGCGATAGTCGATTCGCGTGCCGAATCGAGGCAGGCAGGATCGATCCGCGCCCGCGGTCACGCTTTCACCCGGAAACTCAGCGAATTCGGAGGATCAGTTGATGAAGAGCTCCCTCGTACGCCGTGGCGGGCTGCTCGCCGCGGTCGTGGCGAGCGTCGTGCTCGCCGGCGCGGCCCCCGCTTCGGCGGCTCCCGGCGACGGTTCCGCGTACGGCGTCAAGGTCGACGTGACGCTGCTCGGCCAACCCGCGGTCAAGCTGGGGCCGCTCGCGGCCGCCAGCACCGCCGGGCCGACGACGAGCACCGTCGCCAGCGCGAACGCGGCCGGGATCCTGACGGCCGGCGTGATCACCGCCGAGGCCAAGCGGGACGACAACTCCGGCGCGGTGACGGCGAAGGCGACCACCGCCGACGTCGGCCTGCCGCTGCTCAAGGCCGCGCTCGGCAACGTCGGCGTCAAGACCGTCGAAGCCGTCTGCACCGCCACCCAGGAAGGGGTGAAGGGCAGCAGCACGCTGGCCGACGCGAAGCTCGGCAGCATCGGCGCGGTCGACGCCAACCCTGCGCCGAACACCCAGATCAAGGTGGCCATCGGCGTGGTCAACGTCGCGACGATCATCCTCAACGAGCAGATCAAGAACGCCGACGGCAGCCTCACGGTCAACGCCATCCACGTGAAGCTGCTCGGTGGCGTCGTCGGCGCACTCGGCTCGGGTGACGTGATCGTGTCCTCGGCGACCTGCGGCCCGGCCGCACCGCCGATGCCGCTGGCGTCCGGCGCGGGGCTGTGGATCGGGCTCGGCCTGCTCGCCGCCATCGCGGTGCCGGTCGGGACGCGCATCTCCCGCAACCGCCGCACGGCCTGAGTGAGGCCCGGATGTACAAGATGCCGGGTGCGGGCGTCGGCGTGGCCGGTGGCGGGGTGGGCACCCTCGCCGCCACCGGCGCCGACGTCGGGTGGTGGCTGGCCATCGGCGTGCTCCTGGTCCTGCTCGGGACCGTCGCGCTGATCGCCGTCCACCGCCGCAACCGCCGCCTCTCCCAGGCGCGGGAGCACTGAGGCCGGGGCCGTCGGCGTGCGCCCCTCGCACGCCGGCGGCCCTTGCCAACGATTTGCTGGACACTGGACGATGTGGAGAAGGGGCACCGCGGGGTGGATGTGATGTTGCTGGCCGGGACGCGGCCGGAAGCGCTCAAGCTCGCGCCGCTGGCACTCGCGCTGGAGGAGCACCCGGCCATGCGGCCGATCCTGGTCCACAGCGGGCAGCACGCGGGCATGGTCGAGCAGGCCCTGTCCCCGTTCGGCCTGGTCGCGGACGCGTGGCTGGACGTACCGCCGCGCGTGACCGGCGGCCAGGCGGAGCTGGTCGCAGGGCTGCTGCCCGCGCTCGACGACGTCCTGCGCCGGTTCGCCCCGGCCGCGCTCGTCGTCCAGGGCGACACCACGACAACGCTCGCCGGCGCGCTGGCGGCGTTCTGGCTGGGCATCCCGGTGGTGCACCTCGAAGCCGGGCTGCGCACGCACGACCTCACCGCACCGTTCCCGGAGGAGGGCGCGCGGCAGATGGTGTCCCGCCTGGCGGCGCTACACCTGGCGCCAACCCTCGGCGCGGCGGCCGCACTGCGCTCGGAAGGCGTAGCGCGGCAACGAATCGCGGTCACGGGCAACACGGTGGTCGACGCGGTACTGGAGATCGCGGCACGCGACCTCCCGGCGCGCGACACGGCGCTGGCGTTGCTGGAGATGGAGATCGCGGAGGCGGACGAGCGACTGGTGCTCGTGACGTCGCACCGGCGCGAGTCGTGGGGCGAGCCCCTGGAGCGAACGCTGGCCGCGGTGCAGCTGATCGTGGCCGAGCACCCGGACGTGCAGGTGCTGTTCCCGGCGCACCCGAACCCCCAGGTCCGCGACCAGGTCGAGGCAGCACTGGGCGGCCTGCCACGCGTGACGGTGACGGACCCGCTGGAGTACCCGGACCTGGTCCGCGCACTGCGCCTGGCATCACTGGTGCTGACGGATTCGGGCGGCATCCAGGAGGAGGCGCCAACGTTCGGCACACCAGTACTGGTCCTGCGCGACGTCACCGAGAGGGTGGAGGTCGTGGAGGCAGGCTGCGCATGGCTGGTGGGAACGGACACGGAGCGAATCGCGGACACGGCGGCGCGTCTGCTGAGCGGCGAGCTAAGGCCAGCCCAGGTCGGAAACCCTTACGGCGAAGGCAATGCGGCGACCCTAGCGGTCGCAGCGATCGAGGAGCTACTGGGCGTGGGCTCCCCGGCACACAAGCACGCGGCGGCGTCCTGACGCGAGCCCCGCAAGAAAGGGACCCACACCCCCCGCAACCCCGATCCGAAGCCAGAACACGGCCGGCGACGCCGGGTCAAGGCATCTTTCCCG
>NZ_JBEXVF010000143.1:0-6869 GCF_040629235.1 Amycolatopsis sp. NPDC005961 | reverse complement strand
GCCCGCACGCGAGCCGCGTGCGGGCCATCCGGCAGGCCTCCTTAAGACCGGCTCAGCCGAGCCGGATCACGCCGTAGTCGAAGCCTTTCCGCCGGTAGACCACGCTGGGCCGGCCCGCCTCCGAGTCGTTGAAGAGGTAGAAGTCGTGGCCGACCAGCTCCATCTCGTAGAGAGCCTGGTCCACCGTCATGGGCTCCGCGGTGTGCTGCTTCTCGCGAACGACGCGACCGGGCTGGTGACCCAGGTCGTCGTCGGCCCAGCTCTGCTGCTGGGGCAGGTGGATCTCTCCGGCGACCGCGAAACCGTTCGTCTGCGGCTCGGCTTCGGGTGCTTCCAACACCGCGGTAGTCGCGGCGGGACTGGCTGCGGCCGGGGATCCACCACCCGGCAGGGCCGAGGTCGCTTCGGCGACCGATTCCGGGCGGCTGCGCCCGTAGTGAACGCGCCTCCGGTCGTGTGTCCTCCGCAGCCGGTTTTCCAGCTTGGTGACTGCGGAATCGAGCGCTGCGTAGAAGTCGGCGGCACACGCTTCAGCGCGTACGGCCGGTCCTCGCCCCTTTCCGGTGATTTCGACGCGCTGGCAGCTCTTGGCCTGGCGCCGATTGGGTTCGTGGAACAGCTCCACGTCGTACCGGATGACTTTCCTGTCGTAGCGCTCGAGGCGGGCCAGCTTTTCGCTGACGAGTGCCCGATAGTGCTCGGGCACCTCTACGTTGCGGCCCTTAACGACGATGTCCATACACGACCTCCCTCGCTGAGATGACTGCGAGCTGTTGAGTTCACACACGGCGCCGGTGTAGCGGGGACGGAAGCCCGGATCGCGGGCTGAGAAGGAACTCGGGAACGGTTCACGACGTCTCGTGCCGGGAACCCGAGCGCGGACTCAGCGCACCTCCGGCGCCAGGGACATGGGCTCGTCACCTCCCTGCCTGCGGGGATTGCTGATAGCGGAGCACGTTAGCTTCCTCACGCCCGTTGCAACAGCCCCCGAGCCGGGGGATGTCGAGGAATGAGACTCCGTCACCCCGCGCAGTGAGCGGAGGGTGAACAGCCGAAAACACCCGCTGGTCGGACGCGGTGCGTTCGCCGTGGGTTCACACGGACGGCGCACCGCTGCCGGCTGGTGGACGCCGAGGGTGACGGCCAGGTCCGCCGCAGCCGCCACCCCGGTGGAGTGGTGCGGCGGCCGAGTGTTGATGATCGACACCCTCATGCCCGGACAACGGCCGCGGGGCAGCTTGCGTTCCCGTCGGATGTCACTCGTGTAGGTGACATGGGGGTCACCCGCGTGCGGGGTGAGGCGCGGTGTGCGCTGCCGTTCGGGGGCGTTTGCGGTGGTGGACGCGGTCGGAGCGGTCGCTTTACGTGCGGGTTGTCCGGCGAGGGTGTGTGCGGTGTCCGTGAGGCGGTGCGGTTGTGGACCCCGGTTTTCCTGGCCGGAGGACGCTTCGTCGGCTTCGGCCGGCCGGAGCCGTCGCGGTCGGCCCCCGGCCGTCGCGGTCGGCCCCGGCTGACACGGCCGACGGCTCCGGTGCGCGCCCGCGCCGGATCACGCGGCTCACCCGGCTGCGAGCAGCGTCAGAACCGCGGCCACCTCGATCCCCTCCCCTTCCAACGCTCGCACGCAGGCGGCCGCCGTGGCTCCGGTGGTGATGACGTCGTCCAGCACCACTACCGGGAATCCCGGCGGCGGGCGCCCCGCTTCGCGGAACCGCAACCGGCCGGCGAGGTTGGCCACCCGTTCCGCGCGATCCAGGCCGACCGCGTCGCGCGCGCCGCCGGCCAGTTCCAGCGCCGGGGCGACCGCGACGTCGAAACCCCAGCCCGCCAGGACGCTCGCCGCCGCGTCGGCCAGGCGCTCGACGTGGGGACCGCCGCGAACCCGGGACGCCGATCGGCGGCTCGGCGCCGGAACCAGGCAGATCGCCCGGGCCGCGGAAGCGGTTCCGGCTTCTCGTGCGAAGCGCGACCCGTTCGCCGCGGTGGCGGGCGGGCCCTTCGGCCGCCGTCCAGGTGGCGACGAGGGGCCTCCGAGGGCCGGGGCGGGGAAGCTCGGGCCCGGGGCACCGGAGCCGCCGAGACGCGAATCGGGAAAGCCGAGCCTCGGATCCCAGCAACCCGAGCCCGTGGGCCCGGCACCCCCCAGGGCCGGTCCAGGGAACTCCGATCGAGCCGGACCGGCACCCACGCCCGCCACCGAAGCCCTCCGGAGCGGCAGCACCACCAGCGCCTCCGCCAAGGCCCGCCCCAGCGACGCCGCCAGATCCCGGCGCCCGCGCTCCTTATAGGCGATCAGCAATCGCCGCGCCACACCTCGGTACCTGGCCAGCGCGAACACCCTCGCCACGCCTGTCACCGGGGCGCGGACGACCTCGGACACCGAACCCCACACCCCCGCGCATCGGGCGCAGCACGGCGCCCCGCGGGCCCCGCAGCCGGCGCACCGGGCGGGGATCAGCAAGTCGAGTAGCAGCACACGGACAGTGTCCCCGTCACCACCGACAGTTTTCGCCGGCTCAGCCCGGGTAGAACGGATCCGCGTCCTTCATCGAGTGGTCGTGCGGCCGCCACACCTCGCCCAGCACCGACGCCGTCCACAGGCCGCTCGCGTCCGCCACCACGATCGGACGGCCGGGGGCCGCCGTCACGCCGTGGACCTGGGGGGTCAGGTTGGAGCTGTTGAACGCGTCCATCCGCTGGCCGTCCACCGTCACGCGGATCACCGGCTGCGACGTCGACTTCGTCACCGCCACCAGCGTGTCCTGGGTCAGCCAGTCCACGTCGACCACGTTCTGGAGGTCGTGCGGCTGCAGCAACCTCGGCTCGCGCAGCGCCACCGAATCGCCCGCACCGACCACCGAAGCCACCCACAGCAGCCCGTTCACCACCGCTGCCACGCGGGCGCCGTCGCGGGAGAACCGCAGCTCCGTGACGTCGCCCTGCTGGGTCAGGTCCGTCGCGTTGACCTGCAGCGGGGTCCACTGATTGGTCGGGCTCATGACCATCCGGGCGACCGACACCTGGTCGACCACCGTCCACACCTCGCCGGTGCCCGGCCGCCACGTCGGGCGGCTCAGCGTGGTCCCGCCCAGGCCGGCCGGCGGGAGGTCGTGGCCTAGGTCGCCGATCCGCAGCCGCACCTTGGGGCCGTCGCGGTCCACCACCGCCAGGCGCTTGCCGTCGATCGACTGGGCCGCGTTCACGACGTCGTAGCCGCCGTTGCCCGCCGGGCCCCCGACCGGGGCGCCGTCGCCCAGCGACCGCACCCGGCCGTCGACCGTCATCAGGCCCTTCAGCTCCAGGCTCGGCGACAGCGAAGCGCCGTACGCGGGCAGTTCGTTCGACCGCCAGTCCGGGTGGTTCGCGACCAGCGGGGCGCCGTCGGCGAGGATCCGGATCCGCGCCGACGTCACGTACTGCAGCGTGAGGACGATCTGCGCCGCGATCAGGTGCCGGATGTCGTCGGCGACGCCGGACAGCCCGGTCAGCGGGACCAGCAGCGTCCCGTCGTCGAGGCTCTTGACGTTCGTGTCGATCTCGACCGGTTCGCCGAGCAGGTTCTTCACCGACCCGGCCAGGCTCGTCGACGGCCCGTGGACCAGCAGGTACATCACCCGGCTCGGCAACCCCGACTGCGGCTTCGCGACGACGTAGCGCCGGTCGGGGACGAAGGTGGCCGACTGCTCCGAGTAGAAGTTCACCGGCACCGCGGTGTAGTTCTCGCTGAAGTCGGACTCGGTCGCGTACAGGTCGGGCGGCGGGTCGACGATCCGCCACTGGCCGTTCGCCTGCTTGCGGACCTTCACCTTGAGCGCCGCCGGGCTGTAGTCCGGCACGAACGCGCTGTTCTGGTCGAGCGTGCCGACGTCGATCCCGCGCACGTTGACGACGAGGGTGTTCGGGTCGGGCTGCGGGGACGGGTCGTAGACCGTGCCGAAGGTGTCCTGGATGATCGTCAGGCTGCGGCTCGGCCGCCAGTTCGCCCGGCCCTGCTCGTCCAGGTAGGCGCGGGCGGCCGCGTTGTTCTGGCCCGGCTTGAGGGTCGCGCCGACGAAGTCGCGCACGAGGGTCAGCGGGTCGCTGTCCGGCTTCGGCTCCGGGACGACGTCGCCCGAGCCCTGGCCCTGGCGCTCACCGGAGACGACCACGGGCTGGGACTCCAGCGGCACGTTGGCGCAGCCGGCGACCAGCACCACGCACAGCACCGCGAACACCAAGCGGGGCAACCGAAGCCGCGCCCGGGGCTTCCGAACAGCCTGTCGTTTCACTGACCGATTTCCTCACGTTCGGCGAAGATCGCCTCGGGCGCCGGCGTGATGTCGATCAGCCCGATGGGCACCTCGGCGGCGACGCGGTCGGGCGGCGGCAGCGCCAGCGGCGGGTCGCCGGCGGGCACCTCCTGGCGGCGCGGCAGCACGAGCCGGAAGCACGCGCCATCGCCGAGTTCGCCCCACGCGTCGAGCTCGCCGCCGTGCAGGCGCGCGTCCTCCAGGCTGATCGCCAGGCCGAGCCCGGTGCCGCCGGTGCGCCGGTTGCGCGACGGGTCGGCGCGCCAGAACCGGTTGAACACCAGGTCGGCCTCGCCGGGCCGCAGGCCGACGCCGTGGTCCCGGACGGTCACCGCGACCGCGGTCTCGTTGGCCCCGACGGTGAGCACCACCGGCCGGCCTTCGCTGTGGTCTACGGCGTTGCCCAGCAGGTTGCGCAGGATCCGCTCGACGCGGCGGGCGTCGACCTCCGCGATGACTTCCTCGTCGGGCAGCACGAGCTCCACCGAGCTGCCCGCGTTGCCGGCGATCACCCGTACCTGCTCGACCGCGCGGGTGGCGATCGGGCGGACGTCGATGAACTCCGCGGACAGGTCCTCGACGCCGGCGTCGAGCCTGCTGATCTCCAGCAGGTCGCCGAGCAGCGACTCGAACCGGTCGAGCTCGTCGACCAGCAGCTCGGTCGAGCGCGCGAGCCCGGCCGGGAACTGCTCGCGGGACGCGTGCAGCACGTCCGCGGCCATCCGGACGGTGGTCAGCGGCGTGCGCAGCTCGTGCGAGACGTCGGAGGTGAACCGGCGCTGCAGCCCGCCGAAGTCCTCGAGCTGGCGGATCTGGCGCTGGATGCTCGCGGCCATCCCGTTGTAGGACACCGCGAGCTTCGCCAGGTCGTCCTCGCCGAGCACGGTGAGGCGCTGGTCGAGGTCGCCCCCGGCGAACTGCTCGGCCGCCGCGGCGGCCTGCCGGACCGGGCGGACCACCTGCCGGGTCACCAGGTTCGTGATGCCGGCGAGCAGGAGCAGCAGCACGAGCCCGCCGACGAGCAGCGTGTTCTGCACGGTGGCGACGGTGTTCTGCTCGGTCGTCAGCGGGAACAGCAGGTAGAGCTGCAGCGGGCTGGCGACGGTGTTGAGTGGCGTGCCGACGATCAGGTACGTCGTGCGCCCGCCGTCGGTGTCGCTGACCGTGTGCTCGAGCCAGCTCATCTCGTTGGCTTCGACGAACTGGCGCAACCGCGGCGGGACGTTCGAGAACGGCCCGGCGGACGAGGGCTCGTCGCCGGACTGGTCGTGGCCGCCGCTGGCGAGCACCGGGACGAAGGTGCCCGCCGCCGAGCCGGCCGCGTCCTGGCTGGTCGGCGTGATCGCGATCTTCTTCAGCGCGTTCTGGAGGCGGTTGCTCATCGCCTCGTCCGTCTCGCCGCCGAGACCGACCAGCTCACCGGCGGCGGTGTCGGCGGCGGCGCGGGTCTGCGCGATGGCGGCTTCGCGCTTGGTGTCCAGCAGGCGCTCGGTGATCTGGTTCTGCAGGACCATGCCGAGCACGAAGACCACGGCCGAGGACAGCGCGAGCGTCGACACCGTGACGCGGAACTGCAGCGAGTGCTTCCACAGCTCGTTGAACGCGACCGCCCGACGGCGCGCGAAAACGACGACACGCCGCACCAGGCGTGCCGTCGAACGCGCGAACGCGGGGAGCCGTCTCGGGGTCTCCGTGCTCATCGACTCATCACGGCGGGCCGGCCTTGTACCCGACACCGCGAACGGTCAACACCACCTCGGGGTGTTCAGGGTCCTTCTCCACCTTGGAGCGCAGCCGCTGGACGTGGACGTTCACCAGGCGGGTGTCCGCCGCGTGCCGGTAGCCCCACACCTGCTCGAGCAGCACCTCGCGGGTGAACACCTGGCGCGGCTTGCGGGCCAGCGCCACCAGCAGGTCGAACTCCAGCGGGGTCAGCGGGATGGCCTTGCCCTCACGCGTGACCTCGTGGCCGGGCACGTCGATGGCCAGGTCCCCGATCGTGAGCGACTCCGCCGGCTCGGCTTCGGTGCGGCGCATCCGGGCCCGGACCCGTGCGACCAGTTCCTTCGGCTTGAACGGCTTCACGACGTAGTCGTCCGCGCCGGACTCGAGGCCGAGGACGATGTCGACGGTGTCGCTCTTGGCGGTGAGCATGACGATCGGCACCCCGGACTCGGCGCGGATCGCCTTGCAGACGTCGATCCCGTTCATCCCGGGCAGCATCAGGTCGAGCAGGACGAGGTCGGGCTTCAGTTCGCGCAGCGCGGGCAGCGCGCGCGAACCGTCGGCGACCACAGCCGTGTCGAACCCCTCCCCACGGAGCACGATGGTGAGCATCTCCGCGAGGGCGGGGTCGTCGTCGACCACGAGAACACGTGCCTTCATGTCCACATATTCGCACTAGTTCCGGCGGCCGGACGCGCGACCCGCGTGTTTGACCACCAGAAAGATCAAGATCCGCAGCATCGCCTGCTCCATCCGGGTGCCTTCCCCGACCGTAGCCCTTCCGGACCGGAAAGTGCGCCGGTAACTGTCCGGGCCGACGCCCACCTCGGCGCGCATCCGTCGTCGCAGGTTGGC
>NZ_JBEXVF010000142.1:0-7369 GCF_040629235.1 Amycolatopsis sp. NPDC005961 | reverse complement strand
ATTTAATGCTCTCAAAGGAACCTCATACGAGGTTCAATACATAAGCTCTACTGGCTTAGTTCACTAGCACACTGTTGAGTTCTCAAGCAACACACTCCGGACTCACCGCCTTATCAGCGGCTATATCCTCGGCAGTTGTTCCAAGCGATATTCAAAGCTTTTGGTCGAGCATGCCTCAGCCTACGGTGTTAGTCGTAGGGATTCGGCGGCCGCTCGTGGGCCGACGCTGAACATTACCCGGTCCGATCCGCGGTGTCAACCCGCTCGGCCCGGCCGGATCTTCGGGGCTTGCGGCCCCGGGGCGACCCGGTGTTCCTGGCGACGAAGAGAAGATTACATGCCCTGAAACCGGTCCCGAACAGGGGGGTCACTTAACGCCATTGCCGCAGGTCAGAGCGTATCCGAGCCCCTACGAAGGCGACGTCGCCAAGTAGCGCGGTGGCACCCGGGCCGGAGCCACTCTCGAGAAGTCCGCCGCGAGCGCGAGCATCCGGGCGTCCGACCACCGGGTACCCATGAACGAGATACCCACCGGGAGGGGTCCGGCAAACCCCGCCGGCACGGTCACGTCCGGGTAGCCGGCGACCGCGGCCGGGGTCGACGACGGGATCACGTCGTTGTCCCCCACCGCGCAGTCGGTCTTCCACGCGGGCGGGTTCGTCGGCGACGCGATCGCGTCGAGGTGGTACTTCGCCAGGGTCTCGTCGAGGGACCGGCGGGCGAGGTCCGAGAGCTCGGCGCGGCCGGCCAGGTAGCCGGGGTCGGTCGGCGGCGGCGCGGCCAGTGCCTGTTCGAACAGCTCCTGGCCGGCGAAGCACGTCTGTTCCAGCGGGTCCGCGCGGTTGTAGGCGATCAGCTCGGCCAGGTTCCGCGGGCCGCGAGGACGCGTCGCCAGGTAGGCGTCGATGTCGCGGTGGAACTCCGTGAGCAGCGCCGGGAACTCCAGCTCGCCGAGCCGCGCCTGGTACGGCGGCGTCACCTCGATCACCGTCGCACCGGCCTTGACCAGGGAGTTCCGCGCGGCAGTCATGACGGCGTCCGTCTGCGGGCCGAGCACCGGCAGCCGCCACAGCCCGATCCGCGCACCCCGCAGCACGCCCGGGCGGAGCAACTTCGCGTAATCCGTCGGCTGCGACTTCGGGTACTGCGCGGTCGCCGGGTCCGCGGGGTCCCGCCCCTGCAGGACCGACAGCGTCAGCGCGACGTCGACGACGTTGCGCGCGATCGGGCCGGCGGTGTCCTGCTCGGCGGAGATCGGCACCACGCCGGTGCGGCTGACCAGGCCGAGGCTGGGTTTGTGGCCGACCGTCGCGGTCATCCCGGCGGGGCAGACGATCGAGCCGTCGGTCTCCGATCCGATCGCGACCTGGGCCAGCGACGCGGCGACGCCGGCCGCCGACCCGGCGGACGACCCGCACGGGTTGCGGTCCAGCACGTATGGGTTGTTCGTCTGCCCGCCGACGCCCGACCAGCCGGACGTCGGCTTCGCGGCGCGGAAGTTCGCCCACTCGGACAGGTTCGCCTTGCCGAGGATCACCGCGCCGGCGTTGCGAAGCCGCGTGATCAGCGTCGCGTCCTTCGCCGGGTAGCTGCGCAGGGCCCGCGACCCCGCCGTCGTCCACTGATCGCGGGTGTCGACGTTGTCCTTGACCAGCACCGGGATGCCGTCGAGCGGCCCGCGCAGGTGGTGCGCGCGCCGCCGGGCGTCACTCTCCCTGGCCTGGCCGAGCGCCGACGGGTTGAGCGCCAGGACGGCGTTGACCTTGCCGTCGACCCGGTGGATGCGGTCGAGATAAGCGCTGGTCAGGCCGGTCGCGGTGAGCCGGCCGGATGCCATCCGCGCCTGCAGTGCCGGGATGTCGGCGGAGTCGAGGTCGAACCGGGACGACGCCACAGCGGGCGCCGCGGGGACGAACACGAGTGCGGCGGCCAGGATCGCGAGGAACACCGGCCGCCGCCCCATCAGAGCACCGGCAGCAGGGTTCGGAGCTCGTACGGCGTGACCGCGCTGCGGTAGTTGTCCCACTCCACGCGTTTGTTGCGGAGGAAGAAGTCGTAGACGTGCTCGCCGAGCGCTTCCGGCAGGAGCTCGGACTTCTCCATCTCGGCCAGCGCCTCTCCCAGGTTCTGGGGCAGCTGCGAGTAGCCGGCGGCGCGCCGTTCGGACTCGCTCAGCTGCCAGATGTTGTCCTCGGCGGGCGGCGGCAGCTCGTAGCCCTTCTCGATCCCCTTGAGCCCGGCGGCCAGGATGACCGAGTACGCCAGGTACGGGTTGCACGCCGAGTCCAGCGTACGGATCTCCACCCGTCGGGATGACGCCTTTCCGGGTGAATACATCGGGACGCGGACGAGCGCGGAGCGGTTCGCCCGGCCCCACGAGACCGTCGTCGGCGCTTCACTGCCGCTGATCAGGCGTTTGTAGGAGTTCACCCACTGGTTGGTGACCGCGGAGATCTCCTTGGCGTGGTGCAGCAGGCCGGCGACGAACGCCTTGCCGGTCTCCGACAGCTCGTGCGGGTCCTCGGCGTCGTAGAAGGCGTTGCGATCGCCTTCGAACAGGCTGATGTGGGTGTGCATGCCCGAGCCGGGCTGGTCCGTGAACGGCTTCGGCATGAACGTCGCGCGCACGCCCTGGGTCAGGGCGACCTCCTTGACGACGTAACGGAACGTCATCACGTTGTCGGCCATCGTCAGCGCATCGGCGTAGCGGAGGTCGATCTCCTGCTGGCCCGGTGCCCCTTCGTGGTGGCTGAACTCGACCGAGATGCCCATCGCCTCGAGGGTCTCGATGGCGTGCCGGCGGAAGTGCGTCGCCGTGGCGTGGCTGGCCTGGTCGAAGTAGCCGCCGTTGTCCGCGGGCTCCGGCTCGCTGCCGTCGTCCGGCAGGGTCGAGAGGAGGAAGAATTCGATCTCAGGGTGCACGTAGCAGGTGAAACCCGCTTCGGCGGCCTTCGACAGCTGGCGCCGCAGGACGTGCCGCGGGTCGGCCCACGACGGCGAGCCGTCCGGCATCGCGATGTCGCAGAACATGCGGGCCGAGTACGGGCCGCCGTCCGGCGTCTCCCACGGCAGGACCTGGAAGGTGGCCGGGTCGGGCTTGGCGACCATGTCCGACTCGTAGACGCGGGCGAAGCCCTCGATGGCCGAGCCGTCGAAGCCGATCCCCTCGGTGAAGGCGCCTTCGAGCTCGGCCGGGGCGACCGCGACGGACTTGAGGAACCCCAGCACATCGGTGAACCAGAGACGGACGAAACGGATGTCGCGCTCCTCGAGCGTGCGGAGCACGAATTCCTGCTGGCGATCCATGGCCGCACCCTAACGACAGCGTGTTAACGGGATGTTTCACGACGCGCCGAGGGTGACGAAGTCAGCTCGCGAGTACCGGGACGGGCTTCTTCGCCCGCTTGATGGCCAGCGAGGCCACGGACGCCAGAACCGCCAGGACCGCCGCCGCGTACCAGGCCACGTTGTAGTTGCCCAGCTGGTCGCGGACCAGGCCCGCCGCCGATGCGGCGAACGCCGCTCCCAGCTGGTGGCAGGCGAAGACCCAGCCGAACACGATCGGGCCCGCGTCGCCGAACGCGCGGACGCAGAGGGCGACCGTCGGGGGGACCGTGGCCACCCAGTCGAGGCCGTAGAACAGGATGAACGCCCACATGCTCGGCTGCACCGAGTCGGTGAACAGCTGCGGCAGCAGGGCCAGCGAGAGCCCGCGCAGGGCGTAGTAGACGCCGAGCAGGACGCGTGGGTCGACGCGGTCGGTGAGCCAGCCCGAAAAAATCGTGCCGACCACGTCGAAGACGCCCACCAGGGCGAGCAGGCCGGCGGCCGTCGTCTGGGGCATGCCGTGGTCGTGCGCGGCCGGGACGAAGTGGGTGCCGACCAGGCCGTTCGTCGTCGCGCCGCAGATCGCGAAACCCACCGCGAGCAGCCAGAACGTGCGGGTGCGGGCGGCCTGGCCGAGGACCGACAACGCACGCCGGGCCGAGCCGGTCTTCGACGCCGGGCGCGCGACCTCCGCGTCGGCCGGTGCGCCGTACGCCGTCGTGCCGACGTCAGCGGGGTGGTCGCGGATGACCAGCAGGACCACCGGGACGACCGCCAGCGCCGCGATCGCGATCACCAGCGACGCCGTCCGCCAGCCCGAGCCCACCGCGAGGTTCGCGATGAGCGGCAGGAAGATCAGCTGGCCGGTGGCGCCCGCCGCGGTCAGCACGCCGGTGACGACGCCTCGGCTGCGGACGAACCACCGGGCCGCCACCGTCGCGGCGAAGCTCATCGCCATCGAGCCGGTGCCCGCGCCGATCAGCACGCCCCAGCAGAGGATCAGCTGCCAGCTCGCGCTCATGAAGACCGTGCCGGCCGCGCCGAGGGCGATGACGAACAGCGCCGTCGCCGAGACGCGGCGGATGCCGAACCGCTCCATCAACGCGGCCGCGAAGGGCGCGAAGAGGCCGTAGAGCACGAGGTTGACCGAGACAGCCGAACTGATCGTGGCCGTGGACCAGCCGAACTCCTGGTGCAGCGGGTCGATGAGGACGCCGGGCGCGGACCGGAAGCCGGCGGAGGCGAGCAGCGCGACGAAGGCGGCGCCGGCGATCAGCCAGGCGCGGTGCAGCTTCGGGGCAGGGCGGGTCTCGACAGTCACCCGTGCAGTGTCGTCGCGGGCGCGAAGAGCCGAAAGTGGCTTGAAGGACATCGTCCGCAAGGATCGGGCCAACAGTAGGCTCGGGGGATGCGCCGTCTCGCCTTCCTGCTCGTGCTCCTCCTGACGGCCGGCTGCACCGGGTCACCGGACACGCGCGGGCCGTTCCCGGCCGGGTCCGAGCTGGTCAGCGAGGCGGCGAAGTCGTTCGCGGCGGTGCGGGGCGTGCACTTCGCGGCGGGCGTCAACGGCGTCCTGCCGGGCTTCCCGCTCCGGCTGATCGAGGGCGACGCGACCCTCGACGACCACGGGTCCGCCGACGGCACGGCCGACATCCAGGACGGGGACGGGCACACGAAGTCCGGCTTCACCGTCAAGGACGGGCACGTGCTGACCGGTTCCTGGGCCGGTCCCCTGCCCGACGCCTACACCGTGAGCGCGTTCCTGGGCCCGCACGGCGGGTTGAAGCGCCTGCTCGACGGCGTGACCGACGCGAAGACCGAGGGACGCGAGAACGTCGACGGCGCGGCCGCGCTGCGCGTGGACGGCCGGGTGCCGGCCGCCGTCGCCCACAGCGTGCTCGAGCAGATCGACGGGGACCTGAACGTCAAGGTGTGGGTCTCCGACACCCTGCCCCGGCGGTTCGTCCGGCTGTGGGTGCAGATCCCGCCCCCGGACGCGCACCTCAGCCCGGTGATGATCGAGCTGTCGCTGACCCACCAGCAGGCGTAGTCACGGCCCCGGGCAGCGCTCGCCCTCCGGCGGGACCGTTCCGTCGACGAGGTACGCGATGCCCGCGCGGTCCACGCAGCTGTCGCCCTGCAAGAACACCGTGTGCTGGACGCCCTCGTAGGTGAGCAGTGCGCCGCCGAGGTCCTTCGCCAGGTCGATGCCCTGCTGGTGGGGTGTCGCCGGGTCGTGCGTGGTCGAGACGACCAGGGTCTTCGGCAGCGCTTCGACGCGCGGCGTGTGCTCGGCGGACGTCGGCGGGACCGGCCAGGTCGAGCAGATGTCCAGCTCGCTCGTGTCGGGCGTGCCGCCGGCCAGGAACGGCGCGCCGGCCAGCATCTTGTCGTGGGCGCGCTCGATCGCGGCCCGGTCGGTCACGCGGGTGTGGTCGACGCAGCGGACCGCGAAGTACGCGTCGATCGCGCCGCTGTACTTTCCGTCGCGATCGCGCTGGTAGTAGCCGTCGGCGAAGGCCAGCAGGGTCCGGCCGTTGCCCTGGGCCGCCTGCGCGAGCGCGGCTTTCAGAGCAGGCCAGTCGCCACGCGAGTAGAGGCCCGCGAACGTGCCCGTGATCGCGTCCTCGAACGACAGCTTCCGCGTCCCGGCCGGGAGGGGCTTCGTGATCAGCGGACGCACCAGCCGCTGGAGCCCCTCGGTGCCGCCGGTGAGCGGGCACGCGCACCACTTGCCGAACTCGTTCAGCGCGTCCTGGAAGCCCGCGGCCTGCGTGACCAGCGAATCCACGAGGCCCTGGGCGGGGTCGATGGCGCCGTCGAGCAGCAGCGCGCGGACGTTGCGCGGGTACGCCTCGGCGTAGGCCGCGCCGATCTGGGTCCCGTACGAGTAGCCGAGGTAGGTCAGCTTCTCGTCGCCGAGCGCGGCGCGAAGCACGTCGAGGTCGCGTACGACGTCTCGCGTGCCGACGTTCGCGAGAAGCGTCTTGCCGTACTTCGACGCTTCGGCGCACTTCGCGCCGTAGGCGGTCGTTTCGGCGAGCTGCTTCTTCACCCCTTCGGGCGACATGTCGCTTTCGACGTCGGACGCGCGATCCGCGTCCTGCTCGGCGTCGGAGCGGCAGGTGATCCGCGGTTCGCTCGTGCCGACGCCGCGCGGGTCAAAGCCGACCAGGTCGAAGCGCTCGAGCAGGGGCGCGGCGGCGGGTGTCTTGGCCAGCGCGGCGGCCGTCGAGGTGCCCTGGCCGCCCGGGCCGCCCGGGTTCACGACCAGCGAGCCGATCCGCGACTTCGTGGCCTTGTGCCGCAGCAGGCCGACCGTGATCGCCGGTCCGTCCGGCGCCGCGTAGTCCAGCGGCACGCTCAGGTGCGCGCAGTCCAGCGCGTCCCCGCACGGCGTCCACGTGAGCTTCTGCTGGGTGAACTTCCCCAGGTCGGGAGGTCGCGGCGCGGGCGGCGGCACGGGTGCCGGAGCACTCGTGCACGCCGCCAGCAGCACCGCGAGGGCGGCGAGGCCTACTGCCCGGTGCACCGGGTCCCCTCCGGCGGCACCGTGCCGTCGACGAGGTAGTCCGTGCCCGCCTGGTCCACGCACTTCACGCCCTGCAGGAACACCGTGTGCTGCGTGCCCTCGAAGGTGAGCAGCGCGCCCTTCAGGCCCTTCGCGAGGTTGACGCCGGCCTGGTACGGCGTCGCCGGGTCGTTGGTCGTCGAGATGACCAGCGTCTTCGCCAGGCCTTCGACGTTCGGCACGTGCGGCTCGGAGGTGTTCGGCACCGGCCAGAACGCGCAGGCGTCGCGGGCCGCCGAAGCCGGGCGGCCGTCGTCGAGGAACGGCGCCACCTTCACGTACTCCTCCTGCGCCTTGAGGATGACGGCCGGGTCGGTGACGCGCGGGTCGTCGACGCAGCGGATCGCGGTGAAGGCGTCCTGGGTGGTGCCGTACTCGAGCCGAGGTAGGAGTCCACGAAGGTAGTCCCGCGGAAGTACGCCTGCGCGGCGAACTTCTTGAAGCTGTCGCGCCCGTGGTAGGTCGCGGAGA
>NZ_JBEXVF010000141.1:0-7889 GCF_040629235.1 Amycolatopsis sp. NPDC005961 | reverse complement strand
CAGGGTGCGGGCCGCGGCCCGGCCGAGGCTCAGCGGTGCCTGGTCGGTGTCCACCGGGTCGGTGACAGTCACAACGAGAACCACCCAATCATTCGAAGGTCAAGACTGGTAACGGGGATTGGTGGCGTGCCAGGTGAAGCCGCCGCCCATCCAGGAACGGACACCCACGAGGAACCGCTGCAGCTCCGGCGACGCCACCGCCATCAGCTCGCGGTGGCCGTCCTCGAACTGGTGGACGATCTTGTTGTGCAGCTCGACGGTGGCCTCGACCGCCTCCTCGACCGGACAGCCCCGGTCCGCGGCGATCTGCAGGACCATGTTGCAGACGGGCTTCTCGTCGGCGGCGTCCTTGGCCACCGAATGCAGGTCGTTGACCAGCACCGACGCCGTCCCGGCCCGCATCATCGCCTCCCGCACGCGCGGGTCGTAGTAGAACGGCGCGGCCAGCTCGTACCCGCCGACGGCGTCGACGAGGGTCATCGACGTGTAAAAGCTGTCGTGCTGGCGGGCCGCCAGGTACTCCCACGCGGGTGGGTAGCGGCCGGTGTGGCGCCACGCCGCGTAGGCGTCCCAGCTGACGAACATCGCGAACGTCGAATAGCAGACCCGCTGGACCAGCACGGGGGAGCCGTGCCGGCCCAGGTGGCCGATCGCCGAGTGCAGCCCGACGAGGATCGGGTCCGCCCGCAGCGCTTCTTCGAGGGGCGCCGAGAACTCCCCGGCCGGCGCGACCGGGTCCATGGCCGCCATGACGAGCGCCAGGCGTGGCGGCAGTTCGGTCGGCGCCGCGCCCAGCGCGCTGTCGTCGGCGTAGTAGTCGTCGGCCGCCCACCACGTCGCGTTCAGCTGCGCCGCGACGAGCAGGCGGTCCGGGTCGTCGCAGTCGGGGTGGGCGAGCATCACCAGCCTGCCGAACCCGGCCTGGGCGATCTGGTCGAGGCCCTTGCCGGTGAACCCGCAGTCCTCGGCCCACGCGACCAGCCGCCGGTCGACCTCCCCGGCGAGGGCGTCGTCGATCCGTCCCGGAACCGGGCAGTACAACGGCGTCGCGCTGCCGTCACCCCACGGCAGGTACGCGTAGGCCGGGTCCTGCCCGGGCGCGGGCGCGAACTGGGTCGCGATCCGCGCCGCGGCCGTGCCGAGGCCGAACGGGCCCGCGAGCAGGCTCGCGGCACCCCCGTTCGTCCACTGTGGACACGCGGTCCCGGTCGTCATGGCGGTCTCCCTCGGCACGCCCGCCTCAGACGCGGTCGGCGGCGATGAGCAGGTAGTGGAAGCTGCCTTCGCGGTACGCGGTCAGGAACGGCTTCTCCACCCCGGTGGCGACCGAGGACCGCTCCCGCAGCTCCCAGTACGGGATCGTCGCGGCCGTCAGGTCGACGACGTTGATCGGCACGAACCCGTTGTCCGACAACGCCTTGAAGTAGTCGCCGCGGGCGTGGATGTTGCAGATGTAGTGCTGGTCGATCTGGCTCACCGCGCGCGAGCGGCCGCCGGTGACGTCGTTGTAGCAGCCGGTGATCGTGACGTACCGGCCGCCGGGCTTGAGCTGCCGCGCGTGCTCGGCGAACAGGTCGTGCAGGTCGACGTACATCGTGCTCTCGTTGTTCCAGATGCCCTGGAACACGCCGGATTCGAAGCCGGTGTCGAGCATGTTGCGCAGGTGGTAGCGCACCGAGCCGTCGATCCCGCGCTGCCGCACGTGCTCGTTGGCGAACCCGACCTGCTGCTCGGAGATGGAGATCCCGTCGACCTGGCAGCCGAAGCGCTGGTGGGCCATGACGCTGGTGCCGCCGCGGCCGCAGCCGGCGTCGAGCAGCCGGTCGGCGGGCCCGATCGGGCCGAGGTGGTCGAGGAGGACGTCGGCCTGCGCGGTCTCGAGCCGGTGCATCTCATCGATGATCGCCTGGTCGCGCCGGTCTTCGGGGGCGTCGAGGACGGCCGGGTCGTAGTCGCCGAGGCCGTAGTGGTGGTGGTAGAGACCGTCGACATCGCCCAGCCGGAGGTTCACCGGGTCCTTTTCCGCGTTCCAGTAGTCGGCGACCGACTGCTGGTACGCGGTGCGGGTCACGGGCTGGTCGAGAGCCGTCATCGAGAAACTCCTCGTTCGTCTTCTTGAAAGGGGAAATCCCTTGGGGTGCAAGGAAACGCACCGGGCGCCCGGCCTCGTCCCCTCCCCGACGACGCTAGCGAGTAGTGATTCCCGCGGACAAGGAGCTTCACTCGCGCTGGCCGTGCGGTGCCCGTCTGGCCCAGCGGCACCCCTGCGGGGGGTGGTCCGCGACGCACTCGGCAGCCTCTTTCGGGACCCGGGGCACCTCGTTGGGATGACGCGCTGCGACCGTGGGTCGCGACGGCCGGGTCAGGGGAGTGACGCGCGGCTCTCGGCCAGCCCGGCGAGCAGATCGCCGTGCTCGGCGACGCGGTCCAGGACCTCGTCGGCGGTGAAGGTCAGGTGGTTCACGTGCCGGCACGCGCGGACCTCGTCCCACGTCACCGGCGTCGACACCGTCGGCCGGTCGCGGCCGCGCAGGGAGTACGGGGCGATCGTCGTCTTGGCCGGGTTGTTCTGGCTCCAGTCGATGAACACCCGCCCGCCGCGCTGCGCCTTGGCCATCACCGCGGTCACCGAGTCCGGCGTCTCCCGCGCCAGCCGCTGCGCGAGCCGCTTGGCGTAGGCCGAGGGCGCGCCGGGGTCGTCGGTCCGGATGCCGCAGTACAGCTGCATTCCCTTGGACCCCGAGGTCTTCGCGAACGGCGTCAGGCCGTCGGCGACCAGGACGTCGTGGAGGCGTTCGGCAACGCGCGAGCAGTCGACGACGCTCGTGCCCGGGCCGGGGTCCAGGTCGAACACCAGGCGGTCGGGCGGCTGCGGCGTCGCGTCCGAAGTGACCGTCCACTGAGGAACGTGCAGCTCCAGTGCGGCCATGTTGGCCGACCAGACCAGCGCCGGCAGGTCGTCGAGGAGCGGGTAGTCGATGGTGTCGCCGCTGCCGCGGGAACCGGTGCTGGGCAAGCGGACCGTGCGCAACCACGACGGCGCGCCGTTGGGGACGTTCTTCTCGAACCACTTCTCGCCGTCGACCCCGTTGGGGTACCGGATGAACGTCACCGGCCGCCCGGCGAGGTGTGGCAGCAGGACCGCGGCGATCCGCGAGTAGTAGTTGATCACCTCGCCCTTGGTGAACCCGTCCGCCGGGTACAGCACCTTGTCCAAATTGGACAGGGTGAGCTGCCGGTCGCCGGCCTGCACGGTGATCTTCCGGCTCACCGGCTCGGGCGGCGGCGCGGCCGGTTCCGCCGGTGCCGCGCGCGGGGCGAGGACGTCCCCGGGTTCCTTGTCCGCCCGCAGGCCGCGCCAGGCGGTGTGGCGGACGCGGCCCGCGCGCGTGAACTGGCGGTAGACGATCTCGCCGACGAGCCGCGGTTCGACCCAGCGGGCGCGGGCGGTGTCCTCGCGCGGCGGCGTCGTCGCGAACGGGTGGGTGCGGCGTTCGAGCCGCTGGAGCTGGTCCTTGAGGTCGGCGCGGGCGGCCTGGCTGAAGCCGGTCCCGACGTCGCCGATGTAGACGAGGTCGCCGCTGACGGGGTCGTGCGCGCCGAGCAGGAGGCCGCCGAGGGTGCCGCTGAAGCTGCGCTGGCCGGGGCGCCAGCCGCAGATGATGACCTCCTGGGTGCGGATCAGCGGGTGCTTCAGCCAGGCGTCCGGCCGCTGCCCGGGCAGGTAGGCGGAGCTGCGGAGCTTCGCCACGACGCCTTCGTAGCCCGCGGACGCGGAGTGGGCCAGGAAGTCCGCCGGCGTGCGGCGGTCCGCGGCGAGCTCGTCGAAGGTGACGGCGCGGACCACCGAGACGCGGTAGGGATCGGGCATCGGCAGGCCGGCCAGCAGCCGGCGGCGTTCGTCGTACGGTTCCTTGAGCAGATCGCGGTCGCCGAGCCGCAGCAGGTCGAAGGCGAGGAAGCGGACCGGGATGTCGTCGAACGCCCGGCCCGGGGACGCGCTCTGGTGCCGGACCCAGCGGCCGCGGCGTTCCTGCATGAGCTCGAAGTCGATCCGGCCGTCGTCGCCGTAGACGACGATCTCGCCGTCGAGGATCGCGGCCTGCCCGTCGAGGTCGAGCACTCCGGCGAGTTCCCGGAACTCCGCGGTGAAGTCGATGTTGTTGCGGCTGGTGAGGACGGTGGTGCCGTCCGGGGCGATCCGCATGGCGGCGCGGTAGCCGTCCAGCTTGTACTCGTAGGCCCACTCGGCGCCGCTGCGCAACCGGCCGCCGTCGGCCTTGGCCAGCATCGGCTCGACCCACGCGGGGACGCGGGACGCGTCGTGAGCAGCCATGCCGAACCTCCGTCTGTGCTGCTTCGACGGTAACCCGTTCGGCCTAGTTCTGCCGGGTTTTCGCAGGTGAACGTGGGCGGGTCGGCGTCAGGCGGGGAAGAAGTCCTCGACCGCCCGCCGAAGGGTCGTCCGCACGGTTTCGGCGTCGTCCAGTTCTCCGCCGTGCAGGGCGCCGTCGCGGAGGAGGACCAGGACCCGGGCCGCGTGGTCCGGCTCCGGGTGGCCCGCGGCCGCCGCCTCGCTCCGGAGGACCTCGAAGAACCACTGGCGGTGGTCGTCGATCACCCGGCGGACCTGGGAATCGGCGTCGGGGTACTCCGCCGCCGCGTTGAGGAACTGGCAGCCGCGGAAATCCTCGCCGCACGTCGCCTCGCCCACCACCGACAGCGCCGAGGCGAGCGCCTCGCGCGCTGGCTTGCCCGCTCGGGCCGCGTCGACGGCCGTGCGGATCTGACGGCTCGTCTCGGCGAGGTAGGCCGCGACCAAGTCGTCCTTCGTGGGGTAGTGCCGGTAGAACGTCGCCCGCGTCACGGACGCCTCGGAGACCAGGCGCTCGACCCCGACCGCGTGGATGCCCTCCGCGTAGAAGAGGCGCGACGCGGTCGCCAGCAGCCGATCTTTCGGGTGCACGTCGGCGGACTTCATCCGGCCAGCATAGAGAAAGACTGGTCGTTCTGCCAGATCGGCTACGTCACATTGCCAAGGCGTCCCCGGACGGCCAAAGTGTGGAGACAGAAAGACCAGTCGTTCTCTCTGAGGAGCCAGTCATGAGCAAGCCCACCATCGTCCTGGTCCACGGCGCTTTCGCCGACTCGTCGAGCTGGACCGGCGTCGTCGCCAAGCTGCAGGAGCAGGGCTTCCCGGTCGTCGCGGTGGCGAACCCGCTGCGCGGCGTCGAGTCGGACGCGGCGTACGTCGCGGACGTCGTCAAGGGTGTCGAAGGCCCGGTCGTCCTCGCCGGCCACTCGTACGGCGGCGCGCTGATCACCCGCGCGGCGACCGAGACACCGAACGTGCGCGCGCTGGTCTACATCGCGGCGTTCCAGCCCGACGCGGGTGAGAGCGTGTTCGAGCTGTCCGGCCGTTACCCGGGCGCCAAGCTCGGCCCGGAGACGACGAACGTCCTCGTCCACGACGGGACACCCGAGCTGTCGATCAAGCCGGCGGACTTCGCCGAGGTGTTCGCGGCCGACGTCCCGGCGCAGACCGCGGCGATCCTGGCGGTCACCCAGCGGGCGGTCGCCCAGCAGGCGCTGGCGGCCCCCTTCGAGGGCACGCCGGCGTGGACGAAGCTGCCGTCGTGGACGCTGATCGCCAACCAGGACAACGCGATCCCGGCGGCGGCACAGGAGTTCATGGCCGACCGCGCGTCGTCGACGGTCCGCCGGATCGACGCCTCCCACGCAGTGGCGGTGTCCCAGCCGGCGACGGTGGCCGAGGTGATCGTGGCGGCGGCCGACGCCACGGAGTGAGTCCCGGCTCGTGCGGACCGGGAGCCCGTCCCGGTCCGCACGGCTAGGCCGCTTCGATGCCGTGCGGCGCGAGCTCGGCCCGCAGCCTCGGCCCGAGGAATTCCGAGTTCACCACCCGGCGCAGGTTCGGCACCAGAGCCAGGTCCGTCAGGGACGTGATGTCGAAGAGGTCGTCCTCGCCGTCCCAGACCGGCGCGCACTCCTGGTACACCCGCAGACCGCCGTCGAGGAGCAGTTCGTCGACCGTCGCCAGCAGTCCGGGGCTGATCTCCAGCGCCTCGAAGTACGCGCGTGCCTCGGGCTGCACCTGGTAGGCCGACCCGCGGTCGTAGGCGTACTGCCACGCGTCACCGCCGGGAACGAGGTCGGCGAAGCGGAACGCGGGCGTCAGCACCTGGTCGTCGTACATCAGCTTTTCGACGACGACCAGCTTGAAGTTGAAGTCTCGGAACACCCCGGCAACCTAGCCGACCGGCCGGAGCCTCGCCCGGGGTTCGCTAGCGCCGCAGCGTCGTCTCTTCGTCCAAACGGGACAGTTTCGCCGGGTTGCGCACCGCGTACAGGCCCGTGATGAGCCCGTCGTCGACGCGGACCGCCAGCACCGTGTCGACCTCGCCGTCGCGGCGCAGGAGCAACGCCGGGTAGCCGTTGACCTGGACCGCGGCCAGGGACCCCGCGGCGAAGTTGCCCAGGCCGGCGGCCAGCAGCCGGCCCACGTCGGACGCGCCGACCACCGGCTCCGGCGCCGCCTGCACCACACCGCCGCCGTCGCCCAGGAACACCACGTCCGGGGCGAGGATGTCCAGCAGGTGCTGCAGATCGCCCGTCTCGACCGCGCGCTGGAACGCCTCCAGCGCGTGGCGGGACGTGGCGGGGGAGACGGCGCCGCGAGGGCGGCGCGCGGCGACGTGGGAGCGGGCCCGGTGCGCGATCTGGCGGACCGCGGCCGGGGTCTTGCCGACGGCTTCGGCGATCTCGTCGTAGCCCAGGTCGAACACCTCGCGCAGCACGAACACGGCCCGCTCGGCCGGCGTCAGCGTCTCCAGCACCAGCAGCATCGCCATCGAGACGCTGTCGGCCAGCTCGAGGTCCTCGGCCACGTCGGGCGCGGTCAGCAGCGGCTCGGGCAGCCACGGGCCGACGTAGGACTCCTTGCGCCGGCCGAGCGTCCGCAGCCGCATGAGCGCCAGGCGGGTGGTGATCCGGACGAGGTACGCGCGCTCGTCGCGCACGGCGTCGAGGTCCACGCCCACCCAGCGCAGCCAGGTCTCCTGCAGGACGTCTTCGGCGTCGGCCGCCGAGCCGAGCATCTGGTAGGCGACGGTGAACAGCAGGTTCCGGTGCGCGAGGAACGCCTCGGTGGCGGCGTCGGCCATGGGGGATGCCTCTTTCGTCTCGCGGAGTTTCCCACCAGATGCTCGTCGGGGCCGCTTTGTGACCGTGACCGTCGTCACGGTCACGGGGCCGGGGTGGCCCGGCATCTCGTGGTCGTCCGGTTCACGACCACGGAAGAGGAACCATGGAACCCCGTTTCAGCCTGACCGGCACCGAGATCGGCGCCAAGTTCGCCAAGCGGTTCGGCACCGCGAGCCTGGCCATCGTCCAGTCGCCGCTGCCGAAGGTCACGCAGGAGCTGGTGTCGCTGCGCGTCAGTCAGATCAACGGCTGCGGCTGGTGCGTCGACATCCACACGAAGGAGCTGGCGGCCGCCGGGGAGACCGCGGTGCGGATCAACCTGGTCGCCGCCTGGCGCGAGGCCACGGTGTTCAGCGAGGCCGAGCAGGCCGCGCTGGCGCTGGCCGAGGAGGGCACCCGGATCGCCGACGCGAGCCCCGGCGTTTCCGACGACACCTGGGAGCGCGTGCGCGAGCACTACGACGACGACCGGACCGCCGCGCTGGTGGCGCTGGTGGCCCAGATGAACTCGGCCAACCGGCTCGCGGTGATCCTGCACCAGAAGGGCGGCTCGTACGAGCCCGGTATGTTCGGCTGAGCGGAACCGGCCCGGGATCACCCGAACCCGCGCCGGGTCGTTCTTCGCGTGGGGGGCTGGCGCAGGCGGGGCGGGGGGAGTTAGGGGA
>NZ_JBEXVF010000140.1:0-7924 GCF_040629235.1 Amycolatopsis sp. NPDC005961 | reverse complement strand
GTGAGTGAGAAACAGTGTTCTAACCCTGTTTCTCACTCACGACGAGCCGCGGCAGACTGCCTACGGGAGAAGGGCTTCCAGGGCGTCGGCCGCCGCGGGAGCCCCGCCCGCCTGCTCGATCTCCTTGGCCATCAGCGCGAGCCGGGTGCTCAGCGAGTCGTCCGCGGCCATCGCCTCGACCGCGGCGAAGATCGCCGCCCCGCTCGCCTCGGTGACCGGGATGTGCCGGCCCAGGCCCAGCTCCGCGACGCGGTGGGCGTTGGCCAGGGTCTCGCCGCTGTGGGAGACCGCGACGATCGGGACCTCGTAGCGCAGCGCCTCCAGGACGCTGCCCATCCCGGCCTGGCAGACCAGCGCCGTCGCGTGCTTCAGCACCGACGGGTGCGGCATCCAGTTGTGCGCCTCGACGTTCGGCGGCAGCTCGCCGAGCGCGGCCAGGTCGGCGCCGCGGCCCAGCGTCAGCACCACGTGCCACGGCTCGCCGCGGAAGGCCTCGATGCAGCCGGTGAAGAACCCGAGGTCCTTGCTCATCGACGTGCCCAGCGAGATCAGCACCACCGGCAGGCCGTCGCCGGGCGGGGTCCAGTGGCCTTCGAGGGGACGGCAGTCCGCGGTCGGGCCGACGAACAGGTACCGCGAGCCGAACGTCTCGCTCCCGTAGTGGAACGCCTTGGGGATGTAGACCAGACGCGGCTCGTCGCCGGTCGCGCTCAGGCTGGCCATCGCCAGGTCCGGGTCCAGCCCGTGCCGCGTGAGCAGCGCCGAGACGCCCGCGCCGAACTCTTCGCCGAACCGCTCCAGGCGCGGGTCCCGGTGGTCGAAGCCGGTGGCGGCCGGGTGGTCGTCGGGCGGCTGGGGCGAGCCGGGGATCTCGTCGTCGTCGTTTTCGATGAAGACGGGACAGCTCTCGACGAGCGGGACGTCCCAGGCGCGCGCGAGCACGCGGGCGGCGTTGCCGCTGATGGTGTCGTGCACGATCAGGTCGGGCCGGTCACCGGAAAGCCGCTCCAGCGCCGGTTCGAGCGCCGCGAAGCCTTCGCGCATGAGGTCGATGATCATCGTGACCGCGTCGTCGGCGCTGTCGACCTTGGTGACCGACGCGGGGAAGTCCGAGTGGTACGGCAGGACCTCGGCGGGGCTGTCGCGCAGCAGGCCCGTGAACTGTTCGGCGACGACGAACGTGACCCGGTGGCCGCGCGCGGCGAGCGCCTCGACCGGGCCCAGCATCGGGTTGATGTGCCCGACGCCCGGAAAGCTGAAGAAGACGATGTGCCGGCCCTGGGTCATGGCTGGAGTATCGCGAAAAACCCCAGCTCAGAGCGGGTTTCCGGGCAAAGTCTAGGGAATTCGCTACCCTCACTTTGCGTGCTGAAACATCACTTCCGAGTGACTACGAAGGTTGCGGGTTCGCGCGCGGAGATCGACTTTTGTTGCCCGGGATGAAGACTCCCGGCCGCAGAGAACGCCAGGTCCACCCGGGTCTACTAGGACCATGACCCTTACCAGTGAGACCACCGACAGCCGGCCGGGCCGCACGCGCCCGGCGTTCGCGCGGACTCCGGTTCTCCTGATCGCGGGAGTCACCGGAGCCCTGCTCCTCGTCGCCAGCCGGAACTACGGGTTCTCGTTCGACGAGGCCTACTTCGTGGTGGCCGGCCGCGACCACCCCGCGTGGGGCTACTTCGACCAGCCGCCGCTGGTGCCGTTCCTGGCCGCGGGGCTGGACCACCTGTTCCCCGGCTCGCTCGTGGCGTTGCGGCTGCCCGCGACGCTCGCCGCCGTCGGCGGGATCGTGCTGAGCGCGCTGATCGCCCGCGAGCTGGGCGGGCGCCGGGTCGCGCAGACCGTCGCCGCGGCGGCGTACGCGATGTCCGGCGCCACGCTGATCTGCCACTACCTCGCGACCTACTCGATCGACCCGTTCTTCTGGTCGCTCATCCTGTGGCTGGTCGTGCGCTGGACCCGGGTGCGCGACGACCGGCTGCTGTTCGCCGCCGGGCTCGTCACGGCCGTGTCGCTGCAGACGAAGTTCCTGGTCCCGGCGCTGTGGGTGGCGCTCGCCGTCGCTTCGCTGGTCTTCGGGCCGCGTGACCTCGTGCGCCGTCCGCTGCTGTGGGCGGGCGCGCTGGTCGCGACGCTGACGACCGTGCCGACGCTGGTCTGGCAGGCCGCGAACGGCTGGCCGTACACCCGGATGTCCGAGGTCGTCGCGGCCGAGTTCCCCGGCACCGGCCCGTTCCTGCTGGAGCTGCTGTCCGGGCCGGGCCTGGTGATCGGCGTCCCGCTCGCGTTGTTCGGCTTCGGACGTCTGCTGATCGCCCGGGACCTGCGGCCGTACCGCTTCCTCGGCGTCGCGTTCCTGCTGCTGATCGTGGCCTACCTGCTGACGTCGGGCCGGTCCTACTACGTCTACAGCCTGTACGCGCCGCTGTTCGCGGCCGGCGCGGTGGGCCTGCAGGACGTCAAGTGGCCCACCGCCGCGAAGGCGCTCGGCTGGGTGCTCGTCGCGGCGTCGATCCTGCAGGCGCTCGTCGCGCTGCCGATCTACCCGAAGTCCTGGGCCGAGCGCATTCCCGACGTGCCGCTGGTGCCGTTGACGGCGAAGGTCTTCGTGCAGTCCGACGGTCAGCTCGGCCAGCTTTCCGACGCCGTCGTGAAGGTCTACGCCGCGCTGCCGCCCGAGCAGCGCGCCCGGACGGCGATCATGACCGACAGCTACGCCTTCGCCGCCGACCTCCAGCTCTTCGGCGCCGAACGCGGACTGCCGAACGTCTACAGCGCGCACCGCGGGTACTTCTACTTCGGGCACCCGGACGAGAGCGTCGACAGCGTCCTGTTCGTCGGCGACGCGAGCCCGCCGGTGGCCGGTGCGTTCGCCCGGCACCAGGAAATCGTGCCGCAGCTGATGACCGTCTTCAGTGGACGGACCGTCGCGTGGGACGCGCTGTGGCCGCGGTTGCGCACTCAGTAGGTCAGCCCTTGAGCGGTTCCCACCACCCGCGGTTGTTCTTGTACCAGTCGACGGTGTCGCGCAGGCCGGTGTCGATGCCGACCCGCGGGGTGTAGCCGAGCTCGGTGGAGATCTTCGTGATGTCCACCGAGTAGCGGCGGTCGTGGCCCTTGCGGTCCTCGACCGGCCGGATCGCGGTGTGGTCCCGGCCGGTGACTTCGAGCAGCCGCTCGGTGAGCTCGCGGTTGGTCAGCTCGGTGCCGCCGCCGATGTTGTAGACCTCGCCGGCGCGGCCCTTTTCCGCCACCAGCTGGATGCCGCGGCAGTGGTCGTCGACGTGCAGCCAGTCGCGGACGTTGAGGCCGTCGCCGTAGAGCGGGACCTGGAGGCCGTCGACCAGGTTGGTGACGAACAGCGGGATGACCTTCTCGGGGAACTGGTACGGCCCGTAGTTGTTGGAGCAGCGGGTGATCGACGCGTCGAGGCCGTGGGTGATGAAGAACGAGCGGACCAGCAGGTCGGAGGCCGCCTTCGAGGCCGAGTACGGCGAGTTGGGGGCGACCGGGTGCGTTTCGGGCCAGGAGCCCTCGTCGATGGACCCGTAGACCTCGTCGGTGGAGACGTGGACGAACTTGCCGACCTCCCGCTCCAGCGCGGCCTGCAGCAGCGTCTGCGTGCCGAGCACGTTGGTGCGGACGAACTCCGCGGACCCGGCGATCGACCGGTCCACATGGGACTCGGCCGCGAAGTGCACGACCAGGTCGGTGCCGGTCAGCTCCCGCTCGACGACCTCGGGGTCGCAGATGTCGCCCTCGACGACCCGCAGGCGCTCGTCCCCGGCGACCGGCGCCAGGTTCGCGCGGTTGCCCGCGTAGGTGAACTTGTCGAGCACGACCAGCTCGTCGGGCTCGAATCCGGCGTAGTGGCCGGAAAGCACGTTGCGGACGTAGGCCGAGCCGATGAAACCGGCGCCGCCGGTCACCACCATGCGCATGGGAAGGATCCTCCGGGGTTCAGACCGCGGTGAGCGGCCGCGCGCGGCGCGCGAAGTCCATGACGTACTCGCCGTAGCCCGAGCTGCCGATCCGCTCGCCCAGCGCGTGGCACTGGTCGGCGTCGATGAAGCCCATGCGCAGCGCGATCTCTTCGAGGCAGGCGATCTGCACGCCCTGGCGGGCTTCCATCGTCTGCACGTACTGGCCGGCGTCCAGCAGCGACTTGTGCGTGCCGGTGTCCAGCCAGGCGAAGCCGCGGCCGAGGTCGACGCAGCTCGCGCGGCCCCGGTCGAGGTAGACGTTGTTGACGTCGGTGATCTCCAGCTCGCCGCGCGCGGACGGCTTGAGCCCCTTGGCGATCTCGACGACGTCGTTGTCGTAGAAGTACAGGCCGGTGAGCGCCCGGTTCGACTTGGGGTTGGCCGGCTTCTCCTCGATGGAGATCAGGTTCCCGTCGGCGTCGCACTCGCCGATGCCGTGGCGGTGCGGGTCGGAGACCTCGTAGCCGAACAGGACGCAGCCCTTGAGGTCGTGCGTCGCGGCGCGCAGCACGTCCGAGAAACCTTGGCCGTGGAAGATGTTGTCGCCGAGGATGAGGGCGGAGGTATCGTCGCCGACGTGCTCCTCGCCGATGATGAAGGCCTCCGCGAGGCCGTTCGGGTGGGCCTGCTCGGCGTAGCTCAGGCTCAGCCCGAGCTCGGCACCGTCGCCCAGCAGCCGCTTGAACGCGGGCAGGTCGTGCGGGGTCGAGATGAGCAGGATCTCGGTGATGCCGGCGAGCATCAGGACCGAGAGCGGGTAGTAGATCATCGGCTTGTTGTAGACCGGAACGAGCTGCTTGGAGACGCCCAGCGTGACCGGATGCAGCCGGGAGCCGCTGCCGCCGGCCAGGATGATGCCTTTCATGTGGGCCCCAGGTTCTTGGTCGGGAAGGATCGCGTCCGGCCCCGACCCTAAGTCCGGGACTAGTAGGAGAATCTCCAGTCCTGGCCCGGCGGAGCGTCAGCGTTGGGTGGCCTTCTGCCGGGTCTCCGTCGTGGGCACGTACGCCGGCAGGTCGGCCGCGATCCGGAACCCGCCGTCCGGCGTCGGGCCGGCCTGCAACGTTCCGCCGACCAATTCGACGCGGTGGCGCAAGCTCGACAACCCCAGCCCGGAGCCGCTGCCCGCCAGCACCTCGTCCGGCTGCCGCCGGGGCGGGGTGTTGACGACGCGGATGCCGACCCCGTCCGGCCGGTAGCGCAGCTCGACGCGGATCTCGGCGCCCGCCGCGTGCTTGCGGGCGTTGGTCAGCGCCTCCTGCACGATCCGGTGGACCGTGCGCGCGATCGTCGGGGACATCTGGGAGCGCTCGCCTTCGACGTCCAGCTCCACCGGGATCCCGGCCGCGACCGACTCGGCGACCAGCGTCGAGGGGTCGGGCGGCTGCTCCGGCGTCCCCGCCGAGCCGGTCCGCGGGCTCGGGCCCGCCAGCCGCTCGGAGATGTCGGCCGCGGTCGTGTTCAGGACCCCGACCAGGTCGCGCAGCTCGTCGAGCGCCATCGCGCCGCGGGCGCGGATCTCCTCGGCCGCCTTGCGGACGTCGGGTTCCTTCGAGCTGATGCCCAGCGCCCCGGCGTGCAGCACCATCAGGCTGAGCCCGTGGGTGAGGACGTCGTGCATCTCCGCGGCGAGACGGCGGCGTTCCTCGAACCGGGCCTGCTCGGCCAGCAGGTGCGTCTCGCGTTCGGCCCGCTCGGCGCGGTCGCGCAGCTCCTGCAGCAGCTGCTTGCGCGCGTCGAGGTACAGCACGACCGCCGCCGGGCCGATCGTGCTGAGCAGGCCGACCGGGGTGATCGTCCAGCTGGGCGCCCACGGCTCGCTGCCGATGATCGCCAGCGCGCCGACGAAGGCGTACGAGACGCGCTGGCTCTGCGTCCGGACCAGGAAGATCACGATGACCGGCGTGATGCGGGGCAGGATCAGCGGGCTGGCCGGGTCTTCCGGGGAGAGCAGGCCGGGCGCGAGCGCGTCGGCCAGCACGGTCGCGAAGGTGACCGCCAGCGCGATGCTCGCGACCGTCTTGGGGAAGCGCCGCAGCCCGAGCACCGAGACGTCGACCGCCAGCTGGAGGATGAGGTCGGCGCGGGGGCCGGCCCAGCCGGTGGTGGGGTTGCTGCTGAGGCAGATCGCCACGTCGAGCGCGCCGAAGATCACCGCCAGGCTGAGCAGCGTCGCCAGTTCGTGCTTGGGCCCCATGCGGGTGCCAAGCTGCTCACGCAGCGTGGTTCGAGTACCTGGAGTGACGTCCGACACGGGCTCCACGTTAGCTCCCGGAGCACCTTCCAGGAGGTGGACCGCCGGTTCCCGCGGCGGACTAGCGACGAAAGTTGCCCTCCGGCGGATCGACCGACAACTTTCGTTGGTTCCCCTTCACTCCGTCGGCCCACGGGCAACAAGGGGGACCTCAAGTCTTGGTTAAATGTCCAGTTTCGGGCGCTCGGTAATGCTACAAGTATGTCACCCGTCCGGGTGGTGGTCTTCGCTGACAGCCTGCGTCGCGCCTGGTACGGTCACTCGTTAGTGGAGGAAGTGGCACGGATCGGGCACCGACGGTGGTTTTCATCCCGGCGGCGGTGTCAATAGCGTTCGAACGGTCAGGTCCTTCGGCGGCTCTGGGGGCTGCGGGAAAGGATCCGGTTTCGCCGGGTCCGCAGGAAAGGTCGATGGCGGCATGGCGGATCCCACTCCGAATCCGGTCTTCGCCGGGTATTCGGGCGCATTGTCCCGGTGTGCGGTGCTCGCGTGGACGGAGTCCGCGCAGGCAGCGCTGGTGGACGGGGCGCCCGACGGCGGCGTCCGCGCCCTGCTGGCGGGCTTCGAAGCGACGGAAACCGGCCGGTCCGCGAATATTATTCGTCTTTCCGGCGAAGTCGATGCCGAGCCCACCGAGTTCCACGCGCTCTCCGAACTGTTCGCGGGTCACGCCGATCCGGGTGGTGCCATTGCGCGCACTCTGGAACTGCCCGCGGAAGACGGTTCCGCACTGCACCGGAAATTCCGCACACTGCGGTCGTTGTTGCTTTCCGGGCCATTGCGGAAAAAGAATGTCGTGATCGTCGTCGAAGACGCTCAATGGTGCGATGAATCGTCCGTGCGGTTCTTCGACTTCCTGCTGCGGTGCGGCCGCGGAGAGCGGTTTCTGCTCGTCCTCGGCCGCCGTCCCGGCGAGGCCGGTCCCGGCACCTGGGCGCTGGGGCAGATCGGTGCGCAGGACCGGTGCCACCGCTGGGAAGTCGCCGCGCCGCGCCCGGTCGACGCACTGGCCGGGCTGTCCGCGCAGGCACGGACGGTGGCCACCGCCGTGGCCGTCCTCGACGAACAGAACGTGACCAGGGTGGCCGCTTTGTGCGGGCTGCCCGCGCGGCCGGTGCGGATCGCCCTCGACGGAATTCGCCGCGCGAATCTGTTCGCCGGAAGCGTGCTCGACCGGTCGGTCCGATCCCGCCTGCTCGCGGAAACGCCCGCCGAGGAACTCGCTCACCTGCATTTGCGCGCGGCGCGCGTGCTCAACGACGACGCCCGGCCCGCCGCCGAGGTCGCCCCGCACCTCGGCGCGCTGCCGCGGCTCGACGAGCGCTGGATGATCGACCTCGCGCTCGAAGCCGCGGCCACCGCGGAACACCGGGGCGACCCGGCGACCGCGGTCGCCCACCTGTCCCGCGCGGTCGCCGCCGAGCCGGGCCGGCTCGACGTCCGGCTGGCGCTGGCCGCCGCCCGGCTCGAGCTCGACCCGGAAGCGGCGATGACGGAGCTGCGCACGGCCGCCGGCCACGCCGGCGACCCGCGTGACCACTGCGCGGTGGCCGTGCTGTTCGCGCTCGCGGCCACCGCCGCCGACGCCGCGGGCCGGCGGCAGGCCCCGCTCGGCGGCCTGGCGACGGCGCTCCCGCCGGGCCGAACGGCTCACCGCACCGCCCGCAGCGCGTCGCCGTCGGCC
>NZ_JBEXVF010000139.1:0-7956 GCF_040629235.1 Amycolatopsis sp. NPDC005961 | reverse complement strand
ATGCCGTGGATGTACGCCTCGCCGAGCTGGCCGCCGTGCGGGTTCCGGGAAGTTGTTGCCCCGGGAGAAGGTGCTGTTGGCCATCGTGCCCCGGGTGGTGACCACGTTGTCGCTCGGACGGGTGCTCGCGGGCGGCGTCGGGGTCGCCGACACCTTCACGTCGTCGAGCCAGCCCTGCAGCGAGCCCGGGCCGTTCGGGTTGTCGTAGCCGACGAGGATCCGGTCGATCGTCTTGCCCTTGGCGACCTGCCCGATCGCCGAGCGCACCAGGTTCCACTGGTTGGCGTAGAGCACCTTCGAGGCGCCCTGGCCCTCCGGGGTCAGCGGGAAGCCGTACTGGTCGGTCGCGCCGAGGTTGCGCAGGTAGGTGCCGTCGGTGAAGGCGAGGTCGATCGCGACGTTCGTGCTGGGGTACTTCAGGTCGCCGGTGATGAACTGCGGCTGCACCTTGTACGACAGCTCGGTCGACGCCACGACCGGCACATCGACGTCGAAGATCTTGTTGTACGACCAGCCGTGGCCGGCCTCGGTCTGGCTGCCCGAGTAGCGGAACGCCTTCATGCCGGTGAAGCCGACGCGGTTCTTGTTCGTGTACCCGCTCGTCGGGCCGGAGTCGACGAAGCTGCGCATGTTCGGCAGCGGCGGCGGCGCCGGGTCGTCGTTGGCCAGCAGCAGCTCCGAGACCTGCAGGATCGGGCCGCCGTTGTTGCGCGTGACGTCGAGCCGGTAGTACTTGTACGCCGCGCTCGGCGCGGCCAGCTTGTAGTCCTTCTGCTGGAACCGCGCGGTGAACGCCTGGTCGGTCTGCTTGTCCAGGTCCGTCCACGCGCTCGCGTCGTTCGAGCCCTGCAGCGTCCAGTCCTTGGGGTCGCGCTCGTCGAAGTCGTTGGCCGAGGAGATCGCGTAGTGGGTGATCGACGTCGGCTCCGACAGCGTGACCTGCGCCCACGCCGTCGGGTCCCAGGACAGCCACTTCGTGTCGGTGGTGCCGTCGAAGAGGTTCGACACCACTTCGCCGCCGTCGGTGTTCTCGCTGCTGGCGCTGCTCTCGGTGACCTTGCCGCGGATGTCACCGGGGATCGCGGTGCCGTTTGCGCCGTTCACGCCGAAGGCGCGCGGCTTGCCGGCGGCGTCCGTGTCGACGGTGTCGGTCCACGTCGGCTGGACGTCACCCGGCTCGAAGGAGGACGAGAAATCGGCGGGGAGGGCTTCTTCGGCCGCGGACGCCGTCGCGGGGAGGGCGACCAGGCCGGCGGCGACCACGGCGGCGGTCACCAGGAAAGCGACCGGCGGTCTGGCGCTTCGGGGCATCATTGCTCCAAGCTCTGGAGGGATGAACAAGGGCACCGCGCGGGCGGGACCCAGCGGCGCCCAGGAAGACAAACGCGCGGGTGACATCGATGTCAAGACCGGTCGGCAAACCTGGCCAGAACTGGACAACCGAGGGGAACTCCCAACCCATGAGAACAGTCCGGATCTTCACCGCCGTCGTCACATTGACTCTCGCCACCGCGGGTTTCACCCCGGTGGCCGCCACCGCCGCGCCGGACTCCACCGTCCGGCCCACCACCGCCTGCGGCGACCTGGTCCGCGGGTTCGCCCTCCCGGGCGCCGCCACGCACGTCACCTCGGCGGCCGTCGTCGCCGCGACCGCCACCGACCCCGAGTACTGCGGCGTGCGGGGTTACGTCGAGCCCGCTGTCCGCTTCGACCTGCGGCTGCCCACCAAGACCTACGCCGGCCGCTACCTGCAGTACGGCTGCGGCGGCTTCTGCGGCATCGTCAACCCGCCCGCCTTCGCCGACTGCGACCTGCCCCACGGTGGCGACGTCGCGGTCGCCGCGACCGACGACGGCCACGTCGGCACGACCCCGGCCGTCGTCGACGACGGCAGCTGGGGTCAGCACGACCAGGCCGCGCGCGACGACTTCGAGTTCCGCGCACCCCACGTCGTCTCGCGCGCCTCGAAGGCGATCATCCAGGCGTTCTACGGCGCCCCGCCGAAGAAGTCCTACTTCACCGGCTGCTCCGACGGCGGCCGCGAAGGCCTCCTGCTGGCCCAGCGCTACCCGGCCGACTTCGACGGCATCGTCGCCGGCGCCCCCGCCGGGTACTGGGGACCGCTGCTCGGCGTCTACCAGACGTGGCTCGCGCGCGTGAACAACGCCGCCGACGGCAGCCCCGTGCTCACCGCCGCGAAGCTGCCCGCCCTGCACGCCGCCGTCCTCGCCGCCTGCGACCGCCTCGACGGGCTCACCGACGGCCAGCTCGACGACCCGCGCGCCTGCCACTTCGACCCGGCGAAACTGACCTGCACCGGCCCCGACACCCCGGCCTGCCTGACCCCCGCGCAGGTCGGCGTCGTCCGCAAGCTCTACGCACCGCCCACCGACGCGCACGGCACGCTGCTCTACCCCGGCGGCCAGCAGCCCGGGTCGGAGCTGTCGTGGGCCGGGTGGATCATCGGCGTGCCCGAGACCGGCGGCGTCTCCTTCGCCCGCAGCCTCGCCGACAACTACCTCAAGTACCTCGGCTACCCGATCGGCGCCCCGGCGTCGAAGGTCGACGACTTCGCCTTCACCAAGCGCGAGTTCGACCGGCTCACCCCGGTCGGCGTCCGGTACGACGCGATGAGCCTTGACCTGTCGGCGTTCCAGCGCCGCGGCGGAAAGCTCGTGCTGTGGCACGGCTGGGCCGACGAGGCCATCCCGCCGGCCGGCACGCTCGACTACTACCAGCGGCTCACCCGCGGCCACGCCCAGGACTTCGCGCGGCTGTTCATGGTCCCGTCGCTCTACCACTGCGGCGGCGGCACGACGCTCACCGAGTTCGACCCGCTGAAGGAGCTGGTCGCCTGGGTCGAACGCGGCACCACGCCCACGAAGGTGACCGCGACCGGCCGCGACGCCGCCGGGAACGTCACCCGCACCCGGCCGGTGTTCACCTACCCGCAGCGCGCGGTCTACGACGGCAGCGGCAGCGTCGACGACGCGGCCAACTTCCGCCCGGCTCCGCCCGCCTCGCCGGTCCGGGACGTCGTCGACTGGGCCGGCAACGGGCTGTACGCGATCCCCGGGCCGGTGGCCCGGTAAACCGGTCACGCGGGTCCGGCGTCGTCGCTAAGGTCACGATCATGACGACGCCGGACCCCGCCGACCGAGTACTTTCCCGCGCCTCCCTCGCCGAGGGTGACCCGACCCGGTGGTTCGACGAGCTCTACACCGCCGCCGCCCGCGGCGAGGCCGAGGTGCCGTGGTCCCGCGGCACGCCCAACACCGATCTGGCCGCCTGGACGCCTCCTGGTGAAGGCCGCCGGGCGCTGGTGGTGGGCAGTGCCCTTGGCGACGACTCGGAACTGCTGGCTTCGGCGGGCTGGGCGGTGACGGGCTTCGACGTCGCCCCGACGGCGGTCGAAGCCGCCCGCGCCCGGTTCCCGGAGTCCGCGGTGAACTACGTGGTGGCGGACCTGCTGAAGCCGCCGGGGGAGTGGCACCAGGCGTTCGACCTGGTCGTGGAGATCATGAACATCCAGGCGATGCCCCGAGACTTCCGGCCCGCGGCGCTGAGGTCCCTGGCCGGGTTCCTCGCGCCCGGCGGCACGCTGATCGTGTCCGAGGTCGCGGAGGAGAACTTCGACATGGCGACGTGGGTGAGCCCACCGTGGCCGTTCAGCCGCGAAGAGGTCGAGTCGGCCGCCCAGGACGGCGTCAAGCTGGTCACCCTGGAGCGCATCCGTGACGGTGCCCGCCACTGGGCCGAGTTCACTCGCTGACACCGCCCCTCAGTTCAGCAGTCCGCGAGGAACCTCGAGAGCACGCGGGTCCCGAAGCGCAGGCCCTCGACCGGGACCCGCTCGTCCACCCCGTGCGCCATCGCCCGGTACGGGAAGCCCTTCGGCAGCCACAGCGGCGCGAACCCGTAGTTCGCGATCCCCAGCTGCGCGAACGCCTTCGCGTCGGTCCCGCCGCCCAGGCAGTACGGCACCACCACCGCCTCGGGGTCCTCCGCGCGCAGAGCGGCGGCCATCGCGGAGAACCACGGCGAGTCCACCGGCGCCTGCACCGGCGGCTGGTGCGCGACGAACTCCCGCGTCACGCCCTCGCCGAGCAACCCGTCCAGCACCGCGAACAGCTCGTCCTCGGTGCCCGGCAGCACCCGCATGTCCACCTGCGCGGTCGCCGTCGACGGGATCACGTTCACCTTGTAGCCCGCGTCCAGCATCGTCGGCGTGGTGCTGTTGCGGACCGTCGGCACCACCAGCGAACCGGCCGGGCCCAGCGCGGCCACCGTCGCGTCCACATCGGAGAAGTCCACCGGGACGCCCAACGCCTCGCCGGTCCGCTCCAGGAACGCGCGTACCGCCGGGGTCAGCGTCACCGGCCAGCGGTGCGCGGCGATCCGGTGCAGCGCGCCCACCAACCGGGTGACGGCGTTCTCGTCGTTGGGCCGCGACCCGTGCCCGGCCCGGCCGCGCGCGGTCAGGCGCAGGTGCGCGGTCCCGCGCTCGGCCGTCCCGACCGGGTAGAGGTGCACGTCGCGGCCGTCGGCCGCCGGAACGTGGTAGGTGTAGCCGCCCGACTCGCTGATGGCGGCTTCGCAGCCTTCGAACAGCTCCGGGTGCTCGGCCACCAGCCAGTGCGCGCCCCACTCGCCGCGGTCCTCCTCGTCGGCGACGAACGCCAGCACCAGCTCACGCCGCGGGCGCACCCCGCCGGCCAGCGCGGCGAGGACCATCGCCACGAAGTCCTTCATGTCGGTCGCGCCGCGGCCCCACAGGTACCCGTCGCGGACCTCGCCGGCGAACGGGTCCACCGACCAGTCCGCGGCGTCCGCCGGCACGACGTCCAGGTGCCCCTGCACCAGCAGCGCGGGCAGCGACGGATCGGTCCCGGGCACGCGCGCGATCACGCTGGCCCGGCCGGGTGCGGCCTCGAGGATCTTCGACGGGATGCCGAGCGAGTCCAGGAACGCCGCCACGTACTCCGCGGCCGGGCGTTCGGGCTCGGCGTCGTTGTTCCCGCGGTTGGTGGTGTCGAACCGGATCAGGTCGGCGCACAGGCCGACGACGTCGACGTCAGCCATAGATGCCCTGCACCGCCCCGGCCGCGATCGCCGTGACGACCTTGAACGCCTTCATCGCCTCGGTCATGTTCACCGCGTCGAAGCCGACCCGCCGCGTGCCGATCTGCTCCACCGTCGGGATCACCGCCGTCGCCTGCGCCAGGTGGCTCGCGTCGAACTCCACCTCGATCCGGTGCGCCCGGACCTGCCGCTCCTCGCGCCCGGCCCGCGCCATCGCGTCGGCCGCCGCCCCGGTCAGCAGGTCCGCCGTGCGCGCCGGTGGCAGGCAGATCGCCGCGTACCGGCTCACGCACTCCTTCACCTGGACCAGCTCCGCCTCCGGAGCGTAGTCACGGGCGTCCTCGCACGTTTCGTCGTCACCCGAAACGAGCAGGACCGGGACGCCGTACTCCGCGGCCATCGCCGCGTTCAGCCGTCCCTCGCTCGCCGGGACGTCGTCCAGCCACACCCCGGTGATCTGGTTCTCCAGGTAGGTGTGGGAAAGGACCCCGTCGAACCCGGCGCCGGCGTGGTAGCCCAGGAACACGACACCGTCCACACCGGAATCGACGCCCTGCATCATCGACAGCGGCTTGTGCCGCCCGGTCAGCATCCGCGCCCGCGGGTCCAGGTCCTCCAGCAGCAGGTTCCGCTGCGACGAGTGCGCCTCGTTGACCAGCACGTCCCCGGCCCCGGCCTCGAACAGCCCGGCCAGCACCGCGTTGACGTCGCCGGTGAACAGCCGCCGGAAGCGGTCCCACTGCGGCGAACCGGGCACGACGTCGTCGGTCCAGGTGACGCCGGTGGCGCCCTCCATGTCCGCCGAGATCAGGATGCGCATGCCCGGCACTTTAACCAGACCGCCGCGGCCCCCGACACGGATCCCCGATCACGGTGCGTAGTCGAACGCGATCGATAACGATCGGACACCTGCCGAGGCGGCAACATATTGCGCGGTTGTGGCGGTATGTGGTTACTTCTCGTCCTTGGGGAGGCTTCACAGCGAGAACGATGGGGTGGTTTTTGGTGCATTTCCCACGCAGAATCGGCCGGTTGGGCCGTGTCGGCGCGGTCGTCGCGGCCGCGACGCTGGCGGCGATCCCGCTCGCGGTCCCGGCCCAGGCCCAGCAGGCCAAGGTGCTGCGGGTCGCGCTGACCACCGGCATCGACCACCTGAACCCGTTCACCGCCGTGCTCGCCGCGTCCACGCAGATCGGCCGGTTCACCTACGAGTTCCTCACCGTCCCGGACGCCGCGAAGGCCGAGGCCTCGCCCGCGCTCGCCGAGTCCTGGACGCCGTCGGCGGACAAGCTGACCTGGACGTTCAAGATCCGCGGCGGCGTCAAGTGGAGTGACGGGCAGCCGGTGACCGCCAAGGACGCCGCGTTCACCTTCAACCGCATGCTCACCGACGAGGACGCCCGCACCGCCAACGGCAACTACGTCGGCAACTTCGAGACGGTCACCGCCCCCGACGACACCACCCTCGTCATCAAGACGAAGACCGTGCAGGTCAACATGAACCTGCTCGACGTGCCGATCGTGCCCCAGCACATCTGGGAAGGCGTCAAGGACCTCAAGGACCCCTCGACCGACGACCTCAAGATCGCCGGTGTCTCCGACGGGCCGTTCCAGGTCACCGAGTACAAGCCGAACGAGTACGTCAAGTTCAAGGCCAACAAGGACTACTGGCGCGGCGCCCCGAAGGTCGACGAACTGCAGCTGCTGCAGTTCAAGGACACCGAAGCCGCCGTCAACGCGCTCAAGCAGGGCGAAGTCGACGTCATCAACCGGCTCAACCCCAACCAGTTCGCCGCGCTGCAGGGCCAGGACGGCATCACCACCAACGCCGCTCCCGGCCGCCGCTACGACGAGCTCGCGATGAACTTCGGCGTCACCGACAGCTCGAACAACCCCATCGGTGACGGCAACCCCGTCCTCAAGGACATCAACGTCCGCAAGGCGATCACCCAGGCCGTCGACACCCAGTCGCTGGTGGACAAGGTGCTCAAGGGCCTCGGCCAGGTCGGCGGCGGCGTCGTGCCCCCGGTCTACAGCGCCTACCACTGGGACCCCAGCGACAGCGAAAAGGTCAAGTTCGACCTCGCCGCCGCCAACGCCACCCTCGAGCAGGCCGGCTACAAGAAGGGCGCCGACGGCGTCCGCACCGCCCCCGGCGGCGCCAAGCTGGAGCTGCGCCTGACCGGGCACTCCAACCGCAGCTACGACCAGGGCGTCTCGCAGTACGTCAGCGGCTGGCTCAAGGACATCGGCATCACCGTCAAGCAGGACCTCGTCTCCGACGACGAGCTGTCCGACCGCACCGCCACCGGCAAGTACGACCTCGCCATCGGCGGCTACGGCACCAACCCCGACCCGGACTACGCGCTCTCGCTGCACACCTGCGCCGCGCGTCCCTCCGCGGACGGCAAGGGCGGCAGCACCGACACGTTCTTCTGCGACGCGGCCTACGACGACCTCTACAAGAAGCAGCTCACCGAGACCGACGACGCCAAGCGCGCGGACTACGTCAAGCAGGCCCAGGCTCGGCTCTACAGCCAGTTCCCGACGATCGTGCTCGACTACCAGAACGCGCTCGAGGCCTACCGCTCCGACAAGTTCTCCGCCTTCACCACCCAGCCGCAGCCCAAGGGCGCGATCCTCGAGCAGACCGGCTACTGGGGCGTCTACGGCGCCACCCCGGCCGGCGACCAGGCGACCGCCGACGCCGGCAGCAGCGGCACCGTCGTGTGGATCGTGGTGGGCGCGATCGTCGTGGTGATCATCGTCGTCGGCGGCGTGATCATCAGCCGCCGCAACAAGACCTCCGAGGACCGCGAGTAAGCATGACCGCCCCCGAACAAGCCGCGGTGCTCGTCGACCCCGACGAGCACC
>NZ_JBEXVF010000138.1:0-9084 GCF_040629235.1 Amycolatopsis sp. NPDC005961 | reverse complement strand
GTCGCTGCTCGCCGAGATCCGTGCCGCCACCTTCCCGGCCGACGGACCCCGGGTCGTGCCGAGCACGCCGGACTACAACGCGATTCGCACCCGGTTCTTCGACGAGCACCTCGAAGCCGAAGCGCGCCGCACGCCCCAGGTCGTGCTGGCGCCGGCCGGGATGGACTCGCGTGCCTACCGGCTGTCCTGGCCCGGCGGCGTCCGCTTGTTCGAGGTGGACCGGCCGGCCGTGCTGGCGTACAAGCGGGACCGGCTCGCCGACGCCCGCGCGCACGTCGAGCACCGCACGGTCGCGGTGGACCTCACGGCGCCGGACTGGGAGGCCGGCCTGCTCGCCGCCGGCTACGACCCCGCGGTCCCTTCGACGTGGCTGCTGGAGGGCCTGCTCTACTACCTGCCGCCGGACGAGGCGCACCGTGTTCTCGACCGGGTCGCCGCCCTGCAGGCCCCGGGCAGCGGGATCGCCGCCGACATCGTCAACGCGGCGGCGCTGACGCGGCCGGACATGCGCGGCCTGCTCGACGTGTTCGCCGGCTGGGGCTGCCCGTGGCTGTTCGGCACCGACGAGCCCGAAGACCTCTTCCGGCAGCACGGGTTCGACGCGGTCGCGGTGCAACCCGGGGAACCGGGCGCCGACTTCGGCCGCTGGCCGGACCCGGTGCCGCCGCGGCGGGAGACGGGTGTCCGGCGGGTCTTCTTCGTCCACGGGCGGCGGCGGTGAACCCGCCCACCGCGGTGGTGGTCGGTGCGAGCGTCGCCGGACTGGCCACCAGCCTGGCGCTGAGCCGCATCGGCTACCGCGTGATCGCGGTGGACCGCTCGGCACCGCCACCGGAAGGGCCACTGTCCGAAGTGGCCGGCACGTGGCACCGGCCCACGGTGGCCCAGGCGCAGCAGTCGCACACGATGACCTCGCTCGGGGTGCGCGTCCTGCGTGAGCGCGCGCCCGAACTGCTCGACGAGCTGCTGGCGTCCGGTGCCGTCCTGCTCGACCTGACGCGCGCGATGCCGGAGGGCGCCACGGACCGGGCCCGCCGTCCGGAGGACGCGGACCTCGTCGCGCTCGGCTGCCGCCGGACCACGTTCGAACTGGTCCTCCACCGTGCCGTGCGGGCCCGTCGTGACGTGTGCATCCGGTACCGGACCACCGTCCGCGGCCTCGAGGTCGACGAAGAGCGCCGGGTCCGGCACGTCGTGACCGCGTGCGGGGACCTGATCCCGGCCGACGTCGTCGTGGACGCGACCGGACGCGGCGCCGGCGCCGGCGCGTGGCTCCGCGCGGCCGGGGTGACCTCGGCCGAGGACGAGCTCAGCCCGTCCGGCCTCGCCGGCTTCACCCGCTTCTACCGGCTGGCCGGCGACACGCTGCCGGGGGAGCTCACCCGGGGGCACGCCGCGGGCGGCGTCTGGGACCACTACGCGGGCGTGCTGCACCCGGGCGACGGGGGGACGTTCGCGATCGCCATCGGTACCCCGCCCGGTGACGCCGAGCTCGCGCGGGTGCGCGACGCCTCGGCGTTCACCGCGGTCGCCGAGGCCACACCCGGGCTGTCGGGCTGGCTCGAGACCGGGATCAGCGAACCGATCTCTGCCGTCCGCCCGTTCACCAGCCCGTCCAACGCCCTGCGGGGAACCATCGGCGGCGCGGTCACCGGGCTGTTCCCGGTCGGCGACGCCGCCTGCGTGACCAACCCCCTGTTCGGCCGGGGGATGTCACTCGCCCTCGCCCACGCGTTCGCGCTGGCCGACCTGCTGGCCGACCGGCCGGTCGTCGACGCGGCCCAGGCGGAGGCGGCCGCGCGGCTGGCGGACGACTTCTACCGCCCGTGGTACGAGCACACCGTGTCCGCCGACCGGGAGCGCATCGCCCGCTGGCGGACCGCACGCGACGCCACCGCACCCGGCGGCGCGGCCGACGCCGCCGCGATCGCCACCGCGGCGGCCTCGGACGGACTGGTCTGGCGGGGGCTCACCCGGATGCTGATGAGCCTCACCACGCCGGCGGAACTCGCCGGGGACGAGACGTTCACCCGCCGGGTCGCGCGGGCACCGGCCGTCACCGCCGCCGGCGAACGGCCCCCGACCCGGGCCGAGCTCGTCCGGACGATCATGGCAGCGAAAGGAACCTGACGTGACCGTACTGTCCGTCCCGCACGCGTCCTGGACGCGAAGGCCGGCCCGCGGCGGCCGCCGCGTCCTCCTCGCGCCGGTCACCGTGACGCCGACGAAACCGCTCACGCCGTCGCACCTCAAAGGTCTGTTGTGGACTGACGTCCTGTTCCGGGCGACCCGGGTGGTCGCCGAGACCGGCTACCGCTACAGCAACACGGCCTACCACAGCACCGAGCAGACCCTCGGCTTCTGGGAGTTCCTCGACGACGCCGGCGGCGACACCGACTACGCCGCCATGACCGAGGAGCAGATCGGCGAGCTGTACGTCCGCTACTGGGCGCGGCGGCAACGCCCGTCGGCGGCCGCGCTGCGCCCGTACCGCGACGCGGTCGAGCACGGCTGGGTCCACCCGGCCAGCGCCCGGATCCAGCAGCTGTGGTCGGCGCACTTCCGCCGTCTCGGGCTGCACGACCCCGGTCTGAGCGAGCACCAGCCACCCGGGTACGGCCTGGCCGAGGTCTTCGACCACCTCGCCGTCCGGGGTCTGTGCCTCGACCACCGGGCCGCGGGCGGACCGGTCTACCTCGACCTGACCCGGGCCGGGCTTCCGCTGCGGCAGATCGTCACCGCCGACGGTCAGCCCAACTACCTCGCCTGCGCGCTGCGCGACCTGCTGCCCCTCGCCGTAGAGCACGACGAGATCGTCCTGGTCCACGACCGGGAACTCGACCTCGACTACCGGCTGCTCGCGCACGTCCTGGCGAACGCCGGTCCGATCGTGCACCGGCTGCCGATCGGCCGCGTGCCGATCGAGGACCGGGTCCGCTCCGCGCGCAGCGGGGACTGGCGCGGGCACACCGTGGCCGCGCTGATCGACGAAGTGGCGGGCGCGTACCGGCCCGAGGTGTTCCGGCTCGGCCTGCGGCTGTACTTCATAGCGACCCTCGGGCCTGGGCAGCGGCAGTCCTACCGCCTCGATCTGCTGCACAAGTCGCTGCACCGGGCGGAACGGCTGCTCGACGCCGCACCGGCCCCGGCGCCCGGACCGCTGGCTGAGCGGCTCGGGCAGCACCGCGGCAGCCACGCCCACGTCAACCCGTACCGCCTGACGACCGGGTTGCTGGCCAGGCACCGGCACCTGCCGTCAGCGGACCTGCTCGCGGAGGTGTTCCTGTGACCGCCCCATCGACGTCCCAGCAGCTTCTGGCGCGGACGGCCCGTGAGCGCCTGCTCGCCGTCCGCCCGGACCTCGATCTTCCCGATGACCCCGTCGCGCTGGCCGGGGTGCTCGCCGGTGGTCGGCGGGAACCCGGCGGCGAGCCCGACAGCGTGGTGGCCGTGGTGCGCCGCGTCGACATCGCCGGCTGGATCCGCGGGACCTGCGTGTTCGCGCACGGACTCGCCCCGGACCGGGCCGCGGCCTGGCGCCGGTCGTTCACGCACACCGTCTTCCTCGCCGGGAACCCGGAAAACCTGGGGGAGCGGGTGCGTTTCGACCACGTTGCCGAGGACGCCTCGGCCGCGTGGCACCGGCCCGCGAAACCGCGCGACAGCATCGGGCTGCGCCGGTTGCTCAAGGCTTTCGGCGGCGAAGCCGAGCTGCCCGTACGGCCGCCGGAGGTCGTCGTGGTCCAGGCCGGCGCGCCGAGCCGGGCCCGCCCGGCCGAACGCGACCTGTACCTCGCCACCGCGGGGGTTTCCTGTGCTCGGACGCTGGTCCACCTCAACCACCTCGTCGCGGAGGCGGTGCTGGACGGTCTCATCGCGGCGGGGGACCGGCTGACCGTGCGCCGAGTGCCCCACCTGACCGGCTCTCGAACGCCCTTCGCGGCGCTGCGTGTCGACGTCGACCCCGCTCACCCGGACCGGCTGCGTGCCTTCGCCGGACTCACCGAGGAGATCACAGATGCCCGCAACCACTGCCCCTGACGGGGGTGTCCTGACCAAACCCGTCGTCGGCATCCACGGCTCGCCCGGTGTCGCGCTGCGCGTCCTGCGCGCGGCCGGCTGGGACGAGGACGACGTGCACCTGAGCCCGTACGACGTGCGGGACCCGTTCCGCGCGCTCCGTGCGGGCGAACAACACGTCATGATCGTCAAGTACGAGGTGCGGGAGCCTGACCTGGCCGTCAGCCGGCCCCTCGTCGAGGACGCCCGGGCGGTCCTCGTCGGCCGCCACCACGCCCTGGCCGCGCGGACGTCGGTCACCCTCGACGACGTCGCCGGCTACCCGGCTTTCCGGTGCCCGGAGCACTTCCCACCCGACGTCTGGGACCGGGTGGTGCCGCCGCGCACACCTGCTGGACGCGTCATCGACCGTGTGCACCCGATGACCACGGTGGACGACATGGTCCGGATTCTCGCCGCCACCGACGCGGTGCACGTGTCGTTCGCCTCGCTCGCTTCCGTGGTGCCCCAAGGGATCGCGGTGATCCCGGTGCGCGACCTGCCACCCGCGCCGGTCGCCCTGTGCTGGCTGCGGACGACACCGCTGCCCGCGGCGGTGGCCAGGCTCGTCGCCGACGCCGAAGCCGGTCCGCGATGAAGTCCGTCGTCCTGCTGCACGCGTTGGGACTCGATTCGACGATGTGGGAGGCGCAGCACCGGGCGCTGGAGTCCGCCGGACACCAGGTGATCGCCCCGGACCAGCGCGGTTTCGGCACCACCGCGCTGGGTTCCGTGCCACCGTCCCTGGACACGGTGGCCGACGACCTCGCCCGGCTGCTCGACGAACGCGGTGTCGAGAGCACCGTGCTCGTCGGCGCGTCGATGGGCGCCTACGTCGCCATGGCGTTCCTGCGCCGCCACGGCGACCGCGTGCACGCACTCGGCTTGCTCTCCGCTCGCGCGCGGGCCGACGACGCACGAGCGAAGGCCGCGCGTACGGCCTTCGCGGCCCGAGTCGTCGAGCCGGAGACAGGCCCGGCCTTCGTCGCGGCGATGACACCGGGTCTCGTCGGCGCGACGACCCGCGCCACGCGGCCCCGGGTCGTCGCGGCGGTGCGCACTGCCGCCGCCACGGCAAGGCCGGAAGCGCTGGCGTGGGCGCAACGCGCGATCGCCGGCCGCCCCAGCTCTCTGGACGTGCTGCGTGCCGCGGACCTGCCCGCCGTCGTCATCGCCGGCGCCGAGGACGAACTGGTGCCGCCGGAGCACACCCGGGAGGTCGCCGAAGCCCTGCCGGCGGGTCGGCTGCTGGTCGTACCCGGCGCCGGTCACCTCCCGTCGCTGGAACCCCGGACGTGGTGACCGGCCACCTCGCCGACCTGCTCGCCGAAACCGAGCCGACGGTGGTGCCGGCATGCTGACGGCGGACCACAGCCGGTGGGGGTTCACCGCCTCGACCGGGCTCGGCTTCTCCCACCACTCGATCGTCGACGCGCATTTCGAAGCCTGCCGGCCGGCCTACGAGCACCTGCTGCGGCGGGTGGGCATCCGGCCGGGGTGGCACGTGCTCGACGCGGGCTGCGGCAGCGGTGACTTCCTGCCCTGGCTGGCGGAGCTGGCCGGCCCCGGCGGGCGCGTCTCGGCCGTCGACCTCGCCGCCGAAAACGTGGCGCTGGCCGGTGCCCGCGCGGACACCGTGCACGTCACGCAAGCTGACCTCCGGGACCTGCCGTACGCCAGTGCGTCGTTCGACGCGGTCTGGAGCGCCAACACGGTCCAGTACCTCGACGACGACGAGCTGAGGACGGCCTTGGCCGAACTGCGCCGGGTGGTCCGGCCGGGCGGGACGATCGCGATCAAGGACCTGGACGCCCACTCGATCACGGTCCGGCCGGGTGACCCGTACCTCTTCGCGGACTTCTTCCGCGCGGCGGGTGCGGTACCCGGGTACGCCCGCCAGCTGCTCCGGTCCCGCGACCTTTACCGGCACGTCAAGCAGGCGGGCCTGGTCTCGGTGCGGCAGGAGACCGTGCTCATCGAACACTTCGCGCCTCTCACACCGCAGGCGCACGCCTTCTACGGACCGAGTTGCGCGCGCATCGCCGCGCAGGCACTCGACCTCGGTCTCGCTGCGGAGTGGACCCGGTTCGTCGATCCCGGCGGTCCGGACAACCCCTTGCACCACCCGGACGGCTACATCAGCGAAGGAAACGTCCTCACGGTCGCGTCGGTACCACCGGCCTGACCTCTTCCGTTACTAGTCCTTCTTTCGAGCGGAGTTCCCCGATGTCTCCTGTTGCCCGGCCTTACCGCCGCCCGCGTCCCACGGGAGGCCGGCCGTGACTGTCGATGAACGGTCCACCGTCGCGCGTCCCGATCCCGCGAAGGCCGGGCCTCGCGGCCTCTCGCCTCGCGGTGTCGGGCTCGCCGCCCTGTTCGGGAACACCATCGAGCTCTACGACTTCGTCATCTACGCCTACGTCGGCGGCGCGGTGTTCGGCCCGCTGTTCTTCCCGACCGGCGTGCCGTGGGTGGGGACGGTGCTCGCGTTCACCACCCAGGCGCTCGCGTTCTTCGTGCGTCCCCTGGGCGCGGTCGTCTTCGGCCGCATCGGGGACCGGTGGGGCCGCCGGGCGCCACTGCTGTGGTCGGTGAGCATCATGGGCGGCGCGACCGTCGCGATCGGGTTGCTGCCCACCTACGCCACCGTCGGCGCCGCCGCGCCGATCATGCTGCTCGTCCTGCGGCTGCTGCAGGGCATCGCCATCGGCGGCGAATATCCCGGCGCGGTGGTCGTGGCCGTCGAGCACGCCCCGGAACGGCGGAAGACGCTCTACGGAGCCTTTCCCCAGATCGGCAACATGCTCGGCTCGCTGCTGGCCGCGCTTCTGCTGGTGGTGGTGAACCTCGTCGCCGGACAGGACGCCTGGCGAGAGTGGGCGTGGCGCGTTCCGTTCCTGGGCAGCATCGTGCTGGTCGTGATCGGATTCGTGCTGCGCAGGCGGCTGAGCGAGACCCCCGAGTTCGTCGCGGTGACGGCGGAGGCGAAGTCGCGGGACCGGGTTCGCTTCGCCGACCTGCTGCGTCGCTCGGCCGAGCCACTCGCGATCGCGACGTTGTTCTGGATCGGCCCGCTGGCGTTCAGCTACGCGTTCTTGAGCAGCCTCATCGCTTTCGTCGCTTCTTGGCGGCCGGGCCTTTCGCCGGTGGACCCGCAGATCGGGCTGGTGATCAGTTCGGCGCTGCTCGTGGTGGTGGTCGCGGTCGTGGCGCGCTTCGGCGACCGGCTCGGCCTCGAACGGCTCGTGCTGGTATCCGGGCTGGGGATCACGCTCTGGGCGGTGCCGTCGTACCTGTTGGTCGACCTGCAGAACCCTGTCGCGTTGTGGACCGCGATGGCGGTCGGCTCGCTGGCGTACGGGGCTTTCGGTGGTGTCGCGCCCCGGCTCATGGCGACGCTGTTCCCGGTCGAGTTCAGGTTTCTCGGGGTGGGGGTGTGCATAGCGGTCAGCGGCGTACTCGCCGGAGCGGTACTCCCGATCCCGGTGCTGGCGTGGGTCGGCGAGACAGGCGGCTCATCGGTGCCCCTGATGCTGATGGTGGTCACAGCCGGCCTCGCCACGGTGGCCGGCGCGCTGTGGCTGATGGCTTACCGCAAGAGGCAGGCGAAGACGACTACCGTGTGAAGTCGGCGCAGGTGGCGTCGACCGGCGCGGTAAAGCGGAGCCAGAGCTGTCCGGGAAGGTTCTAAGCTGGCCGACTGACGGGATGGGAGGCGGCACCCGGCTGTCCGCGGTCGCCGGGTTGCGAGAGGGAGCCAAACCGTCGTCGTCGAGGTTCGAACCGGCCGGCAGAATCGAGGCGGCCGTGGTCCGATTCGGGGACCCCACCGATCCCGACCATCGCCGGAGGTTCGCCACCGAGGTCGCTGCACTACGAGTTGCCGGTGACCACCGGCTGCCCGCGGCCAGGTTGCGCGTCGCAGACTTCGACGGTTCCGCAGCAGGCGTGCTGCCGGTGCTGACGACCTTCCTGCCCGGGCCCAGCCGGATCCCATCGGTCGCTTCCACCGAGCGGCTGCAGGGCCGCCCTGCCGCTGTCGGCGGCCGCGGAAGAACACCTGGAGCGGCTTCCCTCACCCGGCGGCCTTCATACGTGGTGACCTGCAGTTCGGGAACACGCTGTGGTCCGGTGACCGCTGCACAAGCTTGATCGAGGGGGACTGCGCGGGCTCCGGATCGCCGGAATCGACCTCAGCGGGGCGCACTTCGACGCTGCTCTGATGCTCGGGCTACCCGCCGTCGAGAGCAGTCTCTGGAGGGCTGGCAGCGGGGCCGCCGGTCGGCAGGCGGAGCGGATCGCCTACTGAGACATCGTCGCGGGCATCAGTCCCCGCTGACCCAACGTCATCGGACGTCAGCGCGCGAGGCACGCCGATCCTCGCGAGGCTCTAGAGACCTTTCGCGCTCTCGCGGCCGATTCGAACGCTGTCGGTCGTACAGAGCATCGGAGTGGTCTGGCGCCGCGGCCGACCGGTCGCCAGGCAGTTGGTCGAGCAGGCGGGCCGAGCGACGCACTCGAAGCACCGCCGCGGCATGGAAGCCGACGGGCGCAGTTGACGACCAGGACCTTCGGGCCTGCTCGAGGTGGAACCATCGCGCCGGTAGATCCGGCCGGGGTGCGGAGATCCGCGACCGACCAGTCGTTCTCGCATTTCTGATTCCAACCGAAGGGCGCGTTCAGCACCCGGGAGTAACGGATTCAAGGTCGCTGAACAGCGGAAATCTGAGACAATCGCATCCACTGCCGGGGCGGGGAGGCGACGGCCGTACTTATTTCCAAGATCAGGTGCAGTTTCCCGTCACCTCGACATACAACCCAAGTGTCCAGGCCGGTGGCGGTGAGCGGTTCCGCCACGTGTCGCAGATCGTTCTTACCGTGGAGGAAACCCGCCGATGACGACAGACGAAGAACCGGCAGGCAGCGCCGGCTTGGACCGGCCAGGTCGGCCGCGGCTGCGGAAAATCGTCTCCGGCGTTGCGTCCGATCGTCGAAAGGGTGTCTTCGACCTGCAAGAACTCCTGC
>NZ_JBEXVF010000137.1:0-9271 GCF_040629235.1 Amycolatopsis sp. NPDC005961 | reverse complement strand
GCGGACGCGAGCCCGGCGATCCGGGCAGTGCTGGCCGAGTTCGGCTAGGCTGGGCTCAGACCGACCGGGATCGGCGTCGCCCTCGCGGTCCGCAACGATGTCCACCGCTACGGGCTGGAAGGAATGTTGCGCTCGCTCGACGTGGTTTCTGCCGTCTTCAGCCACACCACCGTCGCCGGCGCCGCGGAAGCGGCCTCGGCGCACGCCCTCGACGTCCTGGTCACCACGACCGCCGAGCTCGACGAGACCGTGGACGTCTCGGCGACGCAGCACTTGCGCGGGTGCGGGGTGCGCCTGCTGGTGCTCGTCGGCGCCGCCGACCGGGTCCAGCGGAAGTGGGTGTCGCACGCGCAGGGGTTCGTCGACCGCTCCGCACTCCACCTGGATGTCCTGCAGGAGGCGGTGATCGACGTCGTCGCGGGTCGGTTCCACGTGTCGGCCAGCCTCGCGCGCCGGCTGCTGGGGCCGGCCGACTCGGGGCCCGGGACCACCCTGACCGCGCGGGAGCTCCAGGTGCTGCGGCTGGTGTCCGAAGGCAAGAGCAACAAGCAGGCCGCCCGCGGGCTCGGTATCTCGGAAAACGGCGTCAAGCGCCTGATGGGCAACATCCTGGCCAAGCTCAACAGCCCGAACCGGACTCTCGCCGTGGTTCGGGCTCTCGAGCTCGGCCTGCTAGGGCAGGACAGCCAGGCGCAGCCGGCCGGCCAGCTCCCGCTTTAGTACCTTGCCGCTCGGGCCGAGGGGGAGTTCGCCGATGAACTCGATCCGCCGCGGGCGCTTGTAACTCGCGAGCTCACCGCGCCCGAGGGCGAGGAGCTCCTCGGCAAGCGCGTCGTAGCCCTCGGCCGCCGGCACCACGACCGCGCAGACTTCTTCGCCGAGCAATGGATCCGGCAGGCCGATCACGGCGACCTGCGCGACGGCCGGGTGCCGCAGCAGGACCTCTTCGACTTCCCTGGGGTAGACGTTGTAGCCGCCGCGGATGATCACGTCCTTCTTGCGGTCCACCAGGGACAGGTAGCCGTCGGACGGATCGAGCACCCCGAGGTCGCCGGAGCGGAACCAGCCGTCGACCAGGACTTCCGCGGTGGCTGCCGGCTGCCCCAGGTAGCCGGCCATGACGTTGTGACCGCGGATGACGACTTCGCCGAGCTCACCGGTCGGCAGCAGCTCGATGGCGCCTTCGAGGTCGGCGCGGGCGATCGCCACCTCAACCCCCTCGATCGGGAACCCGACGGTGCCCGGCCGGGTGGGACGGCCCGGCTGGTTGTAGGCCACGCACGGCGAGGTCTCGGTGAGCCCGTAGCCCTCGTAGACCTCGCAACCGAACGCGTGGCGCACCTGCTCCAGCACCGGCACGGCCAGCGCCGAACCGCCGCTGAACACCCGGCGCAGCCGCGGCGCGGGAGTCGTTCCGGACCCGAGCTCCGCCAGCAGCGCGTGGTACATCGTCGGCACCCCCATGAAGACCGTGCAGCCGTGCCCGGCCATCAGCTCCAGCGCAGTGGCGGGGTCGAACCGGTCGGTCAGGACGACAGTGGCCCCGGCCAGGAAGAAGGCACCCATCCCGCACGTCTGTCCGAACGTGTGCGACAGCGGCAGGCAGCAGAGCAGCACGTCGTCGGCCCGGACGTCGAACGGGGAGACCGCGGTCACCTCGATGTTGGTGACGATGTTGCGGTGGGTGAGCATTGCTCCCTTGGGCCGGCCGGTCGTGCCGGAGGTGTAGAGGATCGCGGCGACGTCGTCGGGCGAGCCGCGGTGGTAGTCCGCGATGGGTGCTGCCGCGGTGTCCAGCCGGACCGCGCCGTTGCCCCTGCCCGAGACGGTGAAGAGCGCGACCTCGGCGGCCGTGGCCGCAGGAGCGCCGTGCTCCAGCACGTCGGCCGCGCAGATCAGGGCCCGCGCACCGCTGTCGCGCAGCACGAACTCGATTTCGGCGGCCCGCGACCGGGTGTTCAGCGGAACGACGGTCGCGCCCAGCGCGAGCACTCCGTAGTAGGCCGCCGGGAAGTCGGGTGTGTTGGGGATCAGCAGGGCGACCCGGTCGCCCGGGCCGATCCCGTGCCGGCGGAGCACCGCCGCCCAGGTCCGGGCCCGTTCCCACATCTGCTCGTACGTCACGGTTTCGGACCCGCAGATCAGGGCGGGGTGCGCCGGCCGCCGTGCCGCCGTGGCGGCGAGCACGGCGGCCAGGGGACGTGTGGTCACACGAGCGCCTTCGCACCCGAGCGGACCCGCCCGCCGCGGGGCACCGCCGAGGCGGTCGGGATGCCGAGGTCGCGCCAGATCACCGCCAGCGCGTCGGCGAACTTCTCGACATCGGCCGGGGTGTGCGTGGCGGACGGGGCGATGCGCAGCAATTCCTCCCCAGCGCGGACGCTGGGGGCGTTGATCGCCTGGACGTAGATCCCGTGCCGCTCCATCAGCAGCGCGGAGGCGCGCTTGCACAGCGCGTCGTCGCCGACCAGGGCCGAAACGATGTGAGAATCGGCCGACCGGTACGGGATGTCGGCGTCATCGAGCAGGCGGTGCAGCAACGCGGCGTTCTCCGCGAGCCGCTCACGCTCCACTTCGGACTGCCGCAGGTGCCGCACGGCGGCCAGTGCGCCGGCGGCCGTGGCGGGCGGCAGGGACGTGGTGAAGACGAAGGCGCGGGAGCGAGTGCGCACGACGTCGATCAGGTCGCGCGGGCCGGCGATGTACCCGCCCGCCGTGCCGAGGCCCTTGGCCAGCGTCCCCATGATGACGTCGAACCGGTCCGCGATCCCCTCTCGCGCGGCGATTCCGGCGCCCTCCGGGCCGTACATGCCGATCGCGTGCACCTCGTCGAGGAACGTGGTCGCCCGGTACCGGTGGGCCAGCTCCGCGATTTCGGCGAGCGGGGCGATGTCGCCGGACATGGAGTACACGGACTCCAGCACGATCAGCTTCGGGGTGTCCGGGCCGGTGGCAGCGAGCAGCTCCTCCAGGTGCGCGACGTCGTTGTGGCGGAAGATGCGCTTCTGCGCGCCGCTGCGCCGGAGGCCGTCGATGATGGAGGCGTGGTTCAGCTCGTCGGAGAACACCACGGTGTCGCCCGGCGTGCCGGCGAGCACCGTGAGCGCGCCGTCGTTGGCCGCGTAGCCGGAGGTGAACAGCAGCGCGCCGTCCTTGCCGTGCCAGTCGGCGAGCTCGCGTTCGATTTCGACGTGGCGGTGGTTGTTCCCGCCGATGTTGCGGGAGCCGCCGGAGCCCGCCCCGAACTTGGCGACTGCTTCGTGCACGGCGGTGAGGACGAGCGGGTGCTGTCCCATCCCGAGGTAGTCGTTGCTGCACCAGACGCTGACTTCGGTGTCGGTGTGCTGCGATCGCGCGATCGCGCTCGGGAACTGTCCCGCGCGCCGGCCGATCTCGAGGAAATCGCGGGTACGGCGCTCCTCTTCCGGGACTCCGTGGGTGTAGAACTCCAGGTGGGTGGTCATGACGGTTCCTCTCGGTCTTCGCGGCTCGGTCCGGGGTGGAAGATCACGCTCGTGCGGTGCTCAGCAGGCGCAGCTGGGGTTTGTCCGCCTTGCCCGCCGCGTTCAGCGGGACCTCGTCGAGCACCAGGACGCGCTCCGGGGCGTGGGCGGGGGAAAGGCTCGTGCTCAGGTGGGCGCGGACTTCGCCCGCGGTCACCGGGCTTCCGGGCCGGCAGGTGATCGCGGCGTGCAGGTGCTCGGACCCGTCGTCGTCCCGCAGGCCGTACACGGCCGCCGCGGCCACGCCGGGGATCGCCAGGACCTCGCGTTCCACGACCGCCGGGTACACCTTGACGCCGTCGATCTTCACCACTTCGGCGACCCGGTCGAGCAGGTGGAAGTAGCCGCGTTCGTCGCGGTAGCCGATGTCCCCGGTCCGGTACCAGCCGTCGCGGAGCACGTCCGCGGTCCGGGCGTCGTCGAGGTAGCTGTCCATCAGCTGCGGTGACCGCATCCAGAGCTCCCCGACCTGGCCGCCGGCCAGGAGTTCGCCGGTGTCGAGGTCCCGGACTTCCACGACGACTTCCGGGAACGGCCTGCCGACCGTGGCCGCGAGCCGGGGGTCCGCGTGGTCGGCCGGGCCGAGGAAGGTGATCCGGCCGCTTTCCGAGGTCCCGTAGACCTGCAGCAGCACCGGGCCGAACACGGCGATCGCCTCGGAGATCCGCGCCGGCGCGGCCGAACTGCCGCCGTAGATCAGCCGGCTCAGGCCGGTCACGCCGTCCCGGAGGACCGGGTCGCCGAGCACGTCGAGCAGCCGGTAGAGGTGGGTCGTGGCCATGAAGGTCCGCGTCACCGCGTGCTCGGCCACCGCGCGGGCCACCGGCTCGGCGTCGAACTCGGGCAGTAGGACGACTTTGCCGCCGGACCCCAGCGCGCCGTCGACCATCGGCCCGGCCGTGTGGCTCAAGGGAGTGCTGAACAAGGCGGTGATCTCGGCGGCCTCGCGCGGAGCCGCGATGGCCGTGCGCACGGTGCCCTCCCAGGCGCCCCGCGACTTCCGGATGCCCTTCGGCCTGCCGGTGCTGCCGCTGGTGAACATGATCAGCGCCAGGTCGTCCGGGTGCCCGCCGGCCGGCTCGACGGGGCCGGGATCGTCCGACGGCGACGCGTCGATCGCGCCCGCTACGTCGGGGCCGACGAGCGCGATCCCGGCCCCGTGCGCGAGTTCGGCACCGCGCGCGGCGCTGGCGCGGTCGGTGTAGACCACGGAAGCCCCGGTGGCCCGGAGGATCTCGAGCTGGTCGCCGGTCGAGAGCATCGACGCGCTCGACCCCGGGTTCGTCGAGCGCAGGTAGCAGACGGCTCCGTCCAGCAGGTGCGCCGCGTGCCGCACCGCGACCATTTCCGGGCTGTTGGACGCGGTCAGCACGGCGACGACAGTGCCGCGCTTCGCGCCGGCTTCCTTGAGCGCGCGGTGGACGCCGGTCACCGACCGGAGGTACTCGGCCCCGGTGAGCGTGGAATCCCCGTAGCGCAGGATCTCCTTGCCCGGATCGGCCGCCACGGCGGACAGCACCCCCGGCACGTAGCCCTGTGCGCCTGCCCACCACGCGCCGAGTGCGGTCGTCATGCCGATCTCCTCTTCCGGGTTCTGGTGCGGTGACAGCAGTTTGTCCGGGGAGAAGGAAGGGCGAACAGACGTCTTCGGGCACGTCTATGGTCGGCCGGGTCGGACTGGCCCACCGGGGTACCCGATCGGGTACCCCACCCGGACACGCGTGTCGGCCACGGCGAAATGGCCGCCGGTCGGGGATGTCCCGAGCCGGGAATCCGCTTTTAGGCTCGCGATCATGACGCTTCGGGGGCTTGCCGGGGAGACCCGGTGGATGGACGCGACGGCACTGGCGCACCTGGTCCGCTCGGAAGAGGTGAAGGCCGTCGAGCTGGTGGAGGCGGCGATCGAGCGGATCGAGGCCCACAACCCGGCGCTGAACGCAGTGGTGACGGAGTGGTTCGAGCACGCCCGGTCGGCAGCCGCCGACGGCCCGCCCGGCGGTCCGTTCAGCGGGGTTCCCTTTCTGCTCAAGGACTTCATGGCCGCCTACGCGGGACAGGCCGCGTCGTCGAACGGCAACCACCGGCTCAAGGAGCTGACCCGCCCGGTCTCCGGCGACTCCACGATGGTCGCGCGCCTGCGGGCGGCCGGTCTCGTCACCGTCGGCCGGACGAACACGCCGGAGTTCGCGAGCCAGCCGACCACGGAGCCGGCGGCCTGGGGCGCCACCCGCAACCCGTGGGATCCCGCGTACTCCACCGGCGGTTCGAGCGGTGGCGCCGCCGCGGCGGTGGCCTCGGGGATGGTTCCGTTCGCGCACGCTTCCGACGGTTCCGGGTCCATCCGCATTCCCGCCGCCTGCTGCGGTCTGGTCGGCCTGAAGCCCTCGCGCGGCCGGATCAGCGCGGGGCCGTCGGGCGACGAGTCGGGCCCCGCCGTCGAACTGTGCGTCAGCCGGACCGTGCGCGACACCGCGGCACTGCTCGACGCGGTCCAAGGGCCCGGCGTCGGTGATCTCGTCGTCGCGCCGCAGCCCTCCAGGCCGTACACCGACGAGCTCGCCGCCGATCCCGCGCCGCTGCGCATCGGCGTGCTCGACCACGCTCCCGGCGGTGACCCGGTACACCCCGACTGCGCCGCGGCCGTCCACGAAGCGGCCGCTTTGCTCGAGGAGCTGGGGCACCGCGTCGAGATCTCCTGGCCGGCGGTCTTCGCCACCACCACGGTCGAGGACGCCGGCCCGCTCGGACTGGCGGCGACGAGCCCGATGGCGAACTCCTTCGCCCACCTCGCCGAGGTGCTCGGCCGCGAGGTCACGGCGGCCGACGTCGAGCCGGTGACCTGGGCGAGGCTGCAGCGGCTGCGCCGGACGGGCGCTACCGACGTCGCTCGGGCACAGGCCGCGAGCACGCGCTATCGGCGCGATGTCCAGCAGTGGTGGGCCGACGGCCACGACTTGCTGCTGACGCCGACGACGGCCGATCCGGCGCCGCGGATCGGCTCCTTCGGCGACGACCTGGCGGCGCTCGAAGCCTTGACCACTCGGTACGTCGCCTTCACCAGGCCGTTCAACATCACCGGTCAGCCCGCGATCAGCCTGCCGTTGTCCCGGACCGCGTCCGGGCTGCCCGTCGGTGTCCAGCTCGCCGCGGCGTACGGCTGCGAAGACGTGCTGATCGCCGTCGCCGCACAGCTCGAGCGAGCCAGGCCGTGGGCCCACACCTTTTCCCACCTGCGATTCGATCGGAGCGCGTGATGACCGAGTTCTTCGTGGTGGCGGGCCAGGACTTCGCCGGGAAGTCGTCGGCACTGGCGAGGCTGCGCGGCGACCCGCGACACTGGCAGGTGATCTCCACCGACAGCGCCTTCCTCGGCGCCCGGCACCAGCTGGTGTCGGATCTGCGGCGCGGTGTCGGTGAGGTCCTCCCGCGACTGGGCAGCGCCTACACCCCGGAGTTCCTGGCGGCGTTGCTCCAGACCGCGGTCGTGCACCTGCGCGACGAACTGGATCGGGCGGATCCGGAACGACCGGTGATCGTCGACTCCTACTACTACAAGATCATCGCGAAGTGCCGGCTCGCCGGGCTGAGCGGCAACCCGATGTTCGACTGGTGGCGCTCCTTCCCGCAGCCGAGGCGGGTCGTCCTGGTCGAGGTGTCCGCCGAGTCCGCCTGGCGGCGGTGCGCGGCGGGAACCCGGCTCAATTCCCTGGAGCACTACGGCGACCGGCCGAGCCGGGACGGCTTCGAGCGCTACCAGCGTGACCTGCTGAAGCTGATGCTCCAGGAGATCGGGGACTGCCCGATGACCGTCGTCGAAGAACAACCGACTCCGGACAGCACGGCGCGCGCGATCCGGGAGGCGCTGGCCGATGAGCTCCGCTGACGTCTGGACCGCCCCGGGGCACGTCGAGCGCTACCGCCGGCGGGTCTTCGCCGAACGGGAACGGCTGCGCGCGGCCTTCGCGGACCCGGCGGGCGAGCAACGCCGCGTCCTGGCGGACCTGCTGCGGCACAACGCGTCGACCGCGTTCGGGGTCGCTCATGAGCTGGCCGCCGTCCGGACGCTGGACGACTTCAAGAAGGCGGTCCCGATCGGGAGCTACGCCGAGCACCGGCCGTGGATCGAGCGGGCCGCGGCGGGTGAGCACAACATGCTCACGGCCGACCGGCCCGGGCTCTTCTTCACCAGCAGCGGCAGCACCGGCGCGCACAAGAAGATCCCGGTCACCCCGGCGTTCATGCGCACCACGTTCTTCCCCTTCTACCTCGCCGCGTGGGCACCGCTGATCGAGTGCTTCCCCGAGGTGCTGTCCCGGCCGGACGCGGTGCTGAACCTCAAGCACGACCCGCTGCCCGCGCCGCCGACCGTCGGCTCCGGCCGGCCGCACGTCGGGGCCAGCCAGGTCGACTTCGGGGAGCTGTTCGGCGAACCGCTGTCCGCGGAGCCGGGCACGTCGGCGCCGTGGGCCACGCTGCCGGTGCCCGTCGAGGCCGGGGCGCACCTGGAGAAGATGTACCTGCGGCTGCGGCTGGCGGTCGAGTGCGACGTGCGGCTCGTCATCGGGATCAACCCCGCGATGGTCGCCGCGCTGCCCTACCAGCTGCGGCAGTGGTGGCCGCGGATCCTGCGGGAGATCCGGGACGGCACAGCGGGCGGGCGCCCGTACGTCGCGCCGAACCCCGGGCGGGCCGCGGAGCTCGACCGGATCGCCGCCCGGCGTGGCACCGTCCGCCCCGCGGACGTCTGGCCGCACCTCTCGGCGCTGTTCTGCTGGACCACCGGTCTCGCCCGGCTCTACCTACCCCGGCTGCGCGAAGAGTTCGGGGCCGGCGTCACCGTGCTGCCCGCACCGGTGGCGGCGTCGGAGGGCCCGGTCGGGGTCGCGCTCGACCGCCACCCCACGGCGGGCAGCCTGGTCGTCAACGCCTCGGTGTACGAATTCGTCGAGGCCGGGCAGGACCTCGGACCCGAAGTGTCCACAATGGAGCTCGGGGAGCTGGAGGAGGGGCGCGAGTACCACGTGGTCTTCAGCCACATCGGCGGCCTCTACCGGTACGCCGTCGGCGACGTGGTCCGCGTCCTCGACCGCGTCGGCGGGGTACCCCGGGTCGAGTACGCGGGACGCTCCACGCTGTCGGATGCGGCGGGGGAGCGCCTGCGGGACGCCCAGGTGGTGCGCGCACTGGCCGCCGCCACGGCCGCCACCGGACTGGAGCTGGTCAACGCCGCCTGCCGGGTCGGCGATCCCGCCGGCTACCGCTTCGCGCTGGCGCCTTGGCGCGCCGGCTGGACCCCGGCCGAGCACACCCGGTTCACCGAGGCGCTCGACGACGCGCTGTGCCGGGAGTCCACCGGCTACCGCGCCGCCCGCGAAGGGAACCGGCTGACGCGGGCCAGTTCGCTGCCGCTCGACAGCGAGGCCTTCCAGCGCGACTGGCAGGCCGCGGTCGCCGAAGGCGTGCGGCCGACGCAGGTGAAGGACCGGCTCTTCCGGCAGGACCCCGAACAGTGGCAACGGCTCACCCAGGAGGAAGCGTCGTGACGGAACGGACTCTGGACGCGGTCGAACGCACGGCCCTGCTCACGGCCGCGCTGCGAGCCGCGGAGACGACGCGTACGGACCGGATCTACACCGACCCGTACGCGGCCGTGCTGGCCGGCGACCTCGGGCCGTCGCTGCTCGCCGAGATCCGTGCCGCCACCTTCCCGGCCGACGGACCCCGGGTCGTGCCGAGCACGCCGGACTACAACGCGATTCGCACCCGGT
>NZ_JBEXVF010000136.1:0-10065 GCF_040629235.1 Amycolatopsis sp. NPDC005961 | reverse complement strand
TGCCGGGTGGGGTCTACATGTTCCCCGCGGAGGTTCTGACCCTGTTTCTCACTCACGACGCTTCAGGCGAGACGCTTGCGGATCTCCGGTGCGTGCTCGATGGCGAAGGCCACGAGCGCCGAGACTTCGCGGACCTGCTCGCTGGTGACCGACGGACCGGTCGGCAGCGTCAGCACTCGCCGGGAGAACGCGTCCGTGGCGGGCAGCGAGACCGGCCGCTCGGTGCGGTAGGGCTCGCATTCGTGCACGCACGGCGAGAAGTAGCGCTGCGCCAGCACGTTGTCCGCCCGCAGGAGGTCGAGGATGGTGTCGCGGGACAGCCCGCACTCCTCCTCGTCGACCTTGACGACGTTGTACTGGTAGCTGTTGCGGTTCTCCTCGTCGTAGCGGTGCATCTCCAAGCCGGGCAGCCCGTCCAGCAAGGCGGCGTACTGCTCGTAGTGGGCGCGGTTGGCGGCGATGGTGGCCGGCAGCGCGTCGAGCGAGGTCAGCCCCATCGCCGCGGACGCCTCGCTCATCTTGGCGTTGGTGCCGGCGAACTCGGTGACGTGCTCCTCGCCCCAGCCGAAGTTGTGCGTGTACCGGGCGAGCTGGGCGAAGTCGTCGTCGTTCGTGACGATCCCGCCGCCCTCGAAGGTCGTGACGACCTTCGCCGCGTGGAAGCTGAACATCTCGGCCTTGCCGAACCCGCCGAGCGGCTGGGAGCCGAAGCTGCAGCCGATGCCGTGCGCGGCGTCGAAGAAGAGGGTCAGGTTGTGCAGCTCGGCGATCTTCTCCAGCTCCTGGATGGCCGCCGGCTGGCCCCACAGGTGCACGCCGACCAGCCCGGTCGTGCGGTCGGTGATCAGGCGCTCGACCTGCTCGGGGTCGATGCACCCGGTGGCCGGGTCGAGATCGCAGAAGACCGGCGTCAGGCCGAGGTAACGCATCGCGTGCGCGGTCGCGACGTAGGTCATCGACGGCATGATGACTTCGCCGGTGAGGCCGGCGGCCCGGGCCATCACCTCGAGCGCGATCGTCCCGTTGCAGGTGGCGACGCAGTGCTTCGCGCCGGTGTGGTCGGCGATCCGTGCCTCGAACTCCTTGACCAGCGGGCCGCCGCTGGTGAGCCGCCCGCTGTCGAGGGCCACCTCCAGCCGTTCGTAGAATTTCGCCCGGTCCCCGGTGCTCGGCTTGCCCACCACCAAGGTCTTCTCGAAAGCCATGGGGCCGCCGAACAGGGCCAGGTCGTCAACGCTCGTCTTCATGAAGGTCCTTCCCCAGGGGGCGCGGACTGCCCTTTTCCCGCGCGACGTGCATTTCGTTGCTTTGCAACAGCTGTTGAGATCCCCCTCGTGCGGTCGTCTGCAGGATAGGTACGGCGCGACCGGGTGATGCGATGTCGCGGGGAAACTCTGTGGAACCCCCTAGTCGTCCCGGCGTAGAAACGTTCAAAGCGGTTTTGGGAGGAAATAGCCAGAACTTGCGTGGTAGCCGGTACGGAACGGCGGGCCGGTGCCCGACGATGCGGTGGTGAGCAGGCACATCGCCGTCTTCAGTTTTCCCGCGTACGCCCACGTCGCGCCGGTCCTCCCGGTCGTCGCCGAGCTGGTGCGCCGCGGCCACCGCGTCACCTTCGCCGTGGTCGACGAGTTCGCCGCGAAGGTGACGGCGACCGAGGCCGAAGTACTGCCCTACACCTCGACGTTCCCCTGGGCGACCGGGCTGGGCGACACCGCGTCCGACGGGTACGCGCTGCGGGCCATGCTGGCGTTCATGGGCGAGGGCCTCGCCCCGCTCGACGCCGCCATGGCCCGGTTCGCCGACGACCCGCCGGACCTGGTCGTGCACGACCTCGCCGCGTCCGAGACGGCGCGGCTGATCGCGCGGAAGTGGGCGGTGCCCACGGTCCAGTCCTGCCCGGAGTTCGCGTCCAACGAGCACTTCGCGCTGAACGAGGCGCAGGCCGATTCGGACTCCGCCGCGCCACCGGACCTCACCGACCCCGAACTGGCGAAGTTCGTCGCCGCCACCGAGCGGCTGCTGGCCCGGCACGGACTGTCCGATGTGGACTCTCGGGCCGGCGACCCCGGCTACCACCTCGTCTACCTGCCGAAGGCGTTCCAGATCCGCGGCGAGACCTTCGACGACCGCTTCGCGTTCATCGGGCCGAGCTTTGACCGGACGGTGCCGGCGGGGGAGTGGACTCCGCCCGCGGACGGCCTGCCGCTCGTGCTGATCTCGCTGGGCACCTCGCGCAGCCGGGAACAGGTCGGCTTCTTCCGCAAGTGCGTCCGGGCGTTCACCGGGCAGCCGTGGCACGTGGTGCTGACGCTCGGCAAGTGGGTCGACCCCGAGGAGCTCGGGCCGCTGCCGGAGAACATCGAGGCGCACCCGTTCGTCGCGCACGCGGCGCTGCTGCCGCACACCGAGGTTTTCGTCACCCACGGTGGGCTGGGCAGCACCATGGAAGCGTTGCACTACGGCGTCCCGATGGTGATGACGCCGTCGCAGAGCGACCAGGTGGTGACCGCGGCGCGGGTCGCCGAGCTCGACCTCGGCCGGGTGGTGTCGCGCACCGACGTCACCGAGGCGGAGCTGCTCGAAGCGGTCACGGCGACCGCGTCCGATCCCGTGGTCGCCGAGCGCGTCCGGTGGATGCGCGGTGAAGTCGAGCTGGCCGGTGGGGAGATCCGTGCGGCCGACGCCGTCGAATCGTGGCTCCGGACGAAAGTGGAGGCGAAGTGAAACTGGCGGAGGTCTACCTCAGCGGGATCGGCACCTACGTGCCGGCGACCACCGGCGTCGAGGCGGCGATCGAGCAGGGGTGGATGACCGCCGAGGACGCCGAGACGTCCGGCCTCACCGGCGCGGCCTGCGCCGGCGAGACCCCGGCCCCGGACATGGCGCTGTGGGCCGGGCAGGAGGCCGTGGCCCGGGCGGGCGTCGAGCCGGAGTCCCTGGACGTGCTGCTGTACGCGGACAACTACCACTCCGGCCCGGACGGCTGGTTCCCGCAGTTCTGGCTGCAGCGGCACCTCGTCGGCGGCGACCTGCTGGCGGCGCAGCTGCGTCAGGGCTGCAACGGCATGTTCGGGGCGCTGGAGCTGGCCTCGACGTACCTGATCGCGCGCGGCGGCGGGACGGCGATGACGGTGGCGTCGGACAACTCGACGTCACCGCTGGTGAACCGCTGGCGCTGCCTGCGCCCGGACTTCGTCATCGGCGACTGCGCGACGGCGGTGGTGCTGAACACGACGTCCGGCTTCGCGCGCCTGAAGTCGGCGAGCTCGATCACGGTGCCCGAGCTGGAGGGCATGCACCGCGGCGACGAGCCGATGTTCCCCCCGGGCGCGACGATCGGCCGGTTCATGGACTTCGCCGAGCGCATCGACTTCTTCGGGTTCGAGAACCGCGACACGATGCTCCACAGTGGCCTGAACCTGCTGAAGACGCGCTCGGAGCTGATCGACCGGGTGCTGTCGGAGGCGGGCATCGGCATCGACGAGGTCAGCCGCATCGCGTACAACCACGGCTCGCGCAAGTACGTCGAGGACGGGTTGCTGGCGATGCTGGGCATCCCGCTGGAGAAGTCGAACTGGGACTTCGGCCGCGGGCTGGGTCACCTCGGGGCGAGCGACCAGGTGGCGTCGCTGGCGAACATGCTCGGGACGGGCCAGCTGGAGCCGGGCGACCACGTGCTGATGGTCGGGATCGCGCCGGGAGTCAGCGTGGCCGGTGCGGTGGTGGAAATCCTGGACGTGCCGGAGTGGGCCGGGCCGGTCGTGCCCCGCGCTTGAGGGAGGCGGGCAGGCCGGAGGTCGCCTTCAGCGGACGTGGTCCGGGGGAGGCGACCTTTTGCGTACTCGGCGACCGGTGGGGCGGCTTGCCGTTGCTTGAGCCCACCCAGGGCCGGTGCGGTGCGGCGCGCTCGGCTGCCGCTGACCCGCCCGGGTTACCCCGGACCCGCACCGAACCGAACCCCTACCGACCCACCGGGCACCCCTGAACCGCCCACATCGGTCACTCCCGGTGCAACCCCTGTTGTCACACGGTAGCGACCCGTGAACTTCAGGTGGAAACTGACCAACAACACGTGAACTCGTCGCGGCAGGGGCCGGAAACGCGAATCGGGTGGTCCGAGGTCTCCCTCGTCCCACCCGATTCACCCGGTCAGCGGTGCGCCGGCTCAGCCGCCGCTGCCGCCGCCGTACGCGCCGCCCAAAAGGCGGCTGCGGCGCTTGCGGTTCTTTTCGTCGTCAGCCTTGGCGTTGTCCGCCTTGGAGTCCGAAGGCTTCTTCTTGGAATCGTCTTCCTTTTTTCCGAAAACACCCACTGCCTCAGTCCTTTCGTTGCGCCGACCCTCGTCGCGAAATCGATCCCTGCCTTCGCAGGATAGCGCAGGGTACTGCCGGGCGCACCCTTCGCGACCTGCATTCAGGGGATTTCCCGGAAGGGTTCCCGCCTCGCGGGAAAAAGGGACGGCCGGGTCCGCCGGGAGGGTACCGATACCGGCGCAAACCGGACATCGATCCCCGCCCGGGCGGCCCGGCCGGCCCTGGGGAAAGCGATCAGCGGATGTACTGCGGGGTCACCTTCGGCGGCCACTGGCCGATGCACAGGATGCCCTGCGAGTACGCCTTCGAGACCAGCGCCGAGCGGTTCGGCGACTTGAACTGCCGCAGCATCGCGCCGACGTGATACTCGATCCCCTGCCTGCTCAGGTACAGCTTCGAAGCCAGCTGCACGGTCGAAATGCCGGCCGCGACGCCCTCGAGGACCTTCGCGTCCAGCTCGCTGAGGAGCTTGGTCTTCTCGATCGCCGGTCGCGGGGCCTCCGTGGCGCGGTCCGGCTTGATCAGCACGACGATCGTGGTGACCTGGCCGGACTGGCTGCGCACCGCGATGCCGGTCAGCCCGCCCGAGAGCACCGGCTGCGCGGGCCGCACGCCCACCAGGCGAGCGCTGAAGCGGTCACGGCGGCCTTCGTTCAGCCGCGCCAGCTGCTGGAGGGTGAACTGCTTGGCGCTCGGGTGCACGAAGTCCACAAAGCTCTGTCCGAAAACGTCGGACGCGGTCCGGCCCAGCTGGCGGAGGAAATCGCCATTGGCTTCGATCACCCGGAGATCGGGTCCCAGATTCGCGATGCAGACGTCGGACATGTCGAAGGCGGGTACGTTCTGGTTCTGTCTTTCGGCGACGGCCGGGAGGCCGTGCGGGACCGCCGCCGGCCGCTCGACCAAGGAATCGACACGCGTGTTCATCGAGTTCGAACCCCCAGATTCGTTCTACGTTTCGAGGCATTGTCCACGGACAAAAGACGTCAGCGACCCCCGAGCTCCCCTCAAGAGGGTCAACGGCACCTGTCCGGATGGGTTATTCACACCACCCCAGCGGAACCTCGAGTCCTTCCCCAGAACGATCCTCGAGTCCACCCGGCCAGAGCCGCTTCGGTCCGTTTCGTTGGAAACAAACCAAATGACGTCTCGTACGCTAGCCAACGGGGTATGACCCGTCAATGCCGGTCGGGAGGTTGGGGGCTAACACTGGGGTCCGCCCGACCGGAGGTACGGCACCCCGGGGCGCACCTTCGGTAGTGCGGTCCTCGGACGGCACCGGCCGTTCACCCACCGCTCGCGAAGAGGTCAGCCCGCGGTGGTGGTGACCGGCAGCTGCTGCACGCCGAACACGCCGCCGGCGTGGAACGGCACCTCGGCGCCCGGGGCGATCCGCAGGTGCTCGAACCGCTCGAACAGCAGCTCCAGCGCGATCCGCCCCTCGAGCCGCGCCAGCGGCGCGCCCAGGCAGAAGTGGATGCCGTGCCCGAACGCGGCGTGAGAGTTCGGCTTGCGGGTCAGGTCGAACCGCCCCGCGTCGGTGAACTCGCGCTCGTCGTAGTTCGCCGACACCACCCAGGCCCAGACGATCGAGTCGGCGGGGATCACCGTGCCGGCCACTTCGACGTCGGCCGTGGTCACCCGGACCACCCGGGGGAACGGCGGCCGCAGCCGCAGCACCTCCTCGAGCAGCGGCTCGACCAGCGACGGGTCGGCCCGCACCTGCTCGTAGACGCCGGGGGCGTCCTCCAGGCAGAGCAGCACGTTGCCGAGCAGCATCGTGGTGGTGACGTGCCCGGCGAGCAGCAGCAGCGCGGTGAAGTTGCCGACCTCCTCGTCGGTCAGCCGCTCCCCGTCGATCGAGGACTCCACGAGGCGGGTCAGCAGGTCGTCCCGCGGTTCGGCGCGCCGGGCGGCGATCTGGGCGTTGAGGTACGCCTCCATCTCCTCGATCGCGATGGCGAGCTTCTCGCCGGTGCTCGGGTCGTCGACCTGCAGGGCCATCAGCGCCTCGGCCCAGCCCCGGAACAGCGCGCGGTCGGTGGCGGGCACGCCCAGCAGCTCGGCGATGACGATCACCGGCAGGGGGTAGGCCAGGACGTCGACCAGGTCGAACGCCGTCGCGCCCGGTTCGACCGCGGCCAGCAGCTCCCGGGTGAGCTCGGTGATCCGCGGCTCGAGGTCGGCGACCACCTTCGGGGTGAACGCCTGGCTGACCAGGCGGCGCAGCTTGCGGTGCTCGGGCGGGTCGATGACCAGCAGGGTGCCCGGGGGTGCCTGGTCGCCGGGCGAGGTCAGGCGCGTCGTGTCCGAGGAGAACAGCTGCGCGTCGGTGCTGACGCGGCGGACGTCGGCGGACCGGAACACGTGCCAGGCCCCGGCCTCGTCCTGCCACACAGGCGTGTCCGCCCGCATCTTCTCGAGCCAGGTGAGCAGGGAAGCGCCGCCGTCCGGGGCGATTTCCGGGGCAGCGGTCAGCTCGGTGGTGTCCACGAATTCACTCCCAGGGATCAGGCGGTCAGCCGGGCCTCGACGCGGTCGGCGGCCGCCGCGGCACCCCCGGCATCGGTGATGTGCTCGCGCATCCGGGCCACGCGTTCGTGCGCGCCGGCGTCTTCGGCGAGGCCGGTGACGGCGTTCAGCAGCGACCCGGCGTCGACGGCGTCCGGGTCGACCCGGACACCGAGGCCGAGCTCGGCGAGCCGGTCGGCGACGATCTCCTGCTCCAGCGTCCGCGGCACGACCACCGGCGGGACGCCCAGGGCGAGGGACTCCATGGTGCTGCCCATCCCGGCGTGCGAGACGAACCCGCTCGCCCGGCTCAGCACGGCCGGCTGCGGGACCCACGGGTGCAGCGCGAAGTTCGGCGGCACCGGGCCCAGGTCCGCCGGCGAGACCAGGCGGCCGATCGTCATGACGACGTGCCACGGCGTCCCGGCGAACGCCTCCAGGCACGAGGCGAAGAACTCGCGCTGGTGGTGGTAGCCGAAGCTGCCCATGGCGATCAGCAGCACCGGCCGGTCGTCCGGCGGGGTCCAGCCGCCCGCCCGGTCGCCGAGACACGGCCCCACGAAAGCGAAACCGTCGTCGAAGGTGTCGCCGCCGGGCTGGAACTCCCGCGGCAGGAACACGAGCTTGGTGTCTTCACGGGCTTCCGCGAACTCCGCCGCGGACGTGCCGGGCAGGTGCTCGGCGAGCACGTCGCCGACGACCGACGCGGCCTTGGCGAGCGCGGGGTGCGCCGGGTCGGGCGCGGGCACCTTGCCCGCCATCGAGGCGTACGGCGAAAACTTCTCGTTCGCGACGAACGTCGAGCACATCAGGAGCGCCGGGATCTCCCACTTGCGGGCCAGCAGACGCCCGGTGGGGTAACCGAAAGCGTCGTACAGGAACACGTCCGGCCGGTCCCCTTCGAAGGCGCCGAGCGCGGTCCGCAGCGGCGCGAAGCCTTCCAGCGCCTGGGCGACGCCCGCCTCCGCGACGACGTCACCGGTGATCTTCTCCGGGATCGCCACGGTGTCCCACGACTTCGGCACGTGGGACTCGTACGGCAGCACGGTGGCGCCGGTGGCGCGCACGGCATCGGCGTACTGCTCGGCCACCACGTAGCTCACCCGGTGGCCGCGCCGCACGAGCTCGGCCGCCACGGGCAGCGTCGGGTTGACGTGCCCGTGGGCCGGATAGTTGAGGAAGGCGATGTGGCTTCCCGACGGGGGAGTCATGTCTCGAAAGCTAGTCGGGCCCGGCGGCCAGTCAACCATGTCTAGGCGAACCCCTCGGGTCCCGCGATGAGCAGGGAAAAGGGGATTCCCGGTGTGTTAGCTGTAGTCATGCCCGATTCGGCCAGCGGAAGGAAGCGGTCGTGACCCTGTTCGTCGAGGCCGAGGGGATCACCAAGACCTTCGGCAAGGTCCGCGCGTTGGACGACGTCAGCCTGCAGGTGCCGCGCGGCACCGTGTGCGGGCTGCTGGGCCACAACGGCGCCGGCAAGACCACTTTGGTCAACGTGCTGACCACGTTGGTGACGCCGACTTCCGGCCGGGCCAGTGTCGCCGGGCTGGACGTGCAGCGCGACGCTGTGGCGTTGCGCAGCCGCATCGGGCTCACCGGCCAGTTCGCTTCGGTGGACGAGCAGCTTTCCGGCTTCCGCAACCTGATCCTGATCGCCCGCCTGCTCGGCGCCTCCACCAAGGAGGCCAAGGAACGGGCGGACGAGCTGCTGACGGCGTTCGGCCTGCTCGAAGCGGCCGGGCGTCCGGCGAAGACCTACTCCGGCGGCATGCGGCGGCGCCTCGACCTGGCCGCGAGCCTGGTCGGCCACCCCGACGTGATCTTCCTCGACGAGCCGACGACGGGCCTCGACCCGGCTGCCCGGATCGCCATGTGGGAGATCGTGGAACAGCTCGTGCGCGACGGCTCGACCGTGCTGCTCACCACCCAGATGCTCGACGAAGCCGACCGGCTGGCCGACAAGATCGTCGTGCTGGCGCACGGGAAGGTGATCGCCGCCGGCACGTCGGCGTCGCTCAAGGCGCAGGTCGGCAAGCGCACGGTCACCCTGACGCTGGCCGACTCGGCCGAGGCCGAACGCGCCGCGGACGCGGTGCGCCTGGCCGGGCTGGAGGCCCGGGTGTCCGGAGTGGACGAACTGGCCGGGCTCGCGCTGACGGTGCCGGTGGAGAAATCCACCGACCTCGCGCGCGTGGTCCGCGCGCTCGACGACGTCAAGGTCGAGCCGGTCGAGCTGGCGCTGGTCGACCCCCGCCTCGACGACGTGTACCTCGCGCTCTCCGGCGGGCCGGCCGATTCCCCCACCGACACCGAGAGGCACTGACCCATGAGCGCACCGACGACGCTGTCCACTTCGGACCGGCCCACCGCGGCCGGACCGGGCGGCGGTCCGTGGCGGGGCACCTCGGTGCCGATGCAGATCATCATCCTCACCGGCCGCTCGCTGCGGGCGGTCGTCGCGTCCCGGGCGCTGGTGCTGCTGGGCCTGCTGCAGCCGCTGATCATGCTGATCCTGTTCAGCCAGGTGTTCGCGAGCCTGGCCGGCACCAGCTCGTTCCCGGCCGGGGTGTCCTACATCGACTACCTGATGCCCGCGGTGCTGGTGATGGGCTCGCTCTCGGTGGCGCTGCAGTCCGGCGTCGGCCTGCTCGACGACATGCGCAACGGCGTCGTGGCCCGGTTCCGCACGCTGCCGATCGCGTCGGCGTCGGTGCTGGTGGCGCGCAGCCTCGCCGACGTCGTGCGGCACGCGCTGCAGCTGGCGATCATGCTGGTGCTGGCCGCGACGCTGTTCGGGTTCTCGCCCGGCGGCGGCTTCACGGGCGTGCTGCTGGCGTGGCTGATGTGCATCGCCGTGGGCTGGTCGCTCAGCTGGATGTTCATGGCGATCGGCGTCTGGATCTCGAACGTCGAGGTGATGCAGGGCGTCACGTCCATGGTGATGTTCCCGCTGATGTTCGCGTCCTCGGCCTACGTCCCGCTGTCTTCGCTGCCGGCGTGGCTGCGCGCGGTGGCCACGGTGAACCCGCTGACGTACTCCGTCGACGCGTCGCGCAACCTGGCGCTGGGCAACCCGGTGGGCATCGGGGGAATAGCGGCGCTGGGCGCGGCGGGCCTGATCGGCCTCACCGGCGCCATCGTCGCCACGCGGGGCTTCCGCCGCTCCGCCTGACTCGTGCTCCTGCCGCGGCGGTCGTGAGTGAGAAACAGTGTTCTAACCCTGTTTCTCACTCACGAC
>NZ_JBEXVF010000135.1:0-10589 GCF_040629235.1 Amycolatopsis sp. NPDC005961 | reverse complement strand
GGGCTCGTTCGGGCCCGGCCCGCGCCTCGCGGCCCGCGGGAGTCGCCGGTTGATTTGGTTCGTCTCGCCATGCGGCGGGTCAGGGGTGATCTGCGGCACCGGCCCCGGCCGGTGCGCGGTCAACGCGGTCGGCATCCTCGCCGCCCGCGTTCGGCACGCGCCGCGTCTCGGTCGGAGATTCGTCGTCCGGGCTCGCGTTCGGACCACCTCCCACCGTCCGCACGCCCGAACCCCGCCCCGACCAGGGAACCTTCCCCAGTCACCCCCGCTCATCCGGTGCCCGCGGTGCGCACCCCCGCCCCGGGTCACTAAGTTGATGGTCCGTGACCATGCTGGTGATGACGGGGACCGGGACCGGGGTCGGCAAGACGATCACCACGGCGGCCATCGCCGCCCTGGCGGTGGCCGGCGGGCAGCGCGTCGCCGTCCTGAAACCCGCGCAGACCGGCGTCGGGCCCGATGAGCCCGGTGACCTCGCCGATGTGCGGCGCCTGGCCGGCCGGGACGTCACCACCCGGGAACTCCGGCGCTACCCCGACCCGTTGTCGCCGGAGGCCGCCGCGCGGCGCAGTGGCCTTCCGTCGCTCGATCCCGGGGAGATCGCGCGGGCCGCTTCCGACCTCGACACCGGGCACGACCTCACCCTGATCGAAGGCGCCGGCGGCCTGCTCGTGCGCTTCGACCAGCGTGGGTCCAGCCTGGCCGACGTCGCGTGGTCGCTCGGCTCGCTCGTGATCGTCGTCGCCGAGGCCGGCCTCGGCACGCTCAACGCCACCGCGCTCACCGCCGAGGTCGCCACGAAGCGCGGCCTGACCGTCGCCGGGGTCATCATCGGCTCGTGGCCCGCCGAACCGGACCTCGCCGCGCTGTCCAACCTCGAAGACCTGCCGGTCGCGGCGGGGGCGCCGCTGCTCGGCGCGCTGCCGGCCGGGCTCGGCGACGCGTCGCCCGAGGAGTTCCTGTCCGCCGCCCGGGCCGGGCTTTCGCCGTGGTTCGGCGGCGAGTTCGACCCCGAGCTGTTCGCAGGGTGCGCTTCCGCCGGGAAGTGACCTGCGTCGCTGTCGTCCCGGCGTGCCGTCGGGCACGATGAGGGACGCTTCCACCACGACCAAGGAGACGCCGTGACCGCAGTCCCGGACACCGATGTCCTCGCCTACGCGCGCGAGCACGTCCTCGAAAACGGCGTCGGCCTGGGCGAAGCCGAAGTCCTGGAGGTGCTGCGGCTGCCCGACGAGCGGCTGCCGGACCTCCTCGCCCTGGCGCACGACGTGCGGATGCGCTGGTGCGGCCCGGAGGTCGAGGTCGAGGGCATCATCAGCCTCAAGACCGGCGGCTGCCCGGAAGACTGCCACTTCTGCTCCCAGTCCGGCCGCTTCCCGACGCCGGTGCGCTCGGCCTGGCTGGACATCCCGAACCTGGTCAAGGCCGCCCGGCAGACCGCCGAGACCGGCGCGACGGAGTTCTGCATCGTCGCCGCCGTCCGCGGTCCGGACCAGCGGCTGCTCTCGCAGGTGCGCGAGGGCGTGAAGGCGATCCGCGCCGACGGCAACGACATCCAGATCGCCTGCTCGCTCGGCATGCTCACGCAGGAGCAGGTCGACGAGCTCGTCGATATGGGCGTGCACCGCTACAACCACAACCTCGAGACGGCGCGCTCGCACTTCCCGGCCGTCGTCACCACCCACACGTGGGAAGAGCGCGCGGACACCCTCCGGATGGTCGCGAAGGCGGGCATGGAGGTCTGCTGCGGCGGCATCATCGGCATGGGGGAGACGGTCGAGCAGCGCGCGGAGTTCGCGGTGCAGCTGGCCGAGCTGAGCCCGCACGAGGTGCCGATGAACTTCCTGATCCCGCAGCCGGGCACGCCGTACGAGCACTACGAGATCGTCGAGGGCAAGGACGCGCTGCGGACGGTCGCGGCGTTCCGGCTCGCGATGCCGCGCACGATGCTGCGCTTCGCCGGCGGCCGCGAGCTGACGCTCGGCGACCTCGGTGCGGAGCAGGGCATGCTCGGCGGCATCAACGCCATCATCGTCGGCAACTACCTGACCAACCTGGGCCGCCCGGCTTCGGCGGACCTCGAAATGCTCGACGAGCTCAAGATGCCCATCAAGGCGCTCAGTGACAGTCTCTGACGCCGCTTTCTGCGTCCACTGTGGACAGCAGTCGGCCGGCGGGGCGGACCACCCGGCGTGCCACAACCCGAGGACGGCGCTGGAGCCGCCGCGCTACTGCACGTTCTGCGCGCGGCGGCTGGTGGTCCAGGTGAGCCCGCTGGGGTGGACGGCGAAGTGCAGCCGCCACGGGGAGACGGCGAGCGGCTGACGCGATCGGGTCCGGCCGCTTTCCGCGCCGCGACACGACCGGCGGCTCACCGTCGCCACGCACCGACCGGTTACCCTCGGTCGCATCAGGTAGCAGGAGGGAGTCCGGGTGAGTGAGTCGTCGGGGCCCGCACACCGGCCGTCGGCCGTGGCCGGTCCGTGGTCGGTGCCCGTGCTGTTCCGGGAGCGGCGGCCGCGGGTCGTCGTCAAGGCCGACCTGCTGCCCGCCGTGAGCGTGCTCGGCACCCTCAGCCTGCTGAGCTTCCCGCTCGCCTTCGCGTGGTCCCGCCTCGCGCCGCCGGAGCGCGTGCGCATCATCGGCACCGACGGCACCCAGGGCGCCCTCGAACTGGAGAGCTGGCACCGCTTCGACGACCTCGCCGTCTTCGGGCTCATGACGCTCGGGCTGGGGATCGTGGTCGGCGTCGTCGTCTGGCTGCTGCGCGAGCGGCGCGGGCCGGTCGTGTTCCTCGCCGCGGTCCTCGGTGTCGCCCTCGCGAGCGCCCTGGCCATGCTGCTCGGCGTCGGCTGGGCGAACAGCCACTACGCGATCGCCGCGCCGCCCGCGCTCGGCTCGGTGATCGAGCTGGCGCCGCGCCTGGAGTCGTGGTGGGTGCTGCTCACCGGCCCGCTCGGCGTGACGCTGGTCTACAGCCTGCTCGCCACCTGGAACGGCCGCGACGACCTCGGCCGCCGTCTCGGCTGACCCGGTCTCCCCCTAAGCTGGCTCCCTCGAATCACAGGGGGTTCAGTGACTGAAGACATCGAGGTTTCCCGGCACCACGCCGTCCGCTTCCCGGGCATCAGCCCGCGCGCCTACGAGCACCCGGTGGACCGCGGCGCGCTCGCGACGTTGCGCGCGGTGCCCGGGTTCGCCCAGGTCGTCAAGGCCGTTTCGGGGTTCTACAACGAGCGTGGCGAGCGGCTGATGGCGCTCGCGTCGTCGATCCGCGTCGGGCCGAAGCAGTACCCGGAGCTCGACCGGCTGCGGCACGAGTGCGCCGAGACGCTGGACCTGCCCGCCGTGCCGAACGTGTTCGTCTACCAGGACCCGCGCGTGCAGGCGTCGGCCGTCGGGATGGACGAGCCGTTCATCCGGATCAGCACCGGGCTCGTCGAGCTGATGGGCCACGAGTCGCTGCGGTTCGTGCTCGGGCACGAGATGGGGCACGTGCTGTCCGGGCACACCGTCTACCGCACGATCATGGTGCGCCTGATCAGCCTGCAGATGTCGCTGTCGTGGACGCCGGTCAGCGCGCTCGGGATCCGCGCGATCATCGCGGCGCTGCGCGAGTGGTACCGCAAGGCCGAGCTGTCGTGCGACCGCGCCGGGCTGCTGTGCGGCCAGGACCCGACGGCCGCGCTGCGCGCCCAGATCCAGATCGCGGGCGGCATCGATCCTTCCCGCATCGACATCCCGTCGTTCCTGCAGCAGGCGGCCGAGTACGAGTCGGTCGAAGACATCCGCGACAGCTTCCTCAAGCTCAAGTTCGTCGAGACCGAGACGCACCCGTTCGCGGTGGTTCGCGCGGCGCAGCTGCAGAAGTGGGCGGCGTCGGAGGAGTACCGGGCGATCTTGGGGGGCGACTACCCGCGCCGGGACGACGATGCGCCGACGTCCGACTGGAAGGACGATCTGAAGTCGGCCGCCAAGTCGTACAAGGACTCTTGGAGCACGTCGGCCGATCCGCTGACGAAGGTGTTCAGCGATGTCGGCGAAGCGGTTTCCAGCACGGCGGGGAAGGTGTGGAACAAGTTCGGGAACGGCTCCGGGAACGGGAACGGCTCCGGGAACGGGAACGGCTCTGGCTCCGGGAACGGCTCTGGTTCCGGCTCCGGGGAGTGACTGTCCCCAGGGTGACGCGGTTGTGGACAACTTTGGCGGAATTCCGCTTCGCGGCGGGTTCCGTCGGGGGGCGCCGATAGACTGGACCGGGGTCAGCCCCCAGGGATGGGTGGGGCCTTGTCTGTGGGGCGGGGGTCAGTTCAAGCTGGCCGGCTTGCCGAGGTCGGTGAGCTCGCCCGGGGGCAGCGGCACCGCGCCCAGTGTGTCGAGGAACCCCGCCTCCCGGATCAGGAGCCGGCAGGCGATGCGGAGCCTGCGCAGCGGGTGGCGTTCCTCCAGCAGGCGCTGGCGGTCTTCCAGTGGCAGCAGGCAGTCCGCGGCCAGCTGGTAGGCCAGCTCGGCCAGTTCGGTGTCCGCCTCCGGGGCGTTCCAGTCGTCGCTGCGCCACGCCGTTTCGCAGTAGCGGCGGTGCGCCGTGCGGGCTACCACCGCGAGGCGTTCGGCCATGTCGCCCGAAGGCGCCACCGGGTCGTCGTCGACCCACTCCACCGACGCGATCATGTAAGGCGCCGACACGCAGTCGAGGTCGGTCAGGCGGAAGCGGCGCTGGGCCTGCGTCACGACGTCGAACCGGCCGTCCGGTAGGCGCTTCGCCTCGCGCAGCACCGTGCTGCAGCCGATTTCGTACAGCTGGTCCAGACCACGGACCTCGCGGGTCAGGGAGGACCGCAGGGCCACCACGCCGAACTCGCGGCCCGGCACCGTGCCGCTGACGAGGTCGGCCGTCAGCTGCCGGTAACGCGGTTCGAAGATGTGCAGCGGTAGCTTGGTCCCCGGGAGCAGAACCGTCTGCAGCGGGAACAACGGCAGCAAGGTCGTCGTCGCGTCGCTTTCCGATTCCGGCTCTGTCACGGGCTCCACGGTAAGGGGAGAACGCCTCCGCCGCAGGATGGTCACCGGTTCGGCGGCTTGAACACCGCGAACGGATCGGTGATCTGCATGCCCTTGCCGGCGAAGGAGAACAACGCCGCCGGACGCCCGCCGGCGCGGCCCGGCGGGGCCGTGTGACCAGTGGGAACCAGCAGCCCGCGCCGCGAAAGCACCCGCTGCAGGTTGGTCGCCGAGACGCGGTAGCCCAGCGCCGCCGAATACAGCCCGCGCAGCGCGGAGATCGTGAACTCGTCGGGCGCGAGCGCGAACCCGAGGTTGGTGTAGGAGAGCTTCGAGCGCAGCCGGTCGCGGGCGCGCAGCACGATCGCCTCGTGGTCGAACGCCGTACGCGGCAGCTTCGCGACGTCGTGCCACTCGGTGTCCTCGGGCACCTCGGGGTCGGCGTCGGAGGGGACCAGCGCGAGGAACGCCGTCGCGACCACGCGCGGGCCGGGGACCCGGTGCGGGTCGCTGAACACCGCGAGCTGCTCGACGTGCTCGATCCGGCGCACGTCGACCTTCTCCTTGAGCTGGCGCCGGATCGACGTCTCGACGTCCTCGTCGGGCCGCAGCCGCCCGCCCGGCAGCGACCAGCGGCCGAGGTGCGGGTCGAGCGCGCGGCGCCACAGCAGGACCCGCAGTGTGTCCGAGCGCACTTGAAGGACCGCTCCCAAAACCTCGTGGGCGAGGGGGGCCTGGGTGTTAAGATGACTTCGCACGGTTTTCGATTATAAGGCGAAAACCGGAGACAGGTCCAGGAGGGCCCGATGACCAGCACGTTGGTTCCGGAAGGTCTCATCCCGTTCGGCGGGGTCGAGGCGAACGCGGCGTGGGCCGAGGAGGTGCGGCGCCTGGCGAAGCAGCGCGACGCGGTCCTGCTCGCGCACAACTACCAGGTCCCGGAGATCCAGGACATCGCCGACCACACGGGCGACTCCCTCGCGCTCAGCCGCATCGCGGCGAGCAGCGACGCCTCCACCATCGTCTTCTGCGGCGTGCACTTCATGGCCGAGACGGCGAAGATCCTCGCCCCGGAGAAGACCGTCCTGATCCCGGACGCGCGGGCCGGCTGCTCGTTGGCCGACTCCATCACCGGCGCCGAGCTGCGCGCCTGGAAGGCCGAGCACCCCGGTGCGGTGGTCGTCTCCTACGTCAACACCACGGCCGAGGTGAAGGCCGAGACGGACATCTGCTGCACGTCATCGAACGCGGTGGACGTCGTCGCCTCCATCCCCGCTGACCAGGAGGTTCTCTTCCTGCCGGACCAGTTCCTCGGCGCGCACGTCAAGCGCGTGACCGGCCGGGAGAACATGCACATCTGGGCCGGGGAGTGCCACGTCCACGCCGGGATCAACGGCGCCGAGCTGGCCGAGCGCGCGGCCGAGAACCCGAGCGCCGACCTGTTCATCCACCCCGAATGCGGCTGCGCGACGTCGGCGCTCTACCTGGCCGGCGAGGGGGCCGTGGCGCCGGAGCGGGTCAAGATCCTCTCGACCGGCGACATGGTCCACGAGGCCCGCGACACGAAGGCCAAGACCGTCCTGGTGGCCACCGAGATCGGCATGATCCACCAGCTCCGCAAGGCCGCGCCGGGCATCGACTTCCGCGCGGTGAACGACCGCGCGTCCTGCCGGTACATGAAGATGATCACCCCGGCGGCGCTGCTGCGCTGCCTGCGTGACGGTCTCGACGAGGTCCACGTCGACCTCGAAACCGCGGCCCGCGCCAAGGCGTCGGTGCAGCGGATGATCGAGATCGGGCAGCCGGGCGGCGGAGAATGACCACCCCGGTTAATGATTCACAGGCGAAAACCCCGGTCTGGGAAGCTCGCGCGGACCTCGTCGTGATCGGCAGCGGTGTCGCGGGGCTGACCGCGGCGTTGCGCGCGCAGGCCCTCGGGCTGCACGTCCTGGTGATCACCAAGGCGGCGGTCGAGGACGGCAACACGCGCTGGGCCCAGGGCGGCGTCGCCGTGGTGCTGGCCGAGGAACACGACCTCGACGATTCGGTCGCGAAGCACGCGGAGGACACCTTCACCGCGGGCGCCGGGCTGGTCGACGAGGCCGCCGCCCGCTCGATCCTCGACGGCGGCCCGGCCGCGGTCGCCCGGCTGCGGGCCGACGGCGCGACGTTCGACTCCGCGGGTGACGGCCTGCTGGCCCGGACCCGCGAGGGGGGGCACAGCGCGTTCCGCGTCATCCACGCGGGCGGCGACGCCACCGGCGCCGAGGTCGAACGCGCCCTGGTCGCGCAGGCCGGGCAGGCGCGGGTGCCGGTGCTGGAGCACCACATCGCCGTCGACGCGCTGCGCACGCCGGGCGGGCGGGTCGCGGGCGTCACCGTGCTCGACCGGAACGGCGTCCCCGGTGTCGTCCGCGCGCCGGCCGTGCTGCTGGCCAGCGGCGGGATCGGGCAGCTCTACCAGGCGACGTCGAACCCGGAGATCGCCACCGGCGACGGGCTCGCGCTCGCGCTGCGGGCGGGGGCGACCGTGGCGGACATCGAGTTCGTCCAGTTCCACCCGACCGTCCTGTACACCCCGGGCGCGCGGGGACGCTGCCCGCTGGTCACCGAGGCCGTCCGCGGCGAGGGCGCGACGCTGGTCGACGGCGCCGGGCAGCCGGTCATGGCGGGCGTGCACCCGCTCGGCGACCTGGCTCCCCGCGACGTCGTCTCGGCGGCGATCACGAGGCGGATGGGCCTGGCGCCCGGCGGGGTCGACGACCACGTCTTCCTCGACGCGACCGGGATCGCCGGGTTCGCCCAGCGGTTCCCGACGGTGTTCGCGGCGTGCGCGGCGCTGGGGCTCGACCCGGCGTCGGACCCGATCCCGGTGACGCCCGCGGCGCACTTCTCGTGCGGTGGCGTGGTGACCACTGTGGACGGACGCTCGTCGGTGCCCGGGCTGTACGCCGCGGGCGAAGTCGCGCGGACCGGGTTGCACGGCGCGAACCGCTTGGCCTCCAACAGCTTGCTCGAAGGCCTGGTCGTCGGGCAGCGCGTCGCCGAGGCCGTCGCGGCGGACCTCGCGGCCGGGCTGCTGGCCGACCCTTCGCGGGGGCGGCTGCCTTCGTGGACGACCGCGCCGGCCGCGTCGCGGGACTCGCTGCAGCGCGTGATGAGCCGGTACGCGGCCATCGGCCGGGACGCCGACGGCCTGGCGGCGGCGGTTTCCGTGCTCGACCTGTCGGCACAGGACAGTCCCTTGTGGACGCACGCCGCGGTCGAGGACGCGGCGCTGACGGTGGTGGCGCAGGCGTTGCTCGCCGCGGCCGTCCGGCGCACCGAGTCGCGCGGCTGCCACGTGCGGACCGACTTCCCCTCGCTCGACGACGGCTGGCGGCGCAGTCAGCTCATCCGGCTCAGCCCGTCCGGTCAGCCGGTGCTGGCCGACCCGATCCCCCTGGAGGGCGTGGCATGACTTTCCCGATCTCCGAACCGGTCCTGAAGCTGATCGCCGCTTCCGGCCTCGACGTCGAGGACGTGACGCGGGTGGTTTCCACGGCGCTGGGCGAGGACCTGCGGTACGGCCCGGACGCGACGACGGCGTCGACGGTGCCCGCCGAAGCGATCGCGGTGGCCGAGCTGACCCCGCGCGCCGACGGCGTCGTGGCCGGGCTGCCGGTCGCGCTGGCCGTGTTCGACATGGTGCTGGGCTCTTCGTACGAAGTGCTGGCCGGGCGTGAAGACGGCGACCGGCTGGTCGCGGGGGAGCCCGCGCTGGTGCTGCGCGGTCCCGTGCGCGGGCTGCTCACGGCCGAGCGCACGGCGCTGAACCTGCTGTGCCACCTCTCCGGCGTCGCGACCGCGACCGCCGCCTGGGTGTCCGAAGTGGACGGTACCGGCTGCGCGATCCGCGACTCCCGCAAGACGTTGCCGGGGCTGCGGTTGCTGCAGAAGTACGCCGTCCGGTGCGGCGGCGGGGTCAACCACCGGCTCGGGCTGGGCGACGCGGTCCTGATCAAGGACAACCACGTCGTCGCCGCGGGTTCGGTGACCGCGGCGCTCGCCGCCGCCCGGGCGCACGCGCCGGAGCTGGCGTGCGAGGTGGAGGTCGATACGCTCGCCCAGCTGGAGGAGGCGCTGGCCGCGGCGGCGGACGAGGTGCTGCTGGACAACTTCACGCCGGAGCAGTGCCGGCAGGCGGTGGCGCGCCGCGACGAGGTTTCCCCCAAGACGCGGCTGGAATCCTCTGGTGGCCTCACCCTCGACCGTGGTAAGGCCTACGCCGAGTCCGGTGTGGACTATCTGTCGGTGGGCGGGCTGACCCACTCTTCGCCGGCGCTGGATCTGGGCATGGACCTTCGCTGAACGGTGTTTCGCGCGTAGACTGACGGTGGCGGAAGTCCTTTTCCGTCACCGTCTTTCGTTCGGGGGTTGGGGTGCGGTTACCGGCGGTGCTCGCGGTGGCGGGTCTCGTGGCGCTGGGGTTGCCCGCGTCCGCCGTCGCCGCTCCCGAAGGGCAGTGCGCCAACCCTTCCGGCACGTACACCGGCGAAGTCCCATGGGGGCAGCGCCTGGTCGACCCGGCGCGGCTCTGGCCGCTGACCCGCGGCGCCGGCCAGCTGGTGGCCGTGATCGGCACCGGCGTCGACGGGCAGAACGCGCAGTTCGCGCCCGGCCAGCTCGAAGGCGGAAACGGCACCGAGCGCTCGGACTGCGACGGCCGCGGCACGATCGCGGCCGGGATCGTCGGCGCGCAACCGGACGCGTCGACGACGTTCGCCGGCGTCGCGCCCGGCGCGCACCTGCTGCCGATCCGGTACACCGAAGGCTCGGGCTCGTCGGCGGCCGACGGCGGCGCGGGTGACCCGGGCGCGCTGGCCGACGCGATCGACACGGCGGTGGACCGGCAGGCGAGCGTGATCCTGATCGCGGTGCCCGCGGCGTTCGACAGCCCGGCGTTGTCCGGCGCGGTCGCGCGGGCGCGTTCTGCCGGCGCAGTCGTGGTTTCGGCGGCGTCGGCGACCCAGCAGGGCGCGCGGTCGTACCCGACGGCGACGCCCGGGGTGCTGTCCGTCGGGTCGGTGAACCCCGCGGGCGAGCCGGTGCAGACGGAAGCGGGGGACTACGTCGGCGTCGCCGCGCCGGGAGCGGAGCTGGTCAGCACGTCGGCGGGAGCGGGCGGCGCGGTGGCGCACCGCTGGCCGGTGACCGACCCGGGACTGGCGGCGGCGTACGTCGCCGGCGTCGCGGCGCTGGTCCGCGCGTACCACCCGGACCTGACCGGCGACCAGGTCGTCACCCGGCTCGAGCTGACGGCGCACCGCGCCCCCTCGGGGCGCCACGACGCGCGGCTGGGCTGGGGAGTGCTGGACGCGTACGCGGCGGTGTCCTCGACGTTGCCGGCCGACGTCCCGCCCCCGGGCGCGGTTCCCGCGTCGGGTTCGGCCCCGGCGGTGGTCCCGGCGGCGGCACCCGCGCGTCCGACGTCCGACGTCGCGGCGGGCACGATCGCCCTGGCCGGCGTGGCCGGTCGTCCGGAACGCCGGCCTGCTGACCGAAAGCGCGCCGGTCGTCCTGCTGGCGGATCCGTCCCAGATCGGAAG
>NZ_JBEXVF010000134.1:0-10951 GCF_040629235.1 Amycolatopsis sp. NPDC005961 | reverse complement strand
CACGGCCCCTGTCCCTGAGCGGATGACGGGATTCGAACCCGCGACCCTCACCTTGGCAAGGTGATGCGCTACCAGCTGCGCTACATCCGCACTGCGTTGCTGTTGGGATGAACTCTATACCAACGGAAAACTGCTCCGATGAGCGGGTCCCCCGGTGCCCTGACCCGGTGCTTCGGTGTCACAGCTGGCGTACAAGGGGTGACGACGGCTGATTCCCTCCGTATGGTGTCCCCATTCGACCGAACGGGGAGAACCTTCGGGGAGGAGGTGCCGGGCCGGATGACCGAGCTGGGCACGGTGCCGCCACCAGCGGCCTCGGAATCCGACGAGCAGGCACTGCTGCAACGACTTCGAAACGGCGAAGACGCCGCGTTCGGGGAGCTGTTCGAGCTGCACGCCGCCGCCGTCCGGAGACTGGCGCAGAGCCTGGCTTCCGACCGGTCCGAGGCCGAAGACATCACCGCGGAGACGTTTTTCCGCGTCCTGCAGGCCCTCCGCCGTGGCTCCGGCCCCAGGGACTACGTCCGCGCCTACCTCCTGACCGTCGCCCGCCGGGTCTCGTGGGAGTGGCACGGTGCCCGCCGCGACGTCCCCGTGTCGGACGACGAGCTGACCTTCCGCGCCGGGGCGGGTGCCGATACGCACGCCCGCACGGCCGAGCACACCCTGATCACGACGGCGTTCACCAGCCTGCCCGAGCGCTGGCGGACCGTCCTGTGGCAGACCGAGGTCGAGGGTGAGCAGCCCGCCATGGTCGCCACCCACTTCGGGCTGAGCGCGAACGCCACCGCGGCGCTGGCCCGGCGGGCCCGCCAAGGCCTTCGTGCGGCGTACCTGCAGGCACACCTTTCGGTGAACCGCGGGCCGGACTCGTGCCGCGCGGTCGTCGAAAAGCTCGGCGGGTTCACCGCGGGCAGCGTCACCGGCGCCGAAGCCGAGCGGATCAAGGCGCACCTGCACGGCTGCCCGTCGTGCCGCGCGACCCAGGACGAGCTGCGCGACGTCTGCTCGTCGCTGCGTGCGCACGCCGGCGTGCTGGTGCTGCTGGTGCCGGCGGCGGGTGCCGCGGCGAGCGGCGGCGGCGTGCTGACCGGGCTCGGCGCGACGCTCAAGGGCGTGCTGGTCGGGTCGAAGGTCAAGGTCGGGCTCGCGCTGGCGTCGACCGCGGCCGTGGGTGCCGTGGGCGTCGCCGCCGGTCCCGTGCTGTTCGGGACGACGCCGGTGCAGGACGTCGGGCTGACCGGCGGCGCGCCCGAGCTCGTGGTGGTGCCGCCGACCGAGTCGCACCAGCAGCCGCCCCCGCAGCCACGGCAGGACCCGCGAATCGGCATCGGCGTGCTCAACGGCCGCGGCACCGGGGTCGCCATCCCGGCTCGGCAGCGCACCGGCAGCCGTCAGCTGGGCGTGAACGAGGTGCCGTCGATACCGGCGGGCGACGTCCCGGCCGGCGGCGTCGGCACCGGGACGGACCCGGGCACGAACGGCGAGACCCCGCGCGAGGACCTGTCGTCCTCGACCTTCAGCGCGCCCGACCACCCGGAAACCTCGCCGCGGCTGGACTCGACCACCACCGAGATGACGAAGTCCAGCGACGAGACGGTGCCGGAGAGCGCCAACGCGCCCGAGCTGTCGCCGGAGAACACGACGACGACCACGACGGTGCCGGTCAAGCCGGAGCCGACCGCCGGCGAGCCGTCGTCCACCGAGCCGTCGACCACGGTGACGCCGACGTCGGGGAAGCCGTGGCCGAGCCGGGCGTCCGGCGTCACTGGTTCGGGCGAATCGGCGGATTCGACGTCCGCCACCTCGCCGGCTCCCTGAACTGCGCTGATCATCTTCGCCGGGTGGGATGTCCGATTCCTCCCTCGCGCGGGCGAGCCCGGGCACGGTACCGTTGTGCTGCTCACCCTGCGGGCGCCCCGGGAGGCAACTGAATGAACCGGCTGGTACGCGGCGAAGACGGCCGCGACTGGGTGGTCCGTGCCCAGATGGAATGGCGCGCTCCGGCGACGGCCGACGACTTCGAGCACGACGTCGCCGGCAGCTACGGTCCCGGCATCGCGATGATCGTGGTCACCGCGCTGCTGGCCGTGATCCTCGTCGTGTGGACGCCGAACGAGGTCAACATCCCCGCGTGGGTGCTGCTGGCGCTGCTGCTCATAGTGCTTTTCTTCCCGCTGCGCTGGATCCTGCGCCGGCCGTGGACGGTCGTCGCGGAGACCGAGGGCGACATGACTGGCGACCGGCCGTCCGAGCGCTGGGTCGGCACCATCCGCGGCATGTTCACCGTGCAGGGTGAGGTCAAGAAGATCTCCAAAACGATCCAGCGCCACTCGCTGCCGGACTTCGACGGGCCACTGCACCCGGTCGAGTAGCCGGTACCGGAAATCGGTCGAAGGGGTGAAACTGGGGGCATGCCCGAACTGCCCGAGGTCGAAGCCCTGGCGCACCACCTGCGCGAGAACGCCGTCGGCCGGACGATCTTCCGCATCGATGTCGCATCGCTCAGCGTCCTGAAGACGGCGACCCCGCCGTGGACCGACCTGCACGGCCGCGAGATCACCGGCGCGACCCGGCACGGCAAGCACCTCGACGTCGTCGCGGGGGACCTGCACCTGGTCGTCCACCTGGCCCGCGCGGGCTGGCTGCGCTGGTCCGACGGCCTGGCGGCGGCGCCGCTCAAGCCGGGCAAGGGCCCGATCTCGCTGCGCGTGCACCTCGAGTCCGCGACCGGGCCCGGCTTCGACCTCACCGAGGCGGGCACGAAGAAGGGCCTCGCGGTGTGGGTCGTGAAGGACCCGCAGGAGATCGCGAGCGTCGCGCGCCTCGGTCCGGACGCCCTCTCGCTGGACGCCGTGCAGCTGCGCGAGCTGTTCGCCGGGAAGAACACGCGGCTGAAGTGGGCGCTGACCGACCAGTCGCTGATCGCCGGCATCGGCAACGCGTACTCCGACGAGATCATGCACCGCGCGAAGCTCTCCCCGTACGCGACGATCGGCAAGCTCGACGACGGCGCGCTGGAGACCCTGGCCGAGGCGATCGTCGAGATCGAGGCGGACGCGGTCAAGCGCTCGGTCGGCCAGAAGGCCGCGCGCCTGAAGGGCGAGAAGCGCTCGGGCCTGCGCGTCCACGCGCGCACCGGCCTCCCGTGCCCGGTCTGCGGCGACACGATCCGCGAGATCTCGTTCGCCGACAAGTCGTTCCAGTACTGCCCGACCTGCCAGACGAACGGCAAGCCGCTGGCCGACCGCCGGATGTCGCGGCTGCTCAAATAGCCGGGTGACATCCGTGGTCACCACGTCACGCACCGGGATTCCCCCGATCGGCCGCACGCGCTGTGCCGTCGGCCGTCCAACCTCCGGCGGTGCCGTGATCGCCGTCAGCGAAACCGGCCTCTTCCTGGCACTTTCCCCGGATCCGGTGGAACAGGACGCCCCTCCAGCGTGTTGCGGACAGTGATCGGCCGGCCGGTCAACCGACTCTTAGTAGGGTCACTCCAACCCTCGGTCATCACAGTTGGACAGAAAGTGGGATCAGGCCTTGCACCCGGTTGGTCGAGCGCAGAGCATGGACGCCGTGTCCGGGTTTCCGCTTGTGCAGGTCGTCCCCTGGGGGGTCGCGGTCCTGCTCGGCATCGTGGTGATCATCCTGCTCGTGAAGCAGCGCAAGCCGGCGAGCGTGGTGGAGGACGCCATGCTGCAGGCGGTCCACCGGATGTCGAAGGCCGCGCCGAACCTCCGGTCCGGCCTGGACGAGGACGCCGCCGACAAGATCACCACCCAGCTGCTGCAGATGCTCGACTGCGTCGCCGTGGGCATCACCGACAGCGAGGGCACGCTGCTGTCCTGGGACGGCGAGGCGAACGAGCACTACGTCGACCTCGTCGACGCGATCGGCGCGGCCATCCGCAAGCACCGCCGCGAGGTCGTCGCGCACGACCGGATGCCCTGCAACCACCGTGGCACCTGCCGGATGAAGACCGCCGTCATCGTGCCGCTGCTGGTCGAGGGCGAGACCGAGGCGGCGCTGATCGTCGTCGGCCGCACCCGCGGGCGGCTGGTGCAGATGGCCGACGCCGTCGCCCAGTTCGTCTGCACGCAGTTCGAGCTGTCCCGGCTCGACGAGTCGAAGCAGCAGCTCCAGCAGGCGGAGATCAAGGCGCTGCGCGCGCAGATCTCGCCGCACTTCGTCTACAACGCGCTCAACACGATCTCCGCGCTGATCCGCACGGACCCCGAAGAGGCGCGAGAGCTGCTTCAGGACTTCGCCGACTTCACGCGCTACTCGTTCCGCTCGTCGGGCATGTTCACGTCGCTCGCCGAGGAGCTGCGCAACATCGACCGCTACCTGACCATCGAGAACGCCCGCTTCGGCGGCCGGCTCGAGGTGCGGATGAAGATCGCGCCCGAGGTGCTCAGCGTCGTCGTGCCGTTCCTGATCATCCAGCCGCTCGTCGAGAACGCGGTCAAGCACGGCCTGGCCAGCAAGCCGAGCGGCGGCTGCGTCACGGTGATCGCGCAGGACCACGGCACCGAGGCGCTGATCAGCGTCGAGGACGACGGCATCGGCATGGACCCGCGGCGGCTGAAGGACGTCAAGAACGCGCACAGCACCGGCGCGCACGTCGGGCTCGGCAACATCAGCCAGCGCATGCAGCAGGTATTCGGCAACGACTACGCGGTGATGGTCGAGACCGCGCCCGGCGCCGGCATGAAGGTGACGCTGCGGGTGCCGAAGTTCGTCCCCGGTGTCCGCCCGAACATGCCGGACTACAGCTCCGAAAACGACACCGCGCCGGCGGACGTCCCGTCGCAGGGCGGCCCGGCCCAGCTCAACGGTGCCGAGGTGAACGGCGTCAACGGCACGCGCTCCGGCATCCTCCCCATGGGCTGAATCCCGCTGTGACATCCGGGGCTTCGCCACCCGGACCCCCGGAAAATCCGGCTAGCCTGGCGTTATGAGCGTTACGGACAAGCTGGCTTCGCGGATCCCGGTGCTCGCCGACCGCGTGGAGCGCAAGGACGTCGTGGCCGTGGTGAAGCTGCACGGCGTGATCACGCCGTCGCCGTCCCCACTGGCCAGGGGCGCGATCAACCTCGCCACCGTCGAGACGGCGCTGACCAGGGCGTTCGGTCACGAGCGGCTGAAGGCGGTCGCCCTGCTGATCAACTCGCCGGGCGGCGCGCCGACGCAGTCCGGGCTGGTCGCGGAGCGGATCCGGCAGCTGGCCGACGAAAAGGGTGTCCCGGTGCTGGCGTTCTGCGAGGACGTCGCCGCGTCGGGCGGGTACTGGCTGGCCTGCGCGGCGGACGAGATCTACGCGCACCGGACGTCGATGGTCGGCTCGATCGGCGTGATCAGCGGCGGCTTCGGGTTCACCGGCCTGCTCGAACGCTTCGGCATCGAGCGACGGCTGCACACGGCGGGCGCGAACAAGTCCCGGCTCGACCCGTTCTCGCCGGAGAAGCCCGAAGACGTCGAGTGGCTGAAGAAGATGCACAGCCAGCTCCACGAGCTGTTCGTGAGCTGGGTGAAGGAGCGCCGGGGCGACCGGCTGACCGAGGCCGAGGACCTGTTCACCGGCGACGTCTGGCTCGGCGCGAAGGCGCAGGAGCTCGGCCTGATCGACGGCGTGGGCAGCCTCCGCCAGATCATCACCGAGCGCTACCCGGACGCCGACATCTCGGTGGCGGAGCCGAAGAAGGCCCTGCTCGCGCGCCTCGGCATCGGCGCCCCGGCCGCGGCGTCGGCGGTACTGGACGCGGTGACGCAGAAGGCGGCGTGGTCCCGGTTCGGCCTCTGAGTCCGCTGTCCGGTTTGAGTACTTCCGGGCAGACTTTGTGACCTGAATCACTCTTCCTGCGTAACGCCTCTGGAAGTGACGTGGGGCGTCGGGTTTCCTCGTGAACGGGCTTTGTTGCGATCGGCAACAAATCCGGACGACGAGGAGGTCGTACCCGATGCCCCACTCCCCAAGATTCGCCATCGGTGCCGTGCTGGGCGCCGCGCTCATCGCGGTCCCGTTGACCCTGCCCGCCGCCGCGTCCATCCCGCCGCCCGACTCGGGCTGGACCACCGTCTTCGCCGACGACTTCACCGGCGGCGCGAACACCCTGCCGTCGGGCTCGAACTGGATCATCGACACCGGCCACGCCTACCCCGGCGGCCCCGGCAACTGGGGCACCGGCGAGATCCAGAACTACACGTCGAGCACGGCGAACCTCGCCCAGGACGGCGCCGGCAACCTCCGCATCACGCCGTTGCGCGACGGCTCGGGCAACTGGACGTCCGCGCGGATCGAAACCCAGCGCACCGACTTCAAGCCCCCGGCCGGCGGCGTCCTGCGGATCGAAAGCCGGATCCAGATGCCGAACGTCACCGGCGCGGCCGCGCTCGGCTACTGGCCCGCGTTCTGGGCCCTCGGCGGCCCCTACCGCGGCAACTGGTGGAACTGGCCCGCGGTCGGCGAGTTCGACATCATGGAGAACGTCAACGGGATCAACTCCGTCTGGGGCGTCCTGCACTGCGGCGTCAACCCGGGCGGCCCGTGCAACGAGACCACCGGCATCGTCGCCAACCGCGCCTGCCCCGGCAGCAGCTGCCAGTCGGCCTTCCACACCTACCGCTTCGAATGGGACGCGAGCGTCAGCCCGCAGGTGTTCCGCTGGTTCGTCGACGGGCAGCAGTTCCACTCGGTCAGCCAGAACCAGGTCGACGCGACCACGTGGGCGAACATGACCAGCCACCAGGGCTACTTCGTGTTGCTGAACGTGGCGATCGGCGGCGCGTTCCCCAACAACAACTCCGGCACGACCACGCCGGGGCCGGGGATCGTGCCGGGCCGTCCGATGGTCGTCGACTACGTGACGGTCACCACCCGTGGCTCCGGCGGCGGGACGACCACCACCCCGCCGACCACCACGACCCCGCCGGGGAACGGCGGCGGCAGCGCGTACAGCACCATCCAGGCCGAGTCGTACACCCAGCAGAACGGCCTGGCCAAGCAGACGACCACCGACAGCGGCGGCGGCCAGAACATCGGCCCGGCCGGCAACGGCGACTGGGCGCTCTACCCCGGCGTGGACTTCGGGAGCACCGCGGCGACGAACTTCCAGGCGCGCGTGGCGTCCGGGGCCGCGGGCGGGGTCAGCGGCCTGGTCGAGGTCCGGCTGGACAGCCTGTCCAACGCCCCGATCGGCAGCTTCGCCGTCGGCAACACGGGCGGCTGGCAGAGCTGGCGGACCGTCCCGGCGAACATCAGCGGGGTGACCGGCGTGCACAACGTGTACGTCACCTTCACGAGTGGCCAGCCCGCCGACTTCGTGAACCTCAACTGGTTCACGTTCGTGCATTGATAGCGAGGGACCCCGCTGGTGGCGGCGTCACCGGCGGGGTCCCGCCACTTCAGGCAGACGGGGGCTGGACATTGCACTCGGCAATGGGCAGGATGCGTTTCACTGTGAGTGCTCACGATGACACCCGGAAGCTCGTGGTCCTGGCTGTGGACGACGAGCCTCGAGGTCTGGACGAACTAGTCCACTGCCTGCGCAACAGCCCCCACGTCGCGAAGGTGTTCCCGGCGATCGACGCGTCGGAGGCGCTGCGGCTGCTGTCGACCGACGACCCGAGACTACGCGACCGCAAGGAGCGTGGCCTGCCGATCGTCGACGCCGTCTTCGCCGACATCGACATGCCCGGGTTGTCCGGGATGGAGATGTCGCGCGTGTTCGCCGCGCTCCGGCCCTCGCCCGCGCTCGTGTTCGTCACGGGGCACGCCGAGGAGGCGGTCAACGCCTTCGACCTCGGCGCCCTGGACTACGTGCTGAAGCCGTACCAGCAGGACCGCCTCGACCGCGCGATCACGCGCGTGATCGAGAAGCTGGCCTCCGCCGCGGCCCCGGCGCCCGGCGCCCTCGGCGGCGAGCCGGGCGTGAAGAACGACGACGAGGTCATCCCGGTCGAGCTGGCGGGCACCACCAAGCTCATCCCGCGCTCCTCGGTCCGCTGGGTCGAGGCGCAGGGCGACTACGCGCGGTTGTTCACCACCGAGGGCAGCCACCTGGTCCGCATCCCGCTGGCCCAGCTCGAAGAGCGCTGGGAGAAAGCCGGATTCGTCCGGATCCACCGGTCGTTCCTGGTCGCGCTGCCGCTCATCACCGAGCTGCGGATGGGCCAGGGCGGCTACCAGGTCGTGATCGGCAACGAGGAGAAGGTGCTGCCGGTGAGCCGGCGGCACACCCGGGCGCTGAAGGACCGGCTGGTCGGCTCGGGCCGGAACGGCTGAGCCGGGGACCGGTCATGACCGACGACTTCTACGAGCGCCGCGCGAACGGCGTGCGAGAGCCCGATCCGACACTCGGCCGGCGCGTCCGCCAGCAGCGGCCGCTCCCGCAGCCGACGGACCAGGCCGTCGTCGAGCCGCTTCCGCCGGCGCCCGAGGACGAGCCGTCGCCCAAGCCGGAACACCACACGCGGCCCAAGCGCGAGCGGGTGATCCTCAACGACCAGCGTCGCGGCAGCGGTAGCCTGCGTGCCCGCGTCGAGCTGGAAGAGCAGACCAGCTGGGGAAAGCTGCTCGTGAAGGACCACCTGGTCAAGGTCCAGCTGCGGACGGCGCTGCTGCTGTCCGGCCTCGTCGTCGTCGTGTTCGGTTCGCTGCCGGTGCTGTTCTACCTCGTTCCCGGGTTCTCCCGATTGAGCTTGGTCGGCATCCCGGTGGCCTGGCTGATCCTCGGCGTCCTGCCGTTCCCGTTCCTGTTCGGCGTGGGCATCTGGTACAACCGCCTGGCCGAACGCAACGAACGCGCTTTCGTGGACATGATCGAAAACTAGTTTCCGCACGACTCGTGCGAGGATTCCCCCGTGCAGCTGAACCCGTGGGCCTTGACCGGCATCGTGCTGGTCGCCGTGGTGACGTTCTTCCTCGGTCACCGCTCTTCGCGTTCGGCCACGAGCACGCACGACTTCCTGGTCGCCCGGCGGACCGTGCGGTCCCGCCGCAACGCCGCCGCGATCTCCGGTGAGTACCTGTCCGCGGCATCGTTCCTCGGCATCGCGGGGATCGTGCTCAAGGACGGCGCCGACGCGCTGTGGTTCCCGATCGGCTTCACCGCGGGTTACCTCGCCCTGATGCTCTTCGTCGCGGCGCCGCTGCGGCGCTCCGGCGCGTACACGCTGCCCGACTTCGTCGAGATGCGGCTCGGCTCGAAGGGCCTCCGCCGGTTCTCGACGGCGTTCGTCGTGTTCATCGGGATCCTCTACATGGTCCCGCAGCTGCAGGGCGCGGGCCTGACGCTGGCGACGATCCTGCCGGTGCCGGTCTGGACCGGCGCCATCGCGGTGATGATCGTGGTGGCGTTCAACGTGATCGCCGGCGGCATGCGCGCGATCACCGTCGTCCAGGCCTTCCAGTACTGGCTCAAGCTGTTCGCGATCTCGGTGCCCGCGTTCGTGCTGTGCATGGTCTTCTTCGCCGGCGGCGGCCCGGACGGCTTCCGTCCCCTCGGCGCGGCCGCACCGCCGGTGTTCACCAGCGACACCACAGTGGACGTCCAGACCGACGTCACCCTGCACGTCACTTCGGACACCTTTCTGTACGCGTACGGCCGCACCGACAACGGCCCGGCCGCCGGTCCGACGCACTGGACCCCGCTGGCCCCGCACACGGTTTCCGAAGGCACCACGCTGAAGTTCCTGGCCGGCACGCCGGTGCCGGTGGTCAGCGATTCGGTCGCCGACAACGCGAACTGGCTGCACCCGGGGTCGGGCAGCCTCACCGACCTGCTCCAGACGTACTCGCTGATGTTCGCGACGTTCCTGGGCACGATGGGCCTGCCGCACGTGCTGGTCCGCTTCTACACCAACCCCGACGGCAAGGCCGCGCGCCGCACCACCGTGCACGTCCTGCTGCTGCTGGGCCTGTTCTACCTGTTCCCGACGCTGCTGGGCGCGCTGTCCCGGATGTACGTCCCGGAGCTGCTGGTCACCGGCAAGACGGACGCGGCGATCCTGCGGTTGCCCTCGGCGATGCTGCCCGGGGTCGGCGGCCAGATCCTCGGCGCGGTCACCGCGGCCGGCGCGTTCGCGGCGTTCCTGTCCAGCACGTCCGGGCTGCTGGTGAGCGTCGCCGGGGTGGTGTCGACCGACCTGCTGCCCGGCCGGGTCCGTGACTTCCGCGTCGCGACCGGGCTGGTCGCGCTGTTCCCGATCGCGCTGGCGGTCGCGCTGCGGCCGGAGGACATCTCGCTGTCGATCGGGCTGACGTTCGCACTCGCGGCGTCGACGTTCAGCCCGTTGCTGGTGCTGGGCATCTGGTGGCGCAAGCTGTCCTGGCCGGGTGCGCTGGCCGGGATGTTCGTCGGCGGCGGTCTCGTGCTGGCCGCGCTGATCGTCAACGTCGTGAGCGGCTACACCGGCGGCTGGGCGCCGTGGTTCGTCAACCAGCCGGCGCTGATCACCGTGCCGGTCGCCTTCGTGACGACGTACTTCGTCAGCCGGGCGACCGGGTACGGGCGCCCGGACCACGTGCACGACATCATGCTGCGGCTGCACGCCCCCGATCCGCTCGGTTTCATGCGGGACAGGGCGGTCGCGCGATTCGGACAAGCCGAAGAAAAGACGCGAATCGCCGGTCGGGGTAGGCACCGCAAGTAATGCGCTGACAGTCAGTAAGAAAGTATTACCCGATCGAGGGATTACGAGCTACACAGCTGACCCATACGTTCCGTTGGTTTCTACCAGTACGACCAGTACGAAAAAACGGGAAGGTGGAGATCCGCTGTGAGCAGCACCGAACACGACGTCGGTGGCGCGGAGCCGCAGACCGACTGGGAGAGCATCCAGGGGAGTCCCGAATTCACGGACCTGCGCCGCCGATTGCGGGTGTTCGTGTTCCCGATGACCGCGTTGTCCGGGCCCAGGGCCTCCACCAGCTCCGCCACCCGGTGGTGCG
>NZ_JBEXVF010000133.1:0-10970 GCF_040629235.1 Amycolatopsis sp. NPDC005961 | reverse complement strand
AAAGGCGATGGCCGGAGGCTTCACCCAGAGTGCCGTCGTCGGCCGGGCGGATCTGGTCGATCAGGTGACGGCGGGGCAAGCCCCCTGGACCCCCCGCGTGGTCGCGTTGCGTGGTGACACGTGGCTTGGGCTTGAAGATCGAGGAGTGATCCAGGTGGCCAGGGCGCCGAAGATCCTGCCGGCCGAGCTTCCTCCCGAGGAGCGCTACAAGAAGGCCAAGGAGATCTGTTACGACCTCCTGGCCGTGCGCGCGCGGACTCAGGAGGAGCTTCGGCAGGCCTTGCGCCGCAAGGGGTTCGACGAGGAAACCAGCGAAACCCTGCTCGGCAAGCTCGACCGGGCAGGGTTGGTGAACGACGCGGAGTTCGCGGAGCTGTGGGTGAAGTCCCGGCACGAGACCCAGGGCTTGTCCCGCACCGCGCTGCTGGCCGAGCTGCGACGCAAGGGCGTCGACGACGAGGTCGCCGCGCAGGCGGCGGGCGAGGTCGACCGCGAGTCCGAGGAGCAGATGGCCCGGGAGCTGGTCCGCAAGCGCCTCGGGTCGCTGGGCAACGTCGACGAGCAGACGGCACTGCGGCGGCTGCTCGGCTTCCTGGCCCGCAAGGGCTACCCGCAGGGGCTGGCGTACACGGTCATCAAGGAGGAACTCCGCGAGTACGGCGCGGAGTCCACCCTCCTCGACGACGCCTACATCGAGTGACGGCGGCCGGTCCCGGCGCGGAGTGGACCGTCGCGCACTTCTCCCAGAGCAACGCGGAGGGCTCCGGGCAGGGTGACGTGGCGGCGTTGCTGCGCCGGGTCGCCGACACGCTCGACGAACTCGGTGACGTCCAAGTACAAGACATCACCTTCGCCAGTGAGGTCACCGCGGGCGAAGACGCGCTGCGGATGACGGTGTACTACCACCGGGAGCCCCGGCGCCGGTGACGGCGCGGGCGGCGGGCCCGGTGCGCACGTCACGCCGAGACCGGCTCCCGGCCGGCCGGCACCCGGCGGTCCGAGCGGTGCTTGCGGACCACCAGCAACAGCACCGCGAGCAGCCCCATCACCACGCACGTGACCACCGCCGACAGCACCAGGAACTCGTTCAGCTGCCCGGCCGCCAGGTACGCACCCAGTGCCACCGCAACCACGGCGCACACCGCTCGGTCCACAATGGACTCCATCGACAGGAGCGTCGCGCGGTAGCGGGAGTCCGGGATCGAGTCGTTCAGCAGCTGCTTCTGGACCGGGAACGAAATCCCCGTCGCCACCGCGAAGACGCACAACACCAGCACCGTCGGGAAGGAGCCCACGAACACGACCGCGCCGAGGCAGAGGGCCATCACGATCGTCAGCGTGAACACCGACCCCACCGGGCCGATCGCGCGGCGGAGGCGGTGCGGGCGGGCCGCGCCCAGTGCCTCGAAGACCGTCATCGCGGCCAGCACCGCGCCGTACCAGTTCACCGACAGGGACTTCGACTCCAGGATCGGCTGGAACAAGTTCACCTGGCAGATGCGGACCAGCGTGAACATCGCGATGCCTTGGACCATCAACACCATCAGCCACCGTGACGAGCGCAGCGCCGACAGCGCGCCGCCCACTCCGGCGAGCAGCGACGCCGTCTTGTCCCTGACGACGCGGCCACCCGGGATCGCGGGAAGCTTCAGCGCGAACACGAGCGCGATACCCGCGTTGATCGCCGTCAGCCAGTACGGGGAAGGGAGGTTCCACGTCATCAGCAGGCCGATCACCGGCCAGTACACGATCTTGCCGATCAGGCTGTACGCGCGGCCGACCCCCTCGACGCGCAGGTAGTGCTCCCCGGCACCGGAAGCGTGCAGGTATTCGTACAGGTACGCGCTCTGCGCGCCGGACACCAGCGACCGCGCCAGCGCGATCAGGACGAAGTGCAGCAGGAACCCGGTGTACGAGCCCAAGAACACCGGCACCAGGTTCGCCGCCACGAGCACGCCGGCGCCGGCCGCCAGCGACGTGCGGTAGTCGAACCGGTCGGCGATCATCCCGGTCGGGATCTCCAGCAGGCAGAACACGATGTAGTAGATGCTCTGGATGCCGAAGATCTCGCCGTCGGACAAGCCGGCGAGCTTCTGGTACTGGTAGAAGATCGGCACCCACAGCAGCAGGCCGAAGAAGAACTGGAACCCGTAGGTCAGCCGGACGGTGCGGCGGACGGCGGGGTTCGCGGGCAGGCGAAGGCCCAGCATGGTCGTGTCTCCCGGAAGGTCAAACAGAATAAGGACGCAGCTGCACGAGGTGGAGGTGGTCGCCGTCGGCGAGCCACTCGACGTCCACCGGCGAGCCGAACGTGTAGTCGGGCGAGAAGTGGCCCTGCAGCAGGCGGCCGGCGATCGCGAGCCGCTGCAGCTGGTCGTGGGCCCGTGAGTCGAGGTCCGCCGTCGCGTCGCCGAGCGACACCGTGCGGCCGCCGCCTTCGACCGTCGAGTACAGGTACTGCATGGGCAGGGCCGAACCGTCGACGACGTCGGTCACGCGCGGCGACACGTTGACGTACACCGTGCGGAAGTCCGCGCGGTTCATCGGGTTCGTCGTCACCAGCACGCCGCCGAAGTCGGCCGTGACCTGCTCCTGGATCACCACGCCCATGTAGCACTCGTCGAGGGAGATCCCCGCCTGCCGCCGCAGCCGGACGCTGCGCACCGACACCAGCGAAGCCCAGACTTCCTTTACGCTGGCGAAGATCCGCTCGGCCGTGGTGACGTGGTTGAGCGACTCGTAGATCCCGGCGGCCGAGAACCCGGCCAGGTCTTCGGCGTTCGACGAGCTGCGGACGACGAACGTCCGCACGCCGGCCAGCTGCGATACCAGCGCGGAGTCGATCTCCCCGGCCAGCGCGCCCGGCATCCGGGCCGACCGGATCAGGCCTTGCAGCTCGACGCACAGCGGCTCGATCTCCCGCGCGTCCAGCTCCAGGGCCATCTTCAGCTTGCCGATGGCCTGCTGGATCCGCGGTGACGACTCCAGGAACCGCCGCTGCAGCGAGAACGGCAGCGCGATGCCGCGCGGCACACGGACGTGGTCGTCGAGCAGCCGGCGGGCCGCGGCGGCCAGGTCGGGAACCGAGGCCCCGGCGGGGACGTCCAGCAGCCGGGCCAGGTACGGCAGCAGGTTCTCCCGCGGCGGCCGCGGCACCTGGTAGAAGCCGAGCAGGCGCTGCGAACCGTGCGCCAGCACGTGGTGCAGCTCGCCGAGGTTCGCCCCCTTGGTGCCGTAGCGGTAGCGGTCGGCCGCGCGCAGCCGGGCGAGGTTCACGATCGGGCTGCGCTCGGACTCCGGCTCCTCCAGCGTGACGCGCTGGGCGTACCAGCTCGGCGGCGCCGCCGTGGCCGGCTCGGCGATCTCCCGCAGCGAGAGCGCTTGAGCGTCCACTGTGTACTCGACCCACTTGCCGTCGAGCTCGCGGCGCTCGATGTCGGCCAGCGCGCCGACCTGGACGGCGTTCGGGATCTGCCAGCCGGTGGCCAGGACGTTGGTGTGCGACAACGGCGTCGTGTGCCGGGCGTTGACGATGCCGGACAGCCGCGGGATGTCGTCGGGCACGCGGTCCATCACGATGATGTCCGACCAGTCCAGCGTCGCGGCCCGGTACTCGGCCTCGGTGCGGAACGCGCGCAGCCGGCCGGTGGCCGTGCCGGGGTTCAGCGCGACGAACGGCGCCGTCGAGAACAGCTCGTGCGCGAACACCCGGGGCAGTTCACTCGGCGGGATCTCCCGGACGATCCGTTCCTGCAGCTGGTTGGCCGGCTTGAACACGAGCGGCAGCGCGGGGTCGACGTACCGGGCGACGAAGGCGTGGAATTCGCGGATCAGCTCGGCCGGCATCGTGTCGACCTCGACCGTCTCCAGCGAAAGCATCTGCGGGTGCCGGGCGAGGATGCCGAGCAGGAACCGGCGGTCCGGTGCGTGGTAGAAGTCCTGGTTGTAGGAGTCGATGTCCGCGCGCACCCGTTCTTCGGGGACGCCGAGGATCTCTTCCCCGATATAGATCGCGTGAAAGGAATGGCGCGCGTCGTTCAGGAAGTGGATGACCTCGTTTTCGCGGTCCACCACGACCTTGACGAAGGAATAGCCACCGAGGGTGCCGCCCAGCTGGTGGAGGGCGGACAGGGAAAGCCGTTCGCCGATGAGGGCGGCGACGTTCTCGGGGGCAGGACTGGGCGCGACCACATCGGTCAGGGACAACGGATCTCCTCGCTCGAAACAGCGAGGAGGAACGATAACAGGGGGTGAATCACCGACTGTGGCGCAAATGCCCCGCTCACTGGCACAAATGGGCCAACGCATGACCGCCGCCACACCCGTTAGGAGCACCGTTCCAGCGCTTGGGAACGGTGCTCCCGGAATCCGGACGCCGATTCCGCCGTTCGGGTCCGTAATTCCGTGGGGTGATCTCGGCTACAGCTTCGCGGCTTCGGCGGCCAGTTTCTCGATCGTCGCGAAATCGAGCGAGGACGTCAGCCACGAGCCGCCGATGCAGCCGACGTTCGACAGCGCCAGGTAGGAAGGCGCCGACGCCACCGTGATGCCGCCCGTCGGGCAGAATTTCAGGGACGGCAACGGGCCTGCGATCGACTTCAGGAACGCGACGCCACCGGACGCCTCCGCCGGGAAGAACTTCAGCGCCGTCAGCCCGCGTTCGGCCAGCCGCATCGCCTCCGACACCGTGCTCGCGCCGGGCAGGAACGGCAGCCCGGTCTCGAAGCACGCGTCGACGACCGCGTCGGTGCAGCCCGGCGTCACGAGGAACTTCGCCCCCGCGTCCGCCGCCTGCTTCGCGTGGTCCGCCGCGGTGACGGTGCCGGCGCCGACGACGATGTCCGGCACCTCGGTGGCGACGCGTTCGATCGCCGACAACGCGGCCGCAGTGCGCAGGGTCAGCTCGATGACCCCGATCCCGCCGGCGAGCAGGGCCCGGGCGACCGGCACCGCGTCGTCGGCGTCGTCGATCACCACGACGGGCATCACGGGGGACAGCTCGAGCAGGTCCTGACCGGTGGTCACTGACCGACCTCCTGGATTGTGAAAGCGGGCGTTCCGAAGTGCTCCGGCGTCAGACCGCCGAACACGGAAGCGCCCTGGTCAGCGGGGCCGACGGCACGGCGCAACGCGGCGAACAGCTCTCGGCCGGTGCCGGTCCAGGATGCTTCGGACGGCGGTCCGTCCACAAGCTCACGGCGGGCGAGTTCTTCGTCACCGACCAGCACGTCGAGCGAGCCCGAAGACGCGTCGAGCCGGATGACGTCGCCATCCGCGACGCGGGCGATCGGGCCGCCCACCGCGGCTTCCGGCGTCACCTGGATGGCGGCCGGGATCTTGCCCGACGCCCCCGACATCCGGCCGTCGGTGAGCAACGCCACCGCGTGCCCGCGGTCCATCAGCACGCCCAGCGCCGGGGTGAGGCCGTGCAGCTCCGGCATGCCGTTGGCCTGCGGGCCCTGCTGCCGGATGACCACGACGACGTCGCGGTCGAGCTCGCCGGCCTGGAACGCGGCCGTGAACGCCTCCTGGGTGGTGAACACCCGCGCCGGCGCCTGGACGACCCGGTGCTCGGGCGCCACCGCGGACACCTTGACCACCGCGCGGCCGAGGTTGCCCTCGACCATCCGCAGCCCGCCGTCCGCGGCGAAGGGGCGCCACGCCGGGCGCAGCACCTCTTCGTCGAGGCTGCGGGTGGGCACGTCGCGCCAGACGAGCTCGCCGTCGGACAGGATCGGCTCGGCCCGGTAGCGGTGCAGCCCGAACCCGGCCACCGTGTGGACGTCTTCGTGCAGGAATCCGGCGTCGAGCAGCGTGCCGACCAGGAACTGGAGGCCGCCGGCGGCGTGGAAGTGGTTGATGTCGGCGCTGCCGTTCGGGTAGACCCGCGCCAGCAGCGGCACGACGGCCGAAAGGTCGGAGAAGTCGTCCCAGGTCAGCTGGATGCCCGCGGCCGCGGCGATCGCGACCAGGTGCATCGTGTGGTTGGTCGACCCGCCCGTGGCGAGCAGCGCGATGACGCCGTTGACGAACGCCTTCTCGTCGAGGATCCGCGAGACCGGCGTGTACTCCTCGCCGCGCGAGATCGCGACGACCCGGCGCCCGGCTTCCTCGGTCAGCGCCTGACGCAACGCCGAACCGGGCTGGACGAAGCTGGCGCCGGGCAGGTGCAGGCCCATCACCTCGACGACCATCTGGTTGGAGTTGGCCGTGCCGTAGAAGGTGCAGGTGCCGGCCGAGTGGTACGACGCCGCCTCGGCGTCGAGCAGGTCTTCGCGCGTCGCGAGGCCCTCGGCGTACAGCTGCCGGACGCGCGCCTTCTCCTTGTTCGGCAGCCCGGAGTTCATCGGCCCGGCCGGGACCAGCACGGCCGGCAGGTGCCCGAACGACAGGGCACCGATCAGCAGGCCGGGCACGATCTTGTCGCAGACGCCCAGCAGCAGGGCCGCGTCGAACATGTCGTGCGAGAGCGCGATCGCCGTCGACATCGCGATGACCTCGCGGCTGAACAGGGACAGCTCCATGCCCGCGCGGCCCTGGGTGATGCCGTCGCACATGGCCGGGACGCCGCCGGCGAACTGGGCGACACCCCCGGCGGAGCGCACGGACTTCTTCAGCCAGGCCGGGTACTCCTGCATCGGCTGGTGAGCCGAGAGCAGGTCGTTGTAGGACGAGACGATCGCGACGCCGGGAGCGCGCGCGGCTCGCAGCGCCTCCTTGTCGACGCCGTCCATGGCCGCGAAGCCGTGGGCGAGGTTGCTGCACGCGAGGCCGCGGCGGACCGGGCCTTCGGCGTACGCGGCGGCCATGCGGTCGAGGTACGCGGTGCGCGTCGCGGCACTGCGCGCGGTGATGCGGGCGGTGACTTCGGCGACGGTCGGGTGCAGCGGGGTGGGAGTGGGGCTCATGTCCGGCTCCGGATCACTGGTGTGTGGTGGTCCGCGGGACGGCAGCGCTGACGCCTCAGGGTCGTGACACTGGCCACACTACCTCGGGAAAACGCCGAATCAAAATCGATTCAGAAGATCGACCCGCGTGACCCCGATCACCTTCGGAACCGTTAGTGTGCTAGTTGTCACACTGCACGACGCGTGGCACAGCCGTAGCCGGTTCCCTGCCAGCCCCACCACACGGGAGGCATGATGTCCACCTCCGAGATCGCCGAGCTGCGGCGAACCATCGGCCAGCTCCGGCAGTGCGTCGGCGCACTGCGCTCTCGTTACGGCGACGCTTCGGCGGTCCGCCGGCTCGCCAACGACGTGGAGCGCCTCGACATCGACACCGCGGACCTCGACGGCACGCCGCTGGCGGTGCCGGCGCAGGCGAAGGCCGCCGAGCGCGTCCCGGTGCCCGACACCCCCTACGACCCGGCGCTCTGGCACGGCGCCGATGACGAAGGCGTCGGCGGCTACAAGCGCGACCAGCGGTGAGCGCTCCGGCTGACAACGGCGTCGGCACCGGCGTCCGGTCCCCGAAGCGGGCCCGGATCGCCGAGCGCACCCTCCGCACGGACCGGTGGTGGCTCCAGCCGCTGCTGACCGTGCTCGGACTGTCGGCGTTCATCATCTACGCGACGGTCCGATCGTTCGTGCGCACCGCGTACTGGGTGCCCGACTACCACTACCTGACGCCGTTCTACTCACCCTGCCTGTCCACGTCGTGCGTCGAGGGCTCGAGCCACTTCGGCCACTGGTTCGGCGACCTGCCGGGGTTCATCCCGCTCGGCTTCGTCGTGCTGCCGTTCCTGCTCGGGTTCCGCCTGACCTGCTACTACTACCGCAAGGCCTACTACCGGGCGGTGTGGTTCTCCCCGCCCGCGTGCGCCGTCGCGGAACCGAAGGCGAAGTACACCGGCGAGACGCGCCTGCCGCTGATCATTCAGAACGTCCACCGCTACTTCTTCTACGTCGCGCTGGTCGTTTCGCTGATCAACACCTACGACGCGATCACCGCGTTCCACGGGAAGACCGGCGGCTTCGGCTTCGGGCTGGGCAACATCGTCCTGCTCGCCAACGTCATCCTGCTCTGGGCCTACACGCTTTCCTGCCACTCGTGCCGGCACGTCACCGGGGGCAGGCTGAAGCACTTCTCCAAGCACCCGGTGCGGTACTGGATCTGGACCCAGGTGACGAAGCTCAACACCCGCCACATGGCGCTGGCCTGGACGACGCTCGGCACGCTGGTGCTGACCGACTTCTACGTCATGCTCGTGGCCAGCGGGGCGATCTCGGACCTGAGATTCGTGAACTAGCCTCCGCCCTTCCCGACAACGACGTCCCCATTTCCGAGGTGGAATTCCTACATGACCGAGGTCGAACGGCACAGCTACGACGTGGTGGTGATCGGTGCCGGTGGCGCCGGTCTGCGCGCGGTGATCGAGGCCAGGGAACGTGGCTTCCGCGTAGCGGTCGTGTGCAAGTCCCTGTTCGGCAAGGCGCACACCGTGATGGCCGAGGGCGGCTGCGCGGCGTCGATGGGCAACGCCAACTCGAACGACAACTGGCAGGTCCACTTCCGCGACACCATGCGCGGCGGCAAGTTCCTCAACAACTGGCGGATGGCCGAGCTGCACGCCAAGGAGGCGCCCGACCGCGTCTGGGAGCTGGAGACCTACGGCGCGCTGTTCGACCGCACCGCCGACGGCCGGATCAGCCAGCGCAACTTCGGCGGGCACACCTACCCGCGGCTGGCCCACGTCGGTGACCGCACCGGCCTCGAGCTGATCCGCACGATGCAGCAGAAGATCGTTTCGCTGCAGCAGGAGGACTTCGCCGAGACCGGGGACTACGAAGCCAAGATCAAGGTCTTCGCCGAGTGCACGATCACCGAGCTGCTCACCACCGACGGCGCCATCGCCGGCGCGTTCGGCTACTGGCGCGAGAGCGGCCGGTTCATCCTGTTCGACGCGCCCGCGGTCGTGCTCGCGACCGGCGGCATCGGCAAGTCGTTCAAGGTGACGTCGAACTCGTGGGAATACACGGGGGACGGCCACGCGCTGGCCATGCGGGCGGGCGCGAACCTGATCAACATGGAGTTCGTCCAGTTCCACCCGACCGGGATGGTCTGGCCGCCGAGCGTCAAGGGCATCCTCGTCACCGAGGGCGTGCGCGGCGACGGCGGCGTGCTCAAGAACTCCGAGGGCAAGCGGTTCATGTTCGAGTACGTGCCCGAGGTCTTCAAGGGCCAGTACGCCGAAAGTGAAGAGGAAGCCGACCGCTGGTACGCCGACGCGGACAACAACCGGCGCACGCCGGACCTGCTGCCGCGCGACGAGGTGGCCCGCGCGATCAACTCCGAGGTCAAGGAGGGGCGCGGCTCCCCGCACGGCGGCGTCTTCCTCGACATCGCCAGCCGGCTGCCGACCGAGGAGATCAAGAAGCGGCTGCCGTCGATGTACCACCAGTTCAAGGAGCTGGCGGACGTCGACATCACGGCGGAGCCGATGGAGGTCGGCCCGACCTGCCACTACGTCATGGGCGGCATCGAGGTCGACCCGGACACGGCCGCGGCGAGCGTGCCCGGCCTGTTCGCGGCCGGCGAGTGCTCGGGCGGCATGCACGGGTCCAACCGGCTCGGCGGCAACTCGCTGTCCGACCTGCTGGTGTTCGGCCGACGCGCGGGGCTCGGCGCCGCCGAGTACGTCAGCGGCCTGGCCGACCGGCCCGCGGTCGCGCAGTCCGATGTGGACGCGGCGGCGAAGATGGCGCTCGCGCCGTTCGACCCGCCCGAGGGCACCACGGCCGAGAACCCGTACACCCTCCACACCGAACTGCAGCAGTCGATGAACGACCTCGTCGGCATCATCCGCAAGGCCGGCGAAATCGAGCAGGCGCTGGTGAAGCTGTCCGAGCTGCGGGAGCGGATCCTGCGCGTCACCGTGGAGGGGCACCGGCAGTTCAACCCCGGCTGGCACCTCGCGATCGACCTGCGCAACATGCTGATGGTCAGCGAGTGCGTCGCGAAGGCCGCGTTGACGCGCACCGAGAGCCGCGGTGGCCACACGCGCGACGACTTCCCGGGCATGGACGCCGAGTGGCGGCACAAGCTGCTGGTGTGCTCGGCGTCGGAGGGGGACAACCCCGTCGTCCCGAACGTCGACGTCGTGGTGAAGGAGCAGGTGCCGCTGCGGCAGGACCTGCTGGAGCTGTTCGAGTTCGGCGAGCTCGGGAAGTACTACACCGACCACGAGCTCGAGGCGCACCCCGGGAGCAAGGCATGAGCTACAAGGCGAGTTTCCGCGTCTGGCGCGGCGACGACACGGGCGGCGAGCTGCAGGACTTCACGGTGGAGGTGAACGAGGGCGAGGTCGTCCTCGACATCATCCACCGGCTGCAGGCCACCCAGGCGTCGGACCTCGCGGTGCGCTGGAACTGCAAGGCGGGCAAGTGCGGCTCGTGCTCGGCGGAGATCAACGGCAAGCCGCGGCTGCTGTGCATGACGCGGATGTCGACGTTCACCGAGGAAGAGGTGATCACGGTGACGCCGATGCGGACGTTCCCGGTGATCCGCGACCTGGTGACCGACGTGTCCTTCAACTACACGAAGGCGCGGGAGATCCCGTCGTTCACCCCGCCCGCGGACCTGAAGCCCGGTGAGTACCGGATGCAGCAGGTGGACGTCGAGCGGTCGCAGGAGTTCCGGAAGTGCATCGAGTGCTTCCTGTGCCAGAACACCTGCCACGTGGTCCGCGACCACGAGGAGAACAAGGAAGCCTTCGCGGGGCCGCGGTACCTGATGCGCATCGCCGAGCTGGAGATGCACCCGCTCGACGTCGCGGACCGACGTGACGCGGCGCAGGAGGAGCACGGCCTCGGCTACTGCAACATCACCAAGTGCTGCAGCGAGGTCTGCCCGGAAGGCATCCACATCACCGACCCAGCAGCAGCCCCGTGCCCTCCGACGGGACCGTGCCGGCGATGCGGTCGTCGGTCTCCAGGGCCGGCGCTTCCCAGCGCACCAGCGGGCGGAGG
>NZ_JBEXVF010000132.1:5296-11111 GCF_040629235.1 Amycolatopsis sp. NPDC005961 | reverse complement strand
GTGGGAAACAGTGTTCTGACCCTGTTTCCCACTCACGACCGGCTCACTCGACGGCGCCGTTCTGGGTGAGCAGGTTCTGGTACCAGGCGTCGTACGGGTGGTTGGACGCCGGGTAGCTCGCCAGCGGCGTCGTCGCGTCGCCCGCCGAGTCGAAGTCCCAGCCGCGGACCAGCTTGCCCGACTGGCGGGCCGAGGTGATGAACGCCGACTCCGACGCGGTCGCGCCGTAGAACAGCGCGCCCTCCTGCAGCTCCGCGCTGTCGCCCTTCTGGAACTCGTCGAACGCGACCTGCCGGTAGCGGATCCGGTCACCGGTGACGCTCGCGGTGTCCGCGCGCAGGGTGTTGGACGGCGTCGGGCCGTCCGCGCCGGTCCACACCTTCACGCGCCGGGTGCCGTTGGTGGCGGTGTCCTTGGCGAATCGCGCGTCGGACGTCTTGGCGTTGCCGGTCCACGCGACCGTGGTGGCCGACAGCGTCCCGTTCCACGTCCAGTTCTGGCTGCTGCTCTGGCTCTGGTGGATCTCCCGCAGGTGCGTCGCGTCGGTGAAGGCGACCGTCGGCTGGACGCCGTTGTCGTACTGGTGGCTGGCCTGCCAGGTGATCTCGCCGTCGGTGCCGAGCTTGCCGACGTGGTACCAGAGCGTGCTCGCGCCCTGCGACTGGTGGACCTCGACGAGGTCGCCGTTGTCGTTGAGCGCGACGGCCGGGGTCTGGCCGCTGTCGTACTTCCCGTGCCGCAGCCAGGTGACGCGGCCGTCGGCGCCGTAGGTCCCGGTCCAGTACCAGAGCGCGCCACCGCCCGAGTCGTGCACCTCGACGATCTGGCCGCGGCCGTTCAGCGCGACCGCCGGGTGGTAGCCGACGTCCCGCTTGTACTCGCTGCGGCTGCCGCCGTCGCCCGAGAGCAGCGGCAGCACGCGCCCGCGCAGCGCGTCCACGGTCGGCGAGCCGGCCGGGTAGTCCTGCGCCCGCAGCAGTCGGCTGCCGAAGACCGACTCCAGCTCCTGGTTGACCGCGACGAGGTTGCCCTCCGCGAAGTTCGCGTTGTCGGTCAGGTTGTCCTTGAGGTCGAGCATGACGACGATCGGCGCGGCCGTCGGGTGCGCCGCCGACCACGTGTTCACGGTGGCCAGCCAGTCGCGCAGGTTGTTCGACGCCGGATTGCCGCCGCTGTGGTCGACGGCGTTGCCGGGCGAGTCGTGCCCGACGCCGTAGTCGTGGTTCGTGGCGTAGCCGTTGTCGTGGATGTCGTACTCGATGAACCGGACGCCGTGGTCGAGCTGGTAGGCGATCGAGTTCTTCGCGCCGTCGACGCTGCCCGAATAGCTGTTGTGCGTCGCGCGGAAGACCGACGAGGTGAACGGCGGGCTCGCGGCTTCGGCTGTTCCGCCGGTCAGCAGCGCGGCGGTGGTCAGAGCGGTGACGGCCAGAGCGGGCAGTCGGGTCATCCTCGGGTCCTCACGTCGGGAGCGGGGCGGTCCCCATCCTGGCCCGTGCGGTGGAACCGCGGGTGGAACGTCGTGGAACGCGAGTGGAACGCCTAGAAGGCGACAGAGGGACGTTCGAGGGAGGAAACGCCATGACCCAGACCGGTGGACCCCAATACCCCGACCCGACGCGGCCGGTGCCGCCGCAGGCCGGAATGCCGCAGGCCGGAATGCCCGGCCCGCCCCAGCCGCCCGCCGCGCCGAAGAAGTCGAAGCGGCGGCAGAAGATCGTGCTCACCGTGTTCCTGATCGTCGTCGCCGGGATCCTCGCGCTGGTCTGGGTGGCCACCCGGTCCAACGGCGAGAACGCCCAGGTCGGCAACTGCGTCACCGAAAGCGGCGAGAACTACGTGAAGATCGTCGACTGCGGCACGCCCGAGGCGACGCTGAAGGTCGTCGCGCGCGTCGAGGACAAGACCCAGATCGAGGCGCAGATCAGCGCGTGCACGCCGTACCCGGACGCCGACTCGGTGTTCTGGGAGGGCAAGGAAGGCGAGACCGGCGTCGTGCTCTGCCTGGCGAAGACCGGCAAGTAGCCCGATGGCGGGCGGAAAGTTCTCGTTCACCGGCTCCGGCGAGGTCCGCGTCTCCAGCGGCGGGCGCACGCTCGCCGCGGCGGGCGACGTGATCGTGATCGGTGACCGGGTCTTCCGGCTGGCCGAAGTGGACCGGGTCGCCTACCACGCGGCGGCCCGGCCGCACCAGGCCAGCTACGCGCTGGGGCTGGCCCGCGGCCCGGTGCGGAGCCGGTTCGTGTTCGACGCCTTCCGCCGCGGCAGCGAGCTCGAAGACGCGCGTGAGACGTGGCGGCGGCTGGTCGAGCTGGTCGAATCGGCGGCCTGCCCGCGGATCGCGCGGGCCGCGGTCGACGCGATCGCGGCGGGCGCCACCGCCCGGTTCGGCGGTGGCGGCCACCCGCGGATCGACGCGGACGCCGAGGGACTGCGCCGGCGGCGGTGGTTCGCGCCGAAGGTGCCGTGGGCCGGCGTGCTCGGCACCGATCTGCGCGCGGGTCAGGTGCGCGTGTGGACGGGCGGTCCGGAGCCGGAGCTGGTCGCCGCGATGGCCGGCTGGAACGCGGTGGTCCTGCCGCGCGTCATAGGAATGATGGTGGCGCAGGAAAAAGAATCACCGGAAAGTCGATGATAACGGTATTCCGGCAATGGCCGGTAAATGCTCACGGAAAGGGAGATCGACTGTCCGTTGTGTCGCATTCGCCCGACCGTTCATCGATTTATGCCAAATCGCCGCGCGGATTCGGTACTTGGCCGGGCTGCGCGTGTTCATTATCCGAGGAACGGTTGTGCGCGGGCACCGGAAAAGCCCGTGAGGGGTTGGGGAGGCAGTGGGTGTGGCGAACGACTGGCCGCTGGTCGGCCGCGAACAGGAGCTGGCGTTCGCGCGCCGTGCGCTGGCCGATCCGGAGGTCTGCGGCCTGCTGCTGACCGGGCGCGCCGGGGCCGGGAAGACCCGGCTGGCGAAGACCCTGCTGGCCGAGCTGGCCGGCGACGGGGCACGCACGCACTGGGTGCGCGCGATGTCTTCGGCGTCGACCATCCCGTTCGGCGCGTTCGCCCACCTGCTGCCCGGCAGCGCGGACGGCTCGGGGGACCGCGCGCACCGGCTCAACCAGGTCGCCGGTCACCTCACGCGCGGCGCGGAGGGGCGCCGGCTGATCCTGTGCGTCGACGACGCGCACCTGCTCGACGACCTGTCCGCCACGCTGGTGCACCAGCTGGCCGCGACCGCGTCGGCGTTCGTGCTCGTGATCGCGCCGCACGGCGTGAGCGTGCCCGACCCGGTCTTCGCGATGTGGAAGGACCGCGTCGCCGAACGTCTGGACATCGGCGAGCTGACCCGTCCGCAGACCACCGAGCTGATCACCGCGGCACTCGGCGGGCGGCTCGACGACGGCGCCGAGCACCGGCTGTGGGGCCTGACGCTGGGCAACCCGCTGTTCCTGCGGGAGCTCATCCAGGGTGGGCTCGACAGCGGCTCGTTGTCGGCCGAGGACGGTGTGTGGCGGTGGAGCGGCGCCCTGATGGCGACCCCGCGGCTGGTCGAGCTGATCGAAACCCGCACCGACCGGGTCGACGCCGACGAGCGGCGGCTGCTGGAGCTGCTCGCCTTCGGAGAGCCGCTGGGCAGCGAGCCGCTGGTGCGCCTGGGTGCCGGGCGCGTCCTCGCCTCGATGGAGCAGGCCGGGCTGGTCGTTTCCGAACGGACCGGGCGGCGGCTGAACGTCCGCCTCGCGCACCCGCTCTACGCCGACGTGATCCGGCGCCGGACGTCGCCGCTGCGCCAGCGCGACAACTACCGGATCCTCGCGCAGACCCTGGACCTCACCGGCGCCCGGCGCGCCGAGGACAAGCCGCGGCTGGTGCGGTGGCGGCTGGCCGCCGGGCTCCCGACGGACCCGCAGCTGGTCCGGGCGGCGGCGGAGACGTTGCTGCGCAAGGACTTCCCGCAGGCCGAGCAGCTGGCCGCCGAAGCCGTCCGGATGGGCGGCGGCTTCGGCGCGAAGTTCCTGCTCGCCCAGGTCCGGGTGGCCGGCGGCCGGCACGCCGACGCCGACTCGCTGCTGGCCGAGCTGGCGGGTGAAACGGTGTCGGACGCGCAGCACGCCCGCGTCGCCGCGACCCGGGCCCGGAACCTGGCGTTCGGCCTCGACCGCTTCGAGGAGGCCGCCGGCGTCCTGGACACGGCCGAGACGGCGGTGTCCGGCGCTTCGGCCGCGGACGAGCTGGCGACGGCCCGGGCGGCCCTGCGGGCGGCGGCGGGTGCGTCACGCGAGGCGCTGGACCTGCTCGGGCCGGTGCTGGACCGCAACCGCCGCGGCGACGCCCTCCGGCTCGCGGCGCTGGTGGTCGCGGCCGGGGCACTGGCGTCGACGGGGCGGACGGAGGCGTGCCTCGGCGTCGTCGACGAGGGTCTGGAGATCGCCTCCCGGATCTCGGACGCTTTCGCGCCGGGGGCGCGGGTCCGGCTGGAGCACGCCCGGATCGTCGCGCTGTGCCGGGCCGGTCGCCTCGAGGAGGCCGAAGACCGGGCCGGGGACGACTACCGGGACGCGGTCCGCGACCGGTGGGGCCCGGCGGTCGCGGGCGCGGCGGCGTCGCTCGGGACGGTCGCGCTCGCCTACGGCAACGTCCGCGGCGCGATCCGCTGGCTGCGGGAGGCCCTCGCCGCCGACGCGCACGACCAGCCGCACGAGTTCCGCCCCGCCGTCGCCGCGGCGCTGGTCCGGGCGACGGCGATGAGCGGCCGGGTGGCCGAGCCGCTCGGCGACTGGGACGGCGCGTGGGTGGCCGCGGCGCGGGGCGAACTGTCCCGGGCTCTGCAGCTGGGTGCCTCCGCTGCTTCGGCCGCCTCGGAAGACGGCAGGCTCGCGATCGCCGCCGAGATCCGCCACGACCTGGTCCGCTTCGGGGGTTCGCCCGGCGCGATCCCTTCCGCGGGCGGGATGGCGGAGCTGTACGCGGCGCACGCGTCGGCGGTTTCGGACGGTGCGGCGCTGGACGCGGTGGCGTCGTCGTTCGCCGACGCGGGCGCGCGGCTGCTGGCGGCGGAGGCTTCGGCCGAGGCGGCCCGGGTGTACCGCGTGGAGGGCAAGAACGGCAGTGCGGCGATGTCGGCCCAGCGGGCCCGGGCGTGGCTGGCGTCCTGTGAGGACGCTGCGACTCCGGCTCTTTCGTCGCTGGAGACACCGTTGGACCTGACGGTCCGCGAGCTGGAGATCGCCCGCCTGGTGGCGACGGGCTTGACGAGCCGCGCGGTCGCGGACCGGCTCGTGGTCTCGGTGCGCACGGTCGACAACGTGCTGCACGGGGTTTACGCGAAGCTGGGTATTTCCGGGCGCCGCGAGCTGGCTTCGGTGGTGGGCCCGCTGGTGTCGGGGAGTAGTCCCGGCGACGGCCCTTAGGTAGTCCGAGCGCTCGACGGCGGCAAAGCCGAGTAGGCCGCTACTCATGACCCGGGCGCCGATCGGCCCAAGACTGGATGACAACGGAGGGGCGAGGGCTTCACCGATCCGAATGTCAGGAGTGCACAGATGACGACTTCATCCGGTAATCAGTTCAACGAGCAGGCTTCGGCCGGTGGCGGTGGGGACATCTTCCAGAACGAGCAGGGTTCGGGTGGTTCCGGGGGGAACCAGTTCAACGAGCAGGCTTCGACGGACGGTCGCGGTGGGGACATCTTCCAGAACGAGCAGGGTTCGGGTGGTTCCGGGGGGAACCAGTTCAACGAGCAGGCGTCCACGGGCGGTCACGGGAGCATCTTCCAGAACGAGCAGGGCTCGGGTGGCCACGGTGGGAACCAGTTCAA
>NZ_JBEXVF010000132.1:0-5196 GCF_040629235.1 Amycolatopsis sp. NPDC005961 | reverse complement strand
GAGCAGGGCTCGGGTGGCCACGGTGGGAACCAGTTCAACGAGCAGGCCTCGACGGGCGGTCACGGGAGCATCTTCCAGAACGAGCAGGGCTCGGGCGGTCACGGTGGGAACCAGTTCAACGAGCAGGCCTCGACGGGCGGTCACGGCAACATCTTCCAGAACGAGCAGGGCTCGGCCGGCCACGGCGGAAACCAGTTCAACGAGCAGGCGTCCACCGAGCACCACGGCCACGAGAGCCACGAGCACGAGCACCACCACGCCGGCGGTCACCACCAGGACCACCACGACGAGCACCACCACCACGACGCCGACCACTACTGAGCCGGCGAAGTACAGTAAGGACTGAGGAGCGGTCATGCAGGAGCCGAGTGGCGGGGGGCGCATCGCCCTCGACACCCTCGACCTCGCGGTCAAGGGGGCGACGGCCTACGGACGGGACGATCTCGTCCAGCGCCTCACCGACGCCCGGCGCCTGCTGTCCGAACCGGACGTCACCGTCTACGTCGTCGGGGAGTTCAAGCAGGGCAAGAGCTCGCTCGTCAACGCCCTGCTGACCGCGAAGATCTGCCCGGTCGACGACGACATCGCGACCGCGGTGCCGACCGTCGTCCGGTTCGCGCCGGAGTCCGGGGCTCTGGCGACCTACGAACCGGCCGACCCGTCGTCGCCGCCGTGGACCGAGCGGATCTCCCTCGACGACCTTCCGACCCACGTGAGCGAAGCCGGGAACCCCGGCAACGTCCGCAAGCTCAAATCCGTCACGGCGTCGATCAGCCGCCAGCTGCTCTCCGGTGGGCTGGTGCTGGTCGACACCCCCGGCGTCGGCGGCCTCGGCTCGCTGCACAACGCCGTCACGGTCAGCTCGCTGCCGCGGGCGCACGCCGTCCTCTTCCTCTCCGACGCGTCCCAAGAACTCACCGGTGCCGAGCTGCGGTTCCTCCGCACCGTCAAGGAACTCTGCCCGAGCGTCTTCTTCGTCCTCACCAAGATCGACCTCTACCCGCAGTGGCGCCGGATCCTCGAGCTCAACGCCGGCCACCTCGAAGCGTGCGGGATCGCCATCGACACCGTCGCCGTCTCCTCGGAGCTGCGCACCGTCGCGGCGCGCTCGGCCGACCAGGAGCTGAACGTCGAATCCGGCTTCCCGCAGCTGGTCAAGCGGCTGCAGGGCGTGGTCGGCGACGCCGAACGGTCCGCGCTCAACGCCGTGGGACTGCACGTCGGGTCCGCGGTCGGCCAGCTGCACGCCGCCCTGCGCGCCCGCCGCACCTCCCTCGCGCACCCCGAGCAGTCCGCCGCGCTCGTCGCGGAGCTGACCCGGGTCAACGACCGCGTCGACGCGCTGCGCAGCCAGTCCGCGAAGTGGCAGCAGCTGCTCTTCGACGGCTTCGCCGACATTTCGTCCGATGTGGACTACGACCTGCGCGCCCGCTCCCGCGGTGTGCTGCACGAGGCCGAAGAGGCCATCGAAGAAGGCGACCCCGCCAAGAACTGGGCCGAGTTCGAGAAGTGGCTGCGCCAGCGTCTCGCGAACGAGACCCTGGAAAACTACGCGACCTTGATCAAGCAGGCCCGCGGCCTCGCCGCCCGCGTCGCCGAGCACTTCGAGCTCGCCGAGTCCCAGGCCGTGCTGCCGCGCGAAGTGCAGGCGCCGGTCCAGGTCGTCGAGGAGATCGACATCGACTCGTCGTTCACCGGCGTCAAGACCCGCGGCACCACCGGGATGGCCGCGTTCCAGAAGGCCTACAGCGGCTTCCTGATGTTCTCGATGCTCACGAAGATGGCCGCGCTGGCCATCCCCACGCCGTTCGGCGTCGCGGCCGGCCTGCTGATGGGCCGCTCCGGCTTCATGGACGAACGCAAGCGGCAGCTGGAAAAGCGCCGCGGCCTGGCCAAGACGGCCGTGCGCCGGTTCGTCGACGAGTTCAACCTCCAGGTCGGCAAGGACTCCCGTGACGCGATGCGGACCGTCCAAAGAGAACTCCGCGACGCCTACAGCGCCCGCGTCGAAGAGCTCCAGCGGTCCCTCACCGAAGCGCTGGCGAACGCGAAGAAGGCCGTCGTCGAGGACGACGCCGAGACGGGCGAGCTCAAGCGGCTGGAGGCCGACATCGAAGCCCTCGAAGTGCTCGGCCGGCGCGCCGACGAGCTCACCCTGCGCAGCGCCCCCAAAGCCGTGCCCGCAGCCGTCCCGGCGGTGACGCGATGACCCCGCTCTACGTCCAGGTCCGCGGGTTCGTCGCCCGCGCGTGCGCCGGGTACGCCGGCACACCGGCCGAGCCGCAGCTGCGGCAGATCGCCGGCCGGCTGGCCGAACCGCTGCGCGTCGCCATCGCCGGCCGCGTCAAGGCCGGCAAGTCCACCCTGCTCAACGCGCTCGTCGGCCAGGAGCTGGCGGCGACCGACGCCGGGGAGTGCACCCGCGTCGTCACCTGGTACCGCAACGGCCCGACCTACCGGATCATGCTGCACCCGGTCCGCGGGATGCCGCGCCAGCTGCCGTTCGGGCGGCTGTCCGGCACGCTCGGCCTCGAGCTCGGCATGGCGCCCGGCGACGTCGACCGGCTCGTCGTCGACTGGCCGTCGCCGGCCCTGCGGGCGATGACGCTGATCGACACGCCCGGGCTGGGTTCGGCGCGCTCGGAGGTCTCCGGACGCACCGAGGTGGCGCTGGTCCCCGAGGGCGACGGCGTCGGCACCGCGGACGCCGTGGTGTACCTGATGCGCCACGTCCACGGCGACGACGTCCGGTTCCTCGACGCCTTCCACGACGACCCCGCGCAGCGGCGCCCGGTGAACACGATCGGCGTGCTGTCGAGGGCCGACGAGGTCGGGCACGCCCGCGGCGACGCGCTCGACTCGGCGGCCCGGATCGCCGAGCGCTACGCCCGCGACTCCCGCGTCCGCGGGCTGTGCCAGACCGTGGTCCCGGTGGCCGGCCTGCTGGCCAGCTCCGCCGCGTCGCTCAAGGAGTCCGAATACCGCGCGTTCCGGGTGCTGGCCGCCGCGCCGGAGGCGGAGGTCGCGAGGCTGCTGACGTCGGCCGACCGGCTCGCCCGCGCGGAGTCCGAAGTGGACGTCCCGGCGGCCGAGCGCGCGGAGCTGCTGGCCCGCTACGGCCTGTTCGGCGTCCGGGTGGCGGTCGAGCTGACCCGCGGTGGCCTGGTGACCGGCGCGCGGGCGCTGTCCGGCGAGCTGCTGGCCCGCAGCGGCCTGCACCGGCTGCGGTCCCTGCTGACCACCCAGTTCGCCGCGCGGGCCGACGTGCTCAAGGCGCGCTCCGCGCTGCAGGCGGCCGAGCTGGTGCTGCGCGCCTACCCGGACCGCACCGGCGGGCTGCTGCACGAGTGGGAGCGGATCGTCGCGGGAGCGCACGAGTTCGCCGAGATCCAGCTGATCGACTCGATCCGGCTCGGCGTCGTGCTCTTCACCTCCGACGAGGCCCGCGACGCGGAACGGCTGCTCGGCGCGGCCGGGGTGGACGTGCCGAGCCGGCTGAACCTGCCGGGCGACGCGGGCCGCGCCGCGGTCCGGCAGGCGCTCGGCGCGCAGCTGCTGAGGTGGCAGCGGCGCGCCGAGCACCCCGCGTCCCCGCGCGACGTCCGCGACGCGGCCCGCGTGCTCGTGCGCACCTGCGAAGGAATCCTGCTCAGCGAAGCCCGGGCGGAGGTCTTGTCGTGAACGACTTGCCGAAGAAGATCAAGCGGGCGGCCGCGGCCGTCGCCGGCGCCGTCGCGTCGGAAGTGGCGGGCAACGTGCTGACGCCGGGGTCGCCCGCCGCGTCGGCGCCACCGCCCCAGCCGGAGCCGGCCGCCGCCGAGACCCCGCACGACGTCCCCGCCCACGAGTACGTGCCCGAGGTCGAGACCAGCACGGTCACCCGCGGCGAAGACGGTCACGTGGAAGCGCGGACCGGCACGGTCTGGCACCCGGAGACCACCGACGGCCTGCCGCTGAAGGAGCTGCCGACCGTCGAGGAGTTCGAGCAGATCGAAGTCCACGAAGACGAGTTCGGCAACTTCGTCATCGACGCGACCGAGCGGTTCGTGGTGCACAACAACGGCCGCGACGAGGTGTACACCGACCACCAGCACCTCGTCGTGCCCGGGGACGGGACGCCGGGCGACACGGACATCGACATCGTCCAGGACGCCGACATCGTCGTCCACGAGAACCCGGACGGCACGATCACCGTGGAGCACCAGGGTTCGCTGACCTACGAGCTCACCCCGGACGCGCCGGGGCACGGCGACATCGAGGTGTTCCAGGAGGAGACGGTCGTTCTCGACGAGGCCGAGACCGGGCCGCCCGGGATCGACGTCGGGGTCACCGTGGACCAGCAGGCCAGTGCCGACGACCCGTTCGGCGAGCCGGCCGGGCCGACCATCCACCAGACCGAGGTGATCGCCGACAAGGGCCGCGGTGCCACGGTGACCGCGCAGGTCACCGCGCCGGCGCCGTCGCTGCCCGGGACGCCGTCGGCGCCGGTCGTGACGTTCAGCCGTCAGCCGTCCACAGTGGACACACCGGCACCGCCGCCGATCGCGGTCGAGACGTCGACGACGCTGGCCGCGTCGAACTCGCTGGCCGAGCACCCGGTGGCGAAGCACAGTTTCGCCACCGACCCCGAGCCGGAGCACCACGACGCCGGTGAGGTCACGGGCACCCGGCCGCACCCCGCGGAGAAGGAGCACCCGTTCGAGCCGCCGCGGTCACACGAGCCGGAGCCCGACCGCCGGCCGGAGCCGGACCACGCACCGGACGCGGGTCACCCGCCGGACGACGTGCCCCCGGTGAAACCGCACGACCTGTCCCCGGTGGAGCCACCCGGCCCGCCGTCGCACGAAGACCACCTCGAAGAACCGGACCGGGTTCCGGACGAGCACCCGACTTTCGATCACGCGCACACCGCCGGCGGAGGCTGACATGGGCTACGGACTGGGCATCGACCTCGGCACGACCTTCACGGCCGCCGCCGTCGACAGCGCCGGCCACGTCGAGATGGTGTCGCTCGGCGACCGGACGGCGGCCATCCCGTCGGTGGTGCTGCTGCGGGCCGACGGCAGCGTGCTGGTCGGCGACGCCGCGAGCCGGCGCGCGGCCGTCGAGCCGGACCGCGTGGCGCGGGAGTTCAAGCGGCGTCTCGGCGACCCGACGCCGGTGCTGCTCGGCGGCGCGCCGCATTCGGTGGCGTCG
>NZ_JBEXVF010000131.1:0-12123 GCF_040629235.1 Amycolatopsis sp. NPDC005961 | reverse complement strand
TGTGACCACCACGGGCGTTTGCCGTGGCTCAGACCCGGTACGGGCCGTGGTTCCCCGAGCTCGGCGCGCTGCTGGTGCGCAAGGGGGCCGGCGTCCGCTACGGCCCGGCGATCCGGATCGTGCCGCTGACCGACGACACGGAGCTGCGCGCGGCGACGTCGGCGCTGCTGGAGTCGCATGTGGACGCCGTGGTGGCGACGACGGGCATCGGCTTCCGCGGCTGGCTGGAGGCGGCCGAGGGCTGGGGTCTGGGTGACGCTCTGCTGTCGCGGCTCTCGTCGTCTTCACTGCTGGCCCGCGGGCCGAAGGTGACCGGGGCGATTCGCGCGGCGGGGCTCTCGGAGTCGTACTCGCCGGCGTCGGAGAGCAACGCGGAGCTGTTGCAGCACCTGCTTTCCGCGGACGTTGCCGGCAAGCGGATCGCGGTGCAGCTGCACGGCGAGCCGCTGCCGTACTTCGTGGACGCCCTGCGCGCGGCCGGGGCGGAGGTCATCGAGGTCTCGGTGTACCGCTGGGTCGGGCCGGTCGACCCCGGCCCGGTGGACCGGTTGCTGGACGGGGTGCTGGACGGGTCGATCCACGCGCTGCCGTTCACGAGCGCCCCGGCGGTGGCCTCGCTGGTCGCGCTGGCGCGCCGCACGGGCCGGTTGCCGGGGTTGATCTCGGCGTTGTCGGGCCCGTGCGTCGCGGCGTGCGTCGGGCCGATCACGGCGGGTCCGCTGGCGGCGCTCGGCGTGCCGACGGTGCAGCCGCACCGGGCCCGGCTCGGCGCGCTGGCGCGGACGGTGTCGGAGACGCTCCTGGCGCGTTCACCCCGGTTTTCGGCGGGCGGGCTGTCGATCGAGCTGCGCGGCCAGTCGGCGGTGGTGGACGGCGAATGGCGCGAGGTGGCACCGGCACCGATGGCGTTGCTGCGGGCGTTGGCGGCTTCGCCGGGGCGGGTGGTGTCCCGGCGCGAGCTGATTTCGGCGTTGCCGGGAGGCGGCGAGGAGCACGCGGTGGAGACGGCGATCGGCCGGCTGCGCACGTCGCTGGGTGGCGGGAAGGTCGTGCAGACGGTGGTGAAGCGCGGCTACCGGCTGGCGGTGGATGCCTGAGCGCTCAGTCGCTCAGTGCCTGGCGGGCCTGCGTCAGCTGTAATGTTCTCGGTCGTCCCAACGACTGATTCGGCTGACGGAAGGAGTGGGTCGTGAAAATAAACTCTCGCGGTATCCTGCTTTCGCTTGCCGATCGTCGGTTGTCGAGGAGTCTGGCTCCGGGACAGTTTGAAATAGTGCTGCTCTACTCGATACTGATGGAACCTCAGGTGGTGATTCCGGATATCTTCTTCTTCAACTCGCCGGTCATCAGCGCGCATATCGGCAGAGCTCACCATGAATACTCATTGCTCGAAGAAGCGATTCGCCAGGAGATCGTCATTCCCGCGATTCGGGAAAAAGCTGACTCATTCGTCGAGGTCGAAGCGTATCTCCGACGGGACGGTATCTACGGGATGCTTGCCCCCGAGGAGAGTGGCTACCTGGCTGAGCGCCTTACCAATGTGACCAAGCGCGTCAATTTGGGCTTCCTCTGGCCCGAGCGCATGGCTTCGAGCTACGCGACCATACTCGTGGATGTCCTGCAGCGGGAAACCTCGCCTCAGGGAGTCGATGACGTGCTGTGGGAGAAGACGGCCGGGTTCCGCACCGAGAGCCTCGATCGTGCCATCGAGTCCGACGCTGGAAGACCCGGTGGATACGGCGTTCGTCGTGCCTCGGTCATCTTGAGTGTCGCGGCGGACATCGGCGTGCTCCGTGACCCGCACGAGACACCATCGGAACACGAGATCGTGGATCGCTACCGATCGATGACGAAGGACGTCGCGCCGTTGGTCAAGTTCTTCGACTGGCTGGACGAGTTGTACTTCGCGAACCAAGCGCTCCGGTTCGGGGTACGGCCGACCACGGCATCGTCGGGAGCGAGTGCGGTTTCGCTGGTTTCCGAGGCGGTCGCCCGGCATCGGGACGAACCCGGTGCCTCGCGAAGCGAGGAGGTGCTCGAAATGACCGTCGAGTTGCCTTCGTCCGGCTTCCTTGCGAAGCTTTCTCCGCGCAAGCTCCTGGACTGGAGAGAGTTCGGAGTTGAGTGGTACGCCGCCGCGAGTGCCTTTGTCAGAACGCCGAACGCCCAGGCCAGGTGGCGGGCCGAGCGTGCGCTGGAAGAGTTCGCGCGCAAGCTCAATACCGAGGCGAACGCGTACGACCGGGAGCTCGTCCAGACTCGGATCGTCGCACGCGTGGCCGACTCGCGGGTGGTCGGCCAGCTTCTCGAGATTGCCAAGTTTGCGAGTTCCGGTGTTCCGTTCCACTCCTTCGCTCAGGTCTTCCGCAGCGGCTATGTCGCCATGCAGCAACGGAAGACGCAGATTAGCGAGCCTTTGCCCGTTCGTGTAGCGCCGGGAAGCGTGTCGAGATTCGTGTCTTTCGACAGGGGGAAGACGCCTTGATGCAAGGTGGTGTCAAACCGTCCAGGTGACCGTGTGCTTCTCGAACCCCCGCGCCGCGGCCACCCGTGCCGCTTCCGCCTCGGCCTCGTCGCGGACGGCCGGGCGCAGCGGGTCGAACGCCGTCACCGTGAACGCCAGCTTCGCGCCGCTGCCCTTGGTCCGCCAAGTGCCCGCGATGTCGCCGTCCGCCAGCAGGACTCCCGGGTTGCCCAGCATCTTCCAGACTTCCTTGCGCCGCGCCGGATCCGGGACCAGCAACGTCTTGTCGCGGGCCTGGATGAACGGATCCCACGGCGGCAGCAGCCGCACGACGTCCGGCTCCGGTGGGTTTTCCAAAGCCGCCGAGCGCGAAGCGGGCAGGTACCGTTTCTTGCCCTCGACCTGCACCTCGGCCAGGTCGTCCGGCCAGGTCTTGTCCACCACCGCGCGCGCCGTCCCGACGAACTCGGCGGCCTCACCCGGCGACGCCGGGCCGTTGAGCCGCAGGTACGACTCGACCACCGACGTCGCCGCGGCGACGTCGGGTGTCTTGCGCAGCCGGCCACGGCCCTCGAGTGGCGCCAGCGTGGCCGCGGGAGCCCCGGCCACCAGGCGGACACCGGCGTGCGGTGCCGCGATGCGCATCAGCTGCTCCTGGATGTGTGTCGCGTTGCAGCCGCGGCACCAGCGGGAGAACTCCGGCGGGAGCTTCTTCGTCACCGCCGTCGAGACCGCGCCCTTCGTCATCGGGCCCTTGACCACGGCGCGGAGGGCCGCGGCCGCCGTGAAGACCACGTCGGCCGCCGCCAGGCCGGTCGCCGCCAGCTCCTTGCGCTGCCACAGCATCCGGGCCAGCGCGTCCGCGTCGTCCAGGGGCACCAGCGCGCGCGTCACCTCGGCCAGGTCCAGGTGGTAGTGCGGCGCGCCCCGCAACGTCCACGCGAGCACGAGCCGCGGATCGTCCACCGGGGACACGGGCTCGGCGAGCCGGGCCACCAGGGCGAGCAGCGCGGTGTCGCGCATGCTGTCCTGCAGCCCGGCCCGCACGACCGCGAGGCCGGTGACGTCCTTCGCGGTGCGGTGCAGCCCGTGCTCGGCGATGCGGTAGGCGAGTACCTGGCGACGGTCCACGTGCGACTCCTAGAGCGTGTACTCGAAGGTGTACCCCATTTTCTCCTCACCCATCGCGCCGCCGACGGTGCCGCTCCCGGTGAGGCCCGCCAGCTCGCCGGTGCCCGAGCCCGGCACGACGTCGAAGGTGGACGCGATGCCCTGGGCGTCGAACGTGAACTCGTGCTTCACGATGAACGTCCCTTCGCGACCGTCGACCTTGCCCGCGAAGCGCTCGAAGCTCGGCGACGTCGTCGTGCCGCTCTCGTAACCTTCGCCGGCGTAGTACAGCAGGAGGTCGCAGACCGATTCACCCTCGATGACGCCGTCGTACGCCATCGAGGCGTGCGCGTACGCCACCCGCGGGCCACCGTCCGTTCCGCTGACGATGTTCTCTTCCCAGTTCTTCATGGTGAATGCGTTCATGGAGACCACTCTGCCGGGCATACCTGTCAGCTTGTGTCAGGTATTTCTGCCAGAATCGGACCATGCGCGCCAGCCGGCTCCTCTCCGTCCTCCTGCTGTTGCAGAACCGCGGCCGGATGACGGCCGAAGAGCTGGCCGAGGAGCTCGAGGTCTCGGTCCGCACGGTCTACCGGGACATCGACGCGCTGTCGGCGTCCGGTGTCCCGGTGTACGCCGACCGCGGCCGGACCGGCGGGTACCGCCTGGTCGACGGCTACCGCACCCGCCTGACCGGGATGACCGAGGAGGAGGCCCAGTCGCTGTCGCTGGCCGGATTGCCGGTGGCGGCCGCCGAGCTGGGCCTCGGCACCGTCCTCGCGGCGGCCCAGCTCAAGCTGTACGCGGCGCTGCCGCAGGAGCTGCGCGACCGCGCCGGGCGGGTCGCCGAGCGGTTCTACCTGGACGTCCCCGGCTGGCACCGGGGCATCGAAAGCCTGCCGGCCCTGTCCGCGATCGCCGACGCCGTGTGGTCGTCGCACCGGATCCGGATCCGCTACGAGCGGTGGGGCCAGCGGGTCGTCGAGCGCGACGTCGAGCCGCTGGGGCTGATCCTCAAGGCGGGCAACTGGTACCTCGCCGCCCGTTGCGAGGGCACCGACCGCACCTACCGGATTTCGCGCGTGCTGGAGCTGGCCGACCTGGGGGAGGAGTTCGAGCGGCCCGCCGGGTTCGACCTCGCGACGTACTGGCAGGAGTGGTCCGAACAGTTCGAACGCCGGATGTTCCCGCGGGTGGCCGTGGTGCGGTTGTCGCCGCGGGCGCAGGCTCTCGTACCGTTCTACGCGGGGTCGGTCGGCGCCCGTGCCCTGCGGGACTGCCGGAACGAACCGGACGCGGAGGGCTGGCTCACCGTGGAGCTGCCGGTGGAGCCGGGCGAACCGGCCATCGGCGAGCTGCTGCGGTTCGGGCCGCACCTGGAGGTCGTCGAGCCGGCGGACCTCCGGGCCGAGCTGGCGCGGGCGATCGAGGAGATGGGCGCGATCTATGGGTGAGCTGAGCGGGATCGCGATCGGAGTCACGGCCGAGCGGCGAGCCGAGGAGTTCATCGGCGCGCTCGAACGGTACGGCGCCGAGGTCCACCACGCGCCGACGATCACCATCGTGCCCCTGGACAGCGACCCGGAGCTGCGCGCGGGCACCGAGTCCGTGCTGGCGTCGCCGGTGGGGTTCACGGTGGTCACGACGGGCGCGGGCTTCCGCGGCTGGCTGGCGGCGGCCGAGGACTGGGGCCTGCGCGACCGCCTGGTGACGGCGCTGGGTGCGTCCCGGATCTACGCACGCGGCCCGAAGGCCGTCGGCGCGGTGCGCGGTGCCGGGCTGCGGGAGGCGTATTCGGCTGCCTCGGAGAGCAACGCGGAGCTGTTCGGGACGCTCGCGGCGGCCGGGATCGACGGCGCGCGGGTGGCGGTCCAGCTGCACGGGACGCCGCTGCCGGAGCACACGGCGTCACTGGTGACGGCGGGGGCGACGCTGGTCGAGCTGCAGCCGTACCGGTGGTATTCGCCACCGGACGTCACGCCGGTGCACGACCTGATCGACGCGGCCGTGGCCGGCGAGCTGGGAGCACTGACGTTCACGAGCGCCCCGGCGGCGGCGAACTTCCTGACCTTGGCCCGCTCCTACGGACGGTACGACGAGCTGCTCGCGGCGATGCGCGGGCCGTTGGTGTGCGCGTGCGTGGGCCCGGTGACGGCGGCGCCGCTCGAGGCGGTGGGCGTCGAGACGCTGCGGCCGGAGCGCCAGAGGCTCGGCGCCCTGGTGAAACTGCTGGTCACGACCCTCAGTGGCATCGGTGGGCCGCCGGAGACCCGGTCGTAGCGCCGAGGTCGTCGTCGCGGCCGGCGGCCAGGCGGGGCCACTGGGCGATGGGGCGCCCGTTCGACTCCGCCAGTGGCGGCCACCCGGGCGCGCCGGCTTCGGTGCGGACGTTCGTGCACTCCTGCGGCCACCCCTCCGGCGAGTCCTCCCAGGACTCCTGGCGGCCGAACACCGTGAGGTCCATCAGTGCGTAGCTGTAGTCCATCGCTTCCACACCACGGCGTTTCGTCCAGTACGTCTCGAACACGCGGTCACCGTCGCGCAGGTAGCAGACCAGGTGGAACAACCCGGCCTCGCGCCCGACGAGCAGCTCCTCCAGGGACGGCTGTGCCGAGTACCAAGGCACCGGCCAGTCCATGAACGCCCGGTAGCGCAAAGCCTCGTCGTACGACGTCCGCGCGCCGGCGGGCTCGACGCTGACGTTGCGGCCCTGCGAGAACACCGCGTAAGTGATGTCCCGCGAATGCAGGTTGGCGAGCTCCGCGACCTGGTTGGCGTAGAACGTGCAGCCTTCGCACTGCTCGGCCGCCGGCCGCCCCGGGTTCCACATGAAGTAGTACGCGATGAGCTGGCGGCGGCCTTCGAACGCGTCGAGCAGGGTGACCGGACCGTCCGGGCCGAGCAGCTCGAGCGTCGCGTCCACCTCGACCGCCGGCAGGCGCCGCCGGGCCGCGGCGATCGCGTCGCCCTCGCGGGTGTGAGCCTTTTCCCTGGCGCGCAAGCGGTCCAGCTCGGTTCGGAAGCTTTCGCGGTCGACGATCTCGGGTGTGGTCATCAGGACTCCTCGGCGATGCGCTTGATCTTCGCCAGCCGGCGGTCCCAGTCGGCGGCGAGCGCGGCCATCCAGCGGGCCGTCTCGTCGAGCGCCTCGGGACGGACGCCGTACCGGACTTCGCGGCCGATCTTGACGCTGCTCACCAGTCCGGCCGCGTCGAGGACGGTGAGGTGCTTGACGATCGCCTGGCGCGACACGGGCAGCCCGCCCGCCAGGGTCGTCGCCGTGGCCTGGCCGTGGGCGGCCAGCAGGTCCAGGAGCCGGCGGCGGGTCGGCTCGGCCAGGGCGGCCAGGACGCCGTCGACGACGTCGTGGTCCATCAGCCGGCTCGGGCGGCCAGCGCGGGAAGGCACTGCTCCCAGCCCGCGGTGTGGTCCTTGACGACGTTGGCGCGGTTCTCGTCGGACGTGGGTAGGGCGGCGAACCCGCTCTCGACGACGCGCAGGCGGGTGCCGTCGCCGTCGGGGGTCAGGGTGAACTCGACCAGTGTCGAGTTGTCCTCGCGCAGCTCCTCGCCGGGGAACGCGCTCACCCAGCGGTAGGCCAGGTAGCGCGGCGGGTCGACCTTCTCCACGCGCAGCGGGAACTCGCCGTGCTCCGAGTGCCGGACGACCAGGGGCTGCCCCTCCTCGGCCAGGGTGCCCCGGACAGTTTCGTCGTCGGTCGCCCAGAACCCGGGCTCGGCGACCAGCGGCCACACCTTCCCGGGTGGGGCGGCGATCAGGATTTCCCGTTCGATGGTCATCGCCGGACTCCTCTCTCGTGCAACTCAAGGGTTGCACAAGCGAAGTGGTCATGCAACCTCAAGGTTGCACTTCAGTCCTCGTCCGGCGGCACCTCGCCCGCATCAGCCGCGCGGACCGCTTCCCGGCTCGCCGCCTCTTCGCTGATCCCCGCGCGCCAGTAGCCGGTGAAGCAGATCCGCCGCTTGTCGACTTCGCGCTCGCGCACCAGGTGACGCCGCACCAGCTTCACGACGCCCGCTTCGCCCGACACCCACGCGTACGGCGCTCCGCCGGGGAAAGTCGCCGTACGCACCGCTTCCAGCAACGCTTGTCCCAGCGGCCGCGAGCCGCGAAGCAGCCAGTGGACTTCGACCGCTCCGCGCGTCTCGAACGTCTGACGCTCTTCGCGCTCCGAAACCTCGATGTACGCCGAAGCGCGCGTGCCGGCCGGGAGCTGCTCGATGATCGCGCCGATCGCCGGCAACGCCGTTTCGTCGCCGACGAGCAGCTGCCAGTCGGCCTCGGCGGGCAGGTCGTACAGGCCGTACGGTCCGGTGAACGTGACGCGGTCGCCCGGTGTCACGCGAGACGCCCAGGCCGAAGCCGGGCCGGTGTCGCCGTGCAGCACGAAGTCGACGTCGATCTCCGCCGCGGCCGGCCGGTGCGCCCGCACGGTGTAGGTGCGCATCGGCGGGCGGACGGCGTCCGGCATCGCCAGGTACGTGCGGTACCAGGACAGGACGTCGGAGCCGGTCTCCGGCAGCTCGGGTTCTTCCTGGCCGGGCCGCGGGAAGAAGACCTTGACGTACTGGTCGGGCGCCCCGGCCGGGACTTCGCGGAAGCTCGCCGCCTCGAACGTCACGCGCACCATGTGCGGTGTCACCGGCCGGACCGCGGTCACCCGGGCTCGGTGGTACGTCAGGGCCGGTCGCTCCACCTGCGTCGTCATTAGGCGAGGCTAACCTAAATATCAGTGATCAGAACAGTCCCTCCTCACCGGGATCTTCGTCACCGCCGGGCTTCCAGCGGTACTTGCGCAGGTCGACGCGCTGGCCGTCGGCCAGGACGCCCTCCGCGCGCAGCCGCATCAGCTGGTCGTGGACCAGGTGCGGCGCCGGTGTCCCGTTCGCGCGCAGGATCCGGTGCCACGGCAGGTCGTGCCCGTCCTCGGCCAGGATGGCGCCGACCATCCGCGGTGAGGGCGCGCCGGAGAGCGCCGCGATGTCGCCGTACGTCGCGACCGTGCCGGCCGGCACCGACTCGATGATTTCCCGCACGCGCTCGTGCAGAACGTCGTCCATGCCCCCACTCTGCCGGAGGGGTACGACACTTTCGGTGGCCACCCGGCGCACGCTCCGGCACCTTCATCGCACGCAGCCCCGTTAAGGCGTGCCGGTGCCGCACCCACTACTCCGGTCGTGGTTCCATCGCTGGGTGAACGCTAGGCGAACGGCGCAGGCGGACGCGCGCCTGGTGCGCCCGCCGATCGCCGACGCACCCTCCTTCACCTGGGACGAAGGCGCCCGGCGGGTGCTCTCCGCACCCGGGGGTTTCCGCCGCGTGCTCGGCGGCCCCGGCACCGGCAAGACGGCGCTGCTCGCCTCGGCCGCCACCCGCCGCATCGCCGAGGGCGCCGACCCGGAGAGCGTGCTGGTGCTCACGACGTCGCGCAAGGCCGCCGACGCGCTGCGCGCCGACATCACGCGCCGCCTCACCGCCGACCCCGACCAGGCGCGGCCGCTGCCCCGGACCGTCCGCGAACCGCTCGTCCGCACGGTCCACTCGTACGCCTACTCGCTGCTGCGGTTGGAAGCGATGGCCGAGGAACTCCCGCCGCCGCGCCTGCTCTCCGGTGCCGAGCAGGACGTCGTCGTCCGCGAGCTGCTCGCCGGCGACCTCGACGAGGAAGCCGGGTACTGGCCCGAGCAGCTGCGGCCGGCGCTAATCGTCCCCGGCTTCGCCGAAGAGCTGCGCGACCTGCTCATGCGGGCCGCCGAGCGCGGGCTCGGCCCGGAGGACCTCGCCGAGCTGGGCCGCCGCCGCGGGCGTGAGGAGTGGATCGCCGCCGGGCAGTTCTGGGCGCAGTACGAAGAAGTCACGCAGCTGCAGGGCGCGGGCGGCAACGCGCTGGGCGTGGCGAGCGCGCCCGCCCTCGACGCCGCCGAGCTGGTCACCTCCGCGCTGCTCGCCCTGGAAGACGACGACGAGCTGCGCGAACGTGAGCGCACCCGGGTGCGGCACCTCTTCGTCGACGACGCCCACCACCTCGACCCGCTGCAGACCGGGCTCGTCCGGATGATCGGGCACACCGCGGCCGAGTTCGTCGTCGCCGGCGACCCCGACCAGAACGTGTTCTCCTTCCGCGGTGCCGACGCGAGCCTGTTCGCCGACGCCGACCCGGACGGCAGCCGGACCGTCACGCTCACGACGTCGCACCGGCTGGCCCCGGCCGTCCGGCTGGCGGTGGCGAAGATCGGCGCGACGCTGCCCGGGGCGTCGCGGCACCGCAAGATCGTCCCGCCCGCGGGTGCTTCCGGGGGGAACGTGCGGGTGCGCGTGATGCCGACGCCCGCCGCCGAGGCGAGCTGGATCGCCGACCAGCTCCGCCGCGCGCACCTCGTCGACGGCGTGCCGTGGTCGGAGATCGCGGTGCTCGTCCGGTCGCCGGCCCGGACTTTCCTGGTGCTGCAACGCGCTTTGCGCGCGGCCGGCGTCCCGATCGGGTCGGCGACCGAGGAGCTGCCGCTGGCCCGCCAGCCCGCGGTGCGGCCGTTGCTGGCCGTGCTGAAGCTCGCGCCGTCGCCCGAGCTGCTCGACATCGACCTCGCCGAGATGCTGCTGTCGTCGTCGCTCGGCGGCGCGGATCCGCTGGCGCTGCGGCGGCTGCGCCGCGGTCTGCGACGGCTGGAACTGGCCGGCGGCGGACAGCGCTCGAGTGACGAACTGCTCGTGGAAGCGTTGCGTGGTGGGGACATCCTCGTCGGGCTGGCCGACGCCGAGGCCGAACCGGTGCGGCGCGTCGGCGGGCTGTTGCGCCTCACACACCAGGCTGTCGCCCGCGGCGACGGCGTCGAGCAGGTCGTGTGGCAGCTGTGGCGGGAAAGCGGGCTGCAGGACAAGCTGCTGAAGCAGGTCGAACGCGGCGGATCGCTGGGGGCGCAGGCCGACCGCGACCTCGACGCCGTCGTCGCGCTGTTCGACGCGGCCGGGCGGTACGTCGACCGGCTGCCGCGCGCGAGTGTCGCGTCCTTCGCGGACTATCTTGGTGCACAACAGATCGCGGGAGACACGCTCGCGCCGGCGGCCGTGCCGTCGGACGGGGTTTCGCTGCTGACCGCGCACGCCGCCGCCGGTCGCGAGTGGACGGTCGTCGCCGTCGCCGGCGTCCAGGAAGGGGCATGGCCGGACCTGCGGCTGCGCGGATCCGTGCTGGGCGTGGAACGGCTGAAGGACCTGATGTCCGGAGTGGACGACGACGCCGTCTCCGCGACCGCGCCGATCCTCGCCGAGGAGCGGCGCCTGTTCTACCTCGCGATGAGCCGGGCGAAGCGGACTCTGCTGGTCACCGCGGTGTCCGGAGAGGACGAACAGCCGTCCCGCTTCCTCGACGACCTCGAAGAGAACGGCGCCGACGACGGCGGTCTCGACTCGCGGATGAAGCCGCCCGGCCGGTCGCTGGTGCTGGCCGAGCTGGTGGGGGAGCTGCGCGAGGTCGTCTGCGACGACAAGGCCGAGCCCGCGCGACGGCGTCGTGCCGCGAAGCAGCTGGCGCGGCTGGCCGAGGCCAAGGTGCCGGGCGCGCACCCGTCGACGTGGTACGGCCTGCTCCCGGCGTCGACCGACGAGCCGGTGCACCGCCCCGGCGACCTGATCCGGATCTCACCATCCACAGTGGAAATCCTGACGAAGTGCCCGCTGCGGTGGATGATCGAGCGCCACGGCGGGAGCGACCCGGCGCAGCTGGCCGCGGTGACCGGGACGCTGGTGCACGGGCTGGCGGAGTCCGTCGCGTCCGGTAAGACCGACGCCGAGCTGCAGGCCGCCTTGGACGAGGCTTGGGTGCGCGTCGACGCGGGCGCACCGTGGTTTTCCCGGCGTGAGCGGCGGCGCGTCGAGCAGATGCTGCAGAACTTCGTGACGTGGCTGGAGCGCAGCCGCGCCGAGCTCAAGGCGGCGGGTGTCGAGCAGGACATCGAGGTCGAGCTGCCGGCCGGGGGCGAGGACGAGGTCCGGGTGCTGCTGCGCGGGCGGGTCGACCGGGTCGAGCTGGACGCCGAGGGCCGCCCGGTGATCGTCGACATCAAGACCGGCAAGGTCCCGGTGTCCGGAAAGGACGCGGAGGAGCACCCGCAGCTGGCGGCGTACCAGCTGGCGGTGCTGCTGGGCGCGATCAAGGGCAGCAACGAGCCCGGCGGCGCGCGGCTGGTGTACGTGGCGAAGGCGAACAACAAGACGGGGGCGACGGAGCGGTCCCAGCCCCCGCTCGACGAGGTGGGCGGCAAGCAGTGGCTGGAGCTGGTCCGCGACGCGGCGGCCTCGGCGGCGGGGCCGGACTACCAGGCCCAGGAGAACCCGGACTGCGACCGCTGTCCCGCGCGCGGGTGCTGCCCGCTGCGGCCCGAGGGCAGGCAGGTGCCGGGCCCGTGACCCGTCGCGAAGACGTCGTGAGTGGGAAACAGTGTTCTGACCCTGCCCGGCCGTCATCTCGGTCGCCGCCGAGGCCATCTTCGCCTACGTCGACGAGCTGTGCGCCACCGCGATCGAGG
>NZ_JBEXVF010000130.1:0-12245 GCF_040629235.1 Amycolatopsis sp. NPDC005961 | reverse complement strand
TTGACGTCGGCGACCTGCTCGGCGGCCACCACGCGGGGCTCGCCTTCGACGTCGGAGGCGCCCATCGACAGCAGGCCGGTGCCGGTGACGACGGCCTCGACCGACACCTCGGTCACCGTGGACCAGCGCTGCCAGTAGGAGGCCGGGAACCGCCCGAAGTACGTGTTGCCCGACACCTTGGAGGCGGGCTCGATGGTGATCACCGCACGTTCCCGCACCGCGGAGCCCCACTCGAGCTCGGCGTAGAGGTCCTTGCTGACGATCGGCGCCGGACCGGCGTAAAGACCGCGCTGCGCCGTCAGGCGACCCTGCGGAGTGTGCTCGGTGAACCGCGTCTCGGCGGCCGCGCCGGCTTGGGTGGTCGGCGCCGGGGTGGCTGTTTTACCGGGCATTGAGTTCCTCAGTTCTCCTCGGTCGACGGCTCGCGGAAGACGACCCACTTGAGCATCACGAAATTGATCACGGTGGCCGTGGCCTGCGACACGGCCCAGCACAGTGTGTGCTGCCACGCGGACTCCGGCAGCACCTGGAGCATCAGCTGGTTCACCCCGACCGCGACGAAGAACGTCACGGTGTAGAGCAGGACGAACGAGCCGACCTGCGCCTTCCCGTCACGCCGTCCACCCGAGAAGGTGAACTTGCGGTTCAGGAAGAACGCCGTGGTGGTGCCCACGATGAAACTGATAGCGCGAGCGACGTCGACCCACGGTGAAGTGGCCATTCCGGCCACCTGGGTCAGGAGCGTGTACGTGCCCAGGTCGACCAGGGCGCAGAAGCCGCCGATCAGGGCGAAGCGAATGAGCTGCCCCAGCAGTCCGATGGAGGACGGCTGACCACCCGCTGTCGGGGGGTCCAGGGGGGCTTGCCCCCCGGCCGGGGCCTGGGGCTCGGCCCCAGACATCGCAGCTGCGATGTCGGCTTGCGGATCGGTCGCCACCACTGCATTACCTCGTTGCCTGAGTCACGGTCACCCGCGCGGGCGCTTGTGCCTTGATGCGCAAAGTGTAGAAGCGGGCACTTCAGGGTCACGTTCCGGGCGTCGTTCGGCGTGGCTACCCTGGTCGGGTGACCCAAGCACCCGATACACAGCGTCGCACGCTCACGGGCTGGGCGCGGACCGCTCCGACGACCGCAGACGTGCTGAGCACCGCAGACGTCGAAACCATCGCGCGCGCCGTGACCCAGGCCGGTGAACGCGGTGTCATCGCCCGCGGCCTCGGCCGGTCCTACGGCGACCCGGCGCAGAACGCGGGCGGTCTCGTCGTCGACATGACGGCGCTGAACCGGATCCACTCGATCGACCCGGACTCGGCGCTCGTCGACCTCGACGCCGGCGTGAGCCTCGACCAGCTGATGCGCGAGGCGCTGCCGCACGGCCTGTGGGTCCCGGTCCTGCCCGGGACGCGCCAGGTGACCATCGGCGGCGCGATCGCCAACGACATCCACGGCAAGAACCACCACAGCGCGGGCAGCTTCGGCAACCACGTCGTGTCGATGGACCTGATCACCGCGGACGGCCGGATCCGCACGCTGACCCCGGAGGGCCCGGACGCCGAGCTGTTCTGGGCGACCGTTGCCGGCATCGGCCTGACCGGGATCATCGTCCGGGCGACGATCCGGATGACCAAGACCGAGACGGCGTACTTCCTCGCCGACAACGAGCGCACGAACAACCTCGACGAGACGCTCGAGCTGGTCAGCAACGGCTCCGACGACAAGTACACGTACTCGTCGGCGTGGTTCGACACGATTTCCACCGGCTCGAAGCTGGGCCGGGCCGCCTTCGGCCGCGGCTCGCTCGCCAAGCTGGACGAGCTGCCGCCGAAGCTGCGCGCGAACCCGCTGAAGTTCGACGCCCCGCAGCTCGCGACGCTGCCGGACGTCTTCCCGAACGGCCTGGCCAACAAGCTGACCTTCGGCACGATCGGCGAGCTCTACTACCGCAAGACGCCGAAGGACGCCCGGGGCGTCATCCAGAACCTGACCGCCTTCTACCACCCGCTGGACATGTTCGGCGAGTGGAACCGGGCGTACGGCTCGAAGGGCTTCCTGCAGTACCAGTTCTCGACGCCGCTGGGCGCGGCCGAGCCACTGCGCAAGATCGTCAAGAAGATCGCCGAGTCGGGGCACGTGTCCTTCCTCAACGTCTTCAAGCGGATGGGCGAGGGCAACGCGGCGCCGCTGTCGTTCCCGCACCCCGGCTGGATGGTCTGCGTCGACTTCCCGATCAAGAACGGGCTCAGCCGGTTCTGCCAGGAGCTCGACGAAGACGTCCTCGAGCTGGGCGGACGGCTGTACACCGCGAAGGATTCGCGCACCTCGCCCGAGACGTTCGCGAAGATGTACCCCCGCCTCGAAGAGTGGCGCAAGGTGCGCGCCGCCGTGGACCCCGAAGGCGTTTTCGCCTCTGACATGAGCCGGAGGCTCGAGCTGTGATCGACGCTGTTGGCAACCCCCAGTCCCTGCTGCTGCTCGGCGGCACGTCCGACATCGCGCTGGCGATCGCCGAGAAGTACCTGGCCGAGAAGCCCCTGCGGGTCGTGCTCGCGGCCCGGCCGTCGCCGCGGCTCGACGCGGCCGCGCAGCGCCTGAAGGACAAGGGCGCCGAGGTCTCGACGGTCGACTTCGACGCCAAGGACATGGCGTCGCACCCGGGCGTGCTGGACAAGGCGTTCGAGAACGGCGACATCGACGTCGCCGTGGTGGCGTTCGGCCTGCTGGGCGACCCCGAGGAGCTCTGGCAGGACCACGCGAAGGCGGTCGAGGCGGCGACGGTGAACTACACCGCCGCGGTGTCCGTCGGCGTCGCGCTGTCGGAGAAGCTCAAGGCCCAGGGCCACGGCACGGTGATCGCGCTGTCGTCGGTGGCCGGCGAGCGCGTCCGGCGGTCCAACTTCGTCTACGGCTCGACCAAGGCCGGTTTCGACGGCTTCTACCTGGGCCTCGGCGAGGCACTCAAGCCGCACGGCGTGAAGGTGACGGTCGTCCGCTCCGGCCAGGTCCGGACGAAGATGACCGACGGTCTCAAGGACGCCCCGCTGACCCAGAACGCAGACCAGGTCGCCGAGCAGGCCGTGGCGGCGGCCCGGGCGGGCAAGGACCTGATCTGGGCGCCCGCGCCGTTCCGGCTGGTGATGTCGGTGCTGCGGCACGTCCCGCGGCCGATCTTCCGCAAGCTCCCGGTCTGAGGCTCTACACCCCAGGGTTGAGCCGGAGTTCCATCCGGGCTCGGTCCGCACGCCGATGTGGTCGTCAGGCTGTCTCAACAGACTGTCACCGTGACGACCACGAACAGCAAACAAGCCGGGCTCACGCTGCTCCTGCGCGACGTCGCGCTCCCGATGGCCCTGTTCTACGTCCTGCGGTCCTTCGACGTCGACGCGGTGTGGGCGCTGCTGGTCAGCGCCGTGCCGCCGGTGCTGCGGACCGGGTACGTCCTGGCGCGGCACCGGCGGATCGACCCGGTCAGCGCGTTCGTGCTGGCCGTGCTGCTGGTCAACGGCGCGGTGGCGGTCTTCTCCGGCGACCCCCGGCTGCTGCTCGTCCGCAGCGCGTGGCTCACGCTGCCGTTCGGGGTGGCGATGCTCGCGAGCTTGCTCGTCGGGCGCCGGCCGTTGCTGTTCCGGGCGGTCTGCACGCTCCAGCCCGCCCGTGCGGGTGAGCTCGAACAGCTGTGGGGCCTCTCCCCGGCATTCCGGCAGCGGTGGCGTTCGGCGACGCTGGGGTGGGGCACCGGGTGCGTGGTGCTGGCCTGCGCCGTCGTGGTGATGGCATTCACGCTGCCCGTGGACGTAGTGCCGTTCCTCGACACCGCGCTGACCGTCGGGAGCGTGGTGCTCGGGGTGAAGCTCACGCGCAAGCGGATGGGCATCCACCGGACGGTTGATGCCTGACCGCCGGCTCGACGATGGTCCGGGCGGCGTTCGTCGCGGATGCTCGGGGACATGCTCGGCACGCTGCTCTGCGACATCGCCGCCCCGGTCGGCGGCTACTACCTGCTGCGGGCGTTCGACGTCGCGCCGATCTGGGCGCTGACGCTCAGCGGCCTGCCGCCGGCGCTGCGCGTGTTCTACCTGGCGGTGCGGCACCGGCGGGTCGACGGCATGGGCGTGTTCGTGCTGGCCATCGTCGCGCTCGGGTTCCTGACGTCCGTGCTGACCGGCGACGCGCGGCTGCAGCTGGTCCGGGGTGCGTGGTTCAGCGTGCTGATCGGCGTGTGGATGCTGGCGAGCCTGCGCATCGGCCGCCGCCCGACGACGTACCAGGCGACGCTCGCGCTGCTGCCGGGCCGTGCCTCGACGCTGGAGGCCCGCTGGGCGGACACGCCGTCGTTCCGGCGCGTGTGGCGGGTGCTGACGGTCGTCTGGGGTGTCGGCGGGCTCGTGCACAGCGCGGGGAGCATCGCGATGGCCTACACGCTGCCGGTGGACGTGGTGCCGGGGCTCGACACGGCGCTGTCGATCGGCAGTTTCGTGGTGCTGCAGGTGATCACGCAGGTGCTGCTGGCCCGCGAGGGCACGATGAACCGGATGTTCCGCGGCCGGGCTCAGCTGCCGGCGGCGTGAGCGGGCATCAGGTACAGGTTCTGGGTGCCCATCCACGGCGAGTCGATGCGCCAACTCGCCAGCGCAGTCGGGGGCGGGGTCCGCCGGGTCGTCGCCAGGACCAGGTCCGGGCTGATCGGGGCCACGCTGTGGTCGAAGTTGTGGAAGTTGGCCTCCAGCAGCGCGCGGCCGAGGTCGCCGCTGCGGCGCTTCGTCTCCGCGATCGCCGGGTCGACCGCGCCGCGGTCGGAGAACTCGTCCACCAGCTCGCAGTCGCACGCGTACGCCAGCGCGCCGATCTCCCCCGCCGTCTCGACCGTGCGGCCGCGGGCGATCGAGGCCAGCTCCTGGCCGATCTCGCGGTACTCCGTCGTCGAGGCGTGGTTGCTCGTGATCGGCGCGAACTGGCGCGGCAGGCCCGGCAGCGCGTACACGACGAGGCTCGCCACGAGGACTCCGCCGACGAGCGTCCCCGTCGCGCGGCGGACGCGTTCCGGCACCGCGCACGCGCAGGCCGCCAGGAAGATCGTCGCGCCGATGATGCTCGGCGCGTAGTACCAGTGGTACGGCGGCACGCCGAGGCGGCTGTACGCCACGTAGTGCAGGGCGGCCGCGACGGCCAGCGCCGCGAACGGCGTCAGGCGGCGGGCGGTCTCGGACCCGCGGCGGTACTGGACGAGCCAGAGCACGCCCACCAGGCCCGCGAGCGGCAGCGGCAGGAACGACAGCGCGGCCTCGGCGGGGAAGTTCCGCCAGTACAGGAGCGGGCCGTTGGTGAAGCTGAACGGCCCCCACGACTGCTGGCTGATCTTGATGACCAGCGTGTCCGGCACGGCCGAGCCGAGGACGAACCAGCTGAACCCGAACCACGGCAGCGTCACGGCCAGTGCGGCGAACACCGTGCGCCAGATGCCGGTCCAGAACTCGCGGCGGGCCGCGAAGAGCACCGCCGCGAAGAGCAGCAGGTCGATCCGGACGAGCGCGAGCAGCCCGATCACGACCCCGAGCCGGCCCGCCTTGCGCTCCCCCGCGTAGACCAGCGTCCAGACGACGCCGGTGGCGCCGAGCGCGACCTCCAGCCCGACCGATGACAGCAGCAGCGGGTTGACCAGCAGCAGCGCGAACGTCACCGGCGCGAACGCCGCCGGCAGCCCGGCGCGCTCACCCAGCCGGCGCAGGCCGAGGACGAGCAGCACCTGCGCGGCGACGAACACGATCCCGGCGGCCAGCACGGCGTCGCGGACGAAGAACGTCACGGCGGCCAGGGCCAGAACGTTGAGCGGGGACGTCGCGGTGTTCGCCGTCCCCTGCTCGATCAGGCCCCAGTGGGCGTGGAAGGCGAGGTTCTTCGCGTAGGACAGCGTGATGTACGTGTCATCGATCAGATGGCTGCTGACCAGGGCGAACATGAGCGCGGAAGCCGTCGCGGCCCCCGCCGGCAGGGCCCACGAGCGGGCGACGGGCACCGCCGCCCACAGCGCGGTGGCGGCCTTCGGGAGTTCTGCGGAGGCGCTTCGCATCCCGGAAACGGTACCTCGCCCGTGATGATTCTGTGATCTGAGCGAGGTACGCGTGGCCCAGACCACACCGGTCAGATGCCGTCGCCCGCACCGGTGTCGCCGGAATTACCCGAGTTGCCGGAGTTGCCGCCACCACCGCGGCCGGGGAACCCGCGGCCGTCGAAGCCCTGGCCACCCCCGGGACCGGGGACGGCGTGCTGGCGGTGGATGCCGGGACGGCCGTCGCGCGGACCGTGGCTGTTCGCGGCGGCGATCCCGCCGACGATGCCGCCGCCGATCAGCACGCCGAGAACGCCGACGGCGACGAGCTGGGTGGCGCGGTGGCCGACGAACCGCCGGAAGCCGCCGGGCTGCCGTGCGGCGGCCGGGGGCGGGCCCCAAGCACCGTAGCCCGGGCCGGGACCGGCCTGGGCGAGCTGAGGGGTGGGCGGGCCGGGCATCTGCTGGCCGTGCGCGGCGGTCTGGTCGCCCGCCTGCGCGGCGTTCGGCAACGCGGTGCTCTCGGCTTGGCCCTGTGCGGCGTTCGGCAGGGCCGTGGTCCCGGCCGGAGCCGGCTCACCCTGCGCGGCGTTCGGCAAAGCCGTGGGCTCGCCCGGTGTGGGAGCGGACTCTCCCTCCGCGGCGGCCGGCACCGCCGGCTGCCGCGTGGTGGGCTGGTCGGCCGCGGCCTGCGCCGTGGGCTGCTCGACGGTCGGGTGGTCGGCCCCCTCCGGGGCCTTCTCCTCGCGCGGCTGGTCGTTCATCGTGGCTCCCCTGGTCACGGGGACGGGCGCAGTGCCCGCCCCCACCACCTCAGCGTGCGCCGCTCAGCTGTGCGTCACCTGAAACGAACCTGTCGATCCGCCATGAGAACTCACAGGTAGAACGCCAGGAACAGGGTGATCACCCAGGTCGCGCCCAGGACCTGCAGGATGCGGTCCTTGAGCGCGATCTCCTCGGGCTCGCCCGCGATGCCGCCGTCGACGTCGACCGCGTAGCGCAGCACGGCCACCACGAACGGCACCATCGAGATGAGCGCCCACACCGAGTTGTGCTCGGTCTGGCGGATCTCGAACGCCCAGAGGCAGTACGACATGATCAGGATCGCCGCCGACGTCGCCCAGACGAACCGCAGGTAGCTGGCCGAGTACTTCTTCAGCGACGAGCGGATCTTCGCGCCGGTGCGCTCGAAGAGCATGATCTCCGCGTAGCGCTTGCCGGCCACCATGAACAGCGAGCCGAACGCCGTGACCAGCAGGAACCACTGGGAAAGCGCGATCCCGCCCGCGACACCGCCGGCGATCGAGCGCATCAGGAAGCCCGAGCCGACGATGGCCAGGTCGACCACCGGCTGGTGCTTCAGGCCGAAGCAGTAGCCGAGCTGGACGGCCTCGTAGACCCCCAGCACCACGGCGAGCTGCCAGCTGGCGAGGAACGACACGCCGAGGCCGGCCAGGAAGAACACGACCGCGGCCCCGTACGCAACGGTGACCGGCACGACGCCGGCCGCGATCGGCCGGTTGCGCTTGGTCGGGTGGGCCCGGTCGGCCTCGACGTCGATGGCGTCGTTGATGAGGTAGACCGAGCTCGCCACCAGCGAAAACGCCACGAAGGCGACGATCGCGTCGAGCAGCAGGCCCGTGCGGTCGGTCGACTTCGAGAAGGCGAAGAACGGGGCCGCGAAGACCAGCACGTTCTTGACCCACTGGCGCGGCCGCGCCGTCTTGATGACGCCGCCGACAAGGCCCAAGGGCCCCCGGGCGGCCGTCGCCGTCGACGTCTCACCGGTCACCGGGGTCTCCGGTGCCTCAGGAGTCACGGCCGCTTCGTCGCTGTTGCGCTGCTCGGTCGTCTCGCTCATGGGTTCTTCTTCAGCTTCCGTCGTATCAGACCACCGACGAGCCCCCCGAGAGCTGCACCGGCCAAAACGTCTGTCGGATAGTGAACGCCGAGTACGAGCCGCGAGGCGAGCATCGGCGGTACCAGGGCGGGCACCAGGTTACGCCCGGTCAATCCGGAGTAGAGCACCGCCGCCGCCGTCGTGGACGTCGCGTGCGACGACGGGAAGCTCAGCTTGCTCGGCGTGCCGACCAGGACCTCGACGCTCGGGTGGTCCGGTCGCGGCCGCCTGACCACGCGTTTCACCGCGATGGACGCGGCGTGCGCGCCGACGACACCCGCCGACGCGACCAGCCAGTCCTTGCGTCGCTTCTTGTCGACGACGGCGCCGAGCAGGCCCAGGCCGAACCAGCCGATGGCGTGCTCGCCGAAGTGCGACATGCCGCGCGCGGCTTTCACCGAAGCTTCACTCTTCAGAAAGCCCTGAGCCTTCGCCAGGACCGCCACCTCTCCGGTGGGCTGCCCCTTCTCAAGCATCGAGGGACCCGTCGAGCGGCGCGCCGTCGGTCAGGTGCGGGGCGATCTTGTTGTCGAACGCCGACAGCGCCGACCCGATGGCCATGTGCATGTCGAGGTACTTGTAGGTGCCCAGCCGGCCGCCGAACAGCACGTTCTTCTCGCGCGCCTCGGTCTTGGCCAGCTCCCGGTAGGCCTCGAGCTTCTCGCGGTTCTCCGGGGTGTTGATCGGGTAGTACGGCTCGTCTTCCTCGTTCGCGAAGCGCGAGAACTCGCGGAAGATGACCGTCTTGTCCTTCGGGTAGTCCCGCTCCGGGTGGAAGTGCCGGAACTCGATGATCCGGGTGTAGGGCACTTCCTGGTCGTTGTAGTTGATGACCGGGGCGCCCTGGAAGTCACCGGTCTGCGCGACCTCGGACTCGAAGTCGACGGTGCGCCAGGTGAACCGGCCCGCCGAGTAGCCGAAGTAGCGGTCCAGCGGCCCGGTGTAGACGGTCGGGGTGCCCGCCGGGATGTGCTCGCGGACGTCGAAGTAGTCGACGTTCAGCCGGATGTCGATGTTCTCGTGCTCGGCCATCTTCTCGAGCCACGCGGTGTACCCGTTGACGGGCAGGCCCTCGTAGGTGTCGTTGAAGTACCGGTTGTCGTAGGTGTAGCGGACCGGCAGGCGCGTGATGATGTTCGCGCCGAGGTTCTTGGGGTCGTTCTCCCACTGCTTCGCGGTGTACCCGCGGATGAAGGCTTCGTAGAGGGGACGGCCGACCAGCGAGATGGCCTTCTCCTCGAGGTTCTCCGCGGCGTTGGTGTCGAACTCGGACGCCTGCTTCGCGATGAGCTCGCGGGCCTCGTCCGGGGTGTGCGCCTTGCCGAAGAACTGGTTGATCAGGCCGAGGTTCATCGGGAACGAGTAGACCTGGTCCTTGACCCGCGCGAAGACGCGGTGCTGGTAGCCGGTGAACTCGGTGAACCGGTTGACGTAGTCCCACACGCGCTTGTTCGAAGTGTGGAACAGGTGCGCACCGTACTTGTGCACCTCGATGCCGGTCTCGGGCTCGGCCTCGGAGTACGCGTTGCCGCCGATGTGGCTGCGCCGCTCGAGGATGAGGACCTTCTTGCCCAGCTCGGCCGCGGCCCGTTCGGCGACGGTCAGGCCGAAGAAACCGGACCCGACGACGACGAGGTCGTAACCTGCGAAATCGTCTTCAGTAATCTGTGCGGGGTTCGTGTGCGCGCTCACGGGCGTCGAGGGTACGCAGGTCGGTCACACGGCTCGCACCCGACTATCACATTTCGGCCTACGACACACCTGGAAAGCAGTGCCTGCACCCGAAGACTTCTGGAGCTACTTCACCGCCGTGGCCACCTACCTGGCCGTGCTGGCGGTGCCCGGCGGCGTCGTGGGCTGGGCCGCCGGCGTCCGCGGCTGGGCTCTGGCCGGGCTCGCGCCGCTGCTCAGCTACGCCATCACCGGCCTGGCCGGCCCGTGGCTGGCGATCGCGCACGTGCCGTACGGGCCGCCGACCGTCGCCGCCTGCACGCTGCTGCTCGCCGCCGCGCTCTACGGCCTTCGCCGGCTGTCGATCGCGCGCGGCTGGATGACGCCGGGTGCCGAGGAGCCGGCGCAGGCGTGGTCCCGCCGGGCCCACCTGGCCGTGGGAGCGTGCGTGGCGGTCGCCACGGCCGTGTCGATCGCCGTGGTGGTCACCGGCCGCGGCGGGACGACCGCGGTGTTCCAGCGCTGGGACACCGTCTTCCACGCGAACGGCATCCGCTACATCGCCGAGACCGGCGACGGCTCCCTGACCGGCATGGGCACCATCAACTGGTACCCGGACGGCTCCTTCTACCCGAACGCGTACCACCTGGTCGGCGCCCTGGTCTACCAGCTGTCGGGGACATCGATCCCGGTCACGCTGAACGCCGTCACGATGCCGATCGCCGGGGTGTTCGCGCTGGCCATGGTCGCGCTGGTGCGCCAGCTCGGCGGCCGCGCGGTGTTCGCCGGCAGCGCGGCGCTGGTCGCGGGCGGCGCGACGACCGGCGCGTACGAGTCGGTGTCGAGCGGGCTGCTGCCGTTCGCGCTCGGCATCGTGCTGACGCCGCTGGCGGTGGTCGCGCTGCAGCGGTTCGTCGTGCGGCCGGGCGTCGACACCGGCGCGGTGCTGGCGCTGAGCGCCACCGGCCTGCTCGCCGCGCACTCGAGCGCGTTGTTCGGCGCGCTCCTGTTCGCGTTCCCGCTGGTCGTGCAGCGCTGGTACCGGGCGCTGCGCGGCAAGCGCCTCGACGGCGTGCCGGAGGGCCGCGCCGCCTGGCGCGTCGTCGGCGGAGACGTCCTCCGGATGCTGCCGGTGATGGTGGCGGCCGGCCTGCTGGCCGCGCCGATGATCCTCGGCGCGCTCACCTTCACGTCCGGGTCGTACCCGTACCACCCGTGGGGCTCGCACATGCCCGTGTGGAAGGCGCTGGCGATGCTGGCGACGTTCAAGCAGGTGCTGCCGGTGCCGCAGATCTGGCTGACGGTGTTCCTGGCCCTGGGCGTGCTGACGCTGGTGCGGCTGCGGCGGATGCGCTGGCTGGTGCTCTCGGCGATCGGGCTGTCGGCGTTGTTCGTCGTGGTCGCGTGCTTCGGCGGCGAAGACTGGGTGATCAGCCTGTCGCGGCCGTGGTGGAACGACCGGTTCCGGCTGATGGCGCTGGCCGCGATCCCGATGTGCCTGCTCGCCGCGCACGGGATGAGCGAAACCCAGCAGTGGCTGGCGAAGCTCGCGAGCGGACGCGCCTGGGTGCGGGCGCGGCCGTGGCTGACCGGCCGGGTCGGGCTGGCGACGGCGGTGCTGCTGGTCGTGGCGATGGGTGTGCTGACCGGCGGGTTCTACCGCGCGGCCAACGCCAAGACGGTGTCGCTGCTGTACTACAACGGCCTGCCCGGCGAGACCGTCCCGCCGGTGAGCCAGGACGAGATCGACGCGATGGACCACCTCGGCACGCTGGGGATCCCCGCCGACCAGAAGGTGCTCAACGACCGCATGGACGGCACGGCGTGGATGTACGCGCTCACCGGCGTCCACCCGGTGGCCGGCCACTACGACGCGGGTGTCGCTCCCCCGGACGCGCTCTACCTGGCCCTGCACTTCGGTGACTACGACAGCGACCCCGAGGTGCGCGCGGCCACCCGGCGGCTGAACATCCACTACGTGCTGGTCGGCAGCGGGACGATCCGCCGCGACACCCCGATCGCGCCCGGCCTGCGGCACCTCGACGGGCACGACTTCGTGCGCGAGGTGTACCGGAACTCCGGCGCCGTGATCTACCAGATCGTCAAATAGCGAAACCCTCGTGGCCGCGGCGCCCCGTGCCGCGGCCACGAGGGCCCTCCGTCCCCCAACCACCCCCGGGGTGATCTCTGACGTCTGAATGACGGACGCCTGAGGGACGGCAATCGGTTTCCCGGCTACCCGGATGTCACCCGTTCGGAGTAGCGTGCAGTTCCGGCAGGACGTCGCTCGCGACCTGCTCCAGCACCGCTTCGCGGCCTTCGTAGGGCGACGACGACCGCGGCCAGTGCGCGATGACGTCGGTGAAGCCCAGCTCGCCCGCACGGCCCGCCGCGTCGCGGAACGCCTCCACGCTGCTCAGCGAGAAGACCGGGGACGCGTCCAGGCTCAGGTGCCGCTGGATGCTCGCCCGCTCGCGGCCCGCGTCGTCCAGCCGCTGGTCGAAGAGCTCGGTGAGCTGCTTGATGCCGCCCCACCACTCGTCCTCGGTCTTGCCGCCCCGGCCCGTCGTGACCCAGCCCGCGCCGAACCGCGCGGCCAGGGTCATCGTGCGGGGGCCGTTCGCCGCGACC
>NZ_JBEXVF010000129.1:0-12845 GCF_040629235.1 Amycolatopsis sp. NPDC005961 | reverse complement strand
CGTCGTCCCGCCCGCCCCCAGCGGGTCAACACCGGATACCCGGCCTCAAGGGCGCCTTCGGCGTCGCTTCGCGATGAGCTTCGCTCACTCTTGACCCCGGGTCTCCGGTGCTGACTGCGGCTGGGACGAGGGGCGGGGGAGGTCTAGGGCGGTCGGTTTGCGCGGCCGGGCGAGGGCGGCGAGGTCTGGGGCGGCCCTGCGGCCTCCTCCTCACCAGGCAATCCCCCGCCACACCCTTGGGGGGCGTGCCCTGTTCCAGTCTATCGGTGGGGGGCTGCTCGAAGGGGTGATGCCGCGAATCTGTGGATAGCCGGAGCCGTTGTGGACAACTCGGCCCGCGCACCTGAGCGGAACAGGCGGGACGGCTCGAGGGAGGGGGGAGTCGCGATCTCGAGCCGCCCCGCTGAAGTTCCCGCCGATCAGGACCCGGTGACGAGGGGGGTGCCATCGGGGCCGGCGGGCCGCGGCTCGGCAGGGGGGAGACGAGCCGCGGTCGAAGCCCGAAACCGGCCGGGGAGTGCGTGGAATCCGGCCGCTCGGGACGTAAGTCAACCTGTCAGATCTCGACCTGTAATCACAAGACTACTCCCTAGTCCGTTCGAGTGAATTTTAGTTGTGGCGATAACGGTGCGCAGTCCGATGCCCGGATTTTGCGCGTTGTTGGCACTTGGACTTGTGTAAGAGTGAAGGTGTTACTGCGCGGTAACACACTCTGTGTAGGACACGAGGTCACCAGTCGATCGAGTGGTCCCGTCTGGCAGGCTGTCGGCATGGCCGAGATTGGGACGTTGGTGCTGCTCCGCCACGGGCAGAGCACGTGGAACGCGGAAAACCTGTTCACCGGCTGGGTGGACGTGCCGCTGTCGGAACAGGGCGAGGGCGAAGCGCGCCAGGGCGGGCAGCTGCTGTCCGATGCCGGGCTGCTGCCGGACGTGGTGCACACCTCGCTGCTGCGCCGGGCGATCTCCACCGCGAACATCGCGCTGGACGCCGCCGACCGGCATTGGATCCCGGTCAAGCGCGACTGGCGGCTCAACGAGCGCCACTACGGTGCGCTGCAGGGCAAGGACAAGAAGCAGACCCTGGCCGAGTTCGGCGAAGAGCAGTTCATGCTCTGGCGCCGCTCCTACGACACCCCGCCGCCGCCGATCGACCCGAAGGACGAGTGGAGCCAGGCGGACGACCCCCGCTACGCGAACCTCGGCGACAAGGCGCCGCTGACCGAGTGCCTCAAGGACGTCGTCGAGCGGCTGCTGCCCTACTGGGAGTCCGAGATCGTCCCCGACCTGCGCGCGGGCAAGACCGTGCTGGTCGCCGCGCACGGCAACTCGCTGCGCGCGCTCGTCAAGCACCTCGACGGGATCTCCGACGCCGACATCGCCGGCCTCAACATCCCGACCGGCATCCCGCTGCGCTACGACCTCACGGCCGACCTGAAGCCGGTCAAGGCCGGCGGCGAGTACCTCGACCCCGAAGCCGCCAAGGAAGCCGCCGCCGCGGTGGCGAACCAGGGCCGCTGACTCACGCCGCGGTGACCGGCCGGACGGCCGTCGCCTTCCAGCTCGCCCCTTCACGGACGATGTCGAATTCGGCCGTGAAGGGCTTGCCGGTGGCCTGGCCCGTCGCGTCGGTCACCTGCAGCGTCGTGAAGAACAGCACGACCGCCCGCGCGCCGGTGAGTGTGACCACGCCTGCCATCGGGTCCGGCCCGAGCGCCACCTTCGTGCCGCTCTTGCGGATCGCCTCGACGTAGGTGCCCTTCTTGGCGCGGTACTCGCTCAGCATCGGGTCGGCGATGACGGCCTCGGCCCGCGCGTACGAGCCGTCCGGGTCGGCGCTGTCGGTCGTGAACAGGCCGCCGCCGATCGCCCGCGCGCCGGCCAGCGCCGCGTCACGGGTGCCCGCGGGAGTGCCATCGTCCTGGTGTGGCGCGGGCGGTGGCTGGGCCGGGCTCACCGCGATGTCCGAGAGCTGCCAGTGTCCCGCGGCCTTCTGCGCGGTGAACGCGACCGTGGCCAGCCCCTTCGTGGTGCCGCTGTCCTGCTCGAGCACGGCCAGTTCGCGGACCCGGTCGCCGGTGAACTCCAGCGCGGCCGCTTCCCGCACCCGCGTCGCCAGCCGTACCTGCTGCGGGCTCTTCCTGACCACGTCGAACAACGTCGCGAGCTGCTGCTTCGCGGCGCCGGTGACGTTCGCCGCGACGGCCTGGTCGAACGCGGCCGGGTTCGCGGAGTCGTAGCTGAAGACCGCCTCGGCCGCCGTCTTCACCGCGTCGAGCGCGGCGGCCGTCCCCGGCCCGTCGACGAGCGCGAGGTTGCCGCTGAGCGGGGTAGCCGTGCCGGAAACCGGCGCGGAGCACGCCGACACCACCAGGAGCAGTGCCGGCAGCGCGAGCTTCACAAGAGCCCGGCCTCGCGGGCCCGTGCCCCGGCCTGGAACCGCGACGACGCGCCGAGGATCTCCATCACCTCCGCCACCCGCCGCCGGTAGGTCCGCAAGCCGACGCCGAGAGCGCGGGCCGCCGTCTCGTCCTTGCAGCCGGAGGCCAGCTGCTCGAGGATCTCGCGCGCGCCCAGCTCGGTGAACCGGGCCTGGTACGACTCCAGGTCGGTGCCGCCGGCCCAGGCCGCCTCGAACAGCGACTGGATGCCCTGGACCAGCTCCGGGCTGCTGACGACGGTGTAGCTGCGGACGCCGCCGACGTGGTCGCCCGCCACGATCGCGATCCGGCGGTCCAGCAGGATCGTCTCGTTGACCTCGCGCTCGGTGATCCGGATGCGCGCGCCGTGCGTCGCCATGAACCGCAGGTGCTCCGCCAGCGCCGGGTCGAACAGGACGCCGGGCAGGTACATCTTGCGCACCGACGTGGTGCGCACCGCCTGCTCCCGTTCGGGCGCGCTCGGGTGCGCCACCGACCAGGTGTGCAGGTCGCGGGCCGCGCACGAGATCTCCGTCGCGGTCGCGAACAGGTGGGCCGTCCGCTCGAACAGCTCGGCCTCGCCCCGCACCACCACGACGTCGCTGACTCTCTCCACGTATTCCAGTGTGGCAGCTAAATGCCAAACCCGGCGCCGCTCGCGCCGGATCGCGAGGCTGGAGCCATGACCACGAACACCACCCTTCCCGCCGCCGCGGCGGGCACCTGGAAGCTCGGCTCCTTCGAAGTCAACCGCCTCGGCTTCGGCGCCATGCGTCTGATGTCCACTTCGGACGGCGGCATCCGCGACCGCGAGACGTCGATCGCCGTGCTCCGCCGCGCCGTCGAGCTCGGCGTCAACCACATCGACACCGCCGTCTTCTACTTCGCCGGCCCGCGCTCGGCGAACGAGCTGATCAACCGGGCCCTCGCGCCGTACGGCGACCTGACGATCACCACCAAGGTCGGACCGGGCCGCGACTTCACCGGCGCGTTCTACACCGCCCGGCCGGACCAGCTGCGGGCCCAGGTCGAAGAGAACCTGCGCGAGCTGGGCCTCGAGCACCTCGACGTCGCCAACTACCGGATCGGCCAGGGCCTCGACCGCGGGGAGGGCTCGCTCGCCGACGGCTTCGGCGCGCTCGCCGAGCTGCGTGAGCAGGGCCTCATCCGCGAGCTGGGCATCTCCAACGTCGCGCCGCACCACCTGACCGAAGCCCTGGAGATCGCGCCGGTCGTCTGCGTCCAGAACCAGTACGGCCTCACCGCCCGCCGGGAGGACGACGAGATCGTCCGGATGTGCGCCGAGCGGGGGATCGCCTTCGTGCCGTTCTTCGCCGTCGCGAGCGGGACGGGCGAGGACGCCCGCGTCGCCGAGGTCGCCCGCCGGCACGACGCCACCCCGGCCCAGGTGCGGCTCGCGTGGACCCTCCACCAAGGACCGCACGTGCTCGCCATCCCGGGCACCGGGGACGTCGAGCACCTCGAGCAGAACGTCGCCGCCGCGGCGCTGCGGCTCACCGAGGAGGACTTGAAGACCCTGGACGGCGATGCGTGATTCACCCGGAATGTCTCGCCGCGGAATCGATCGGGTGAACGCGGGCTGAAGCACCGGCGAACATGTCTGCCCCAGGTGTCGCGGTGCTCACGACAAGGCGGACAACGCTAGGCCGAAGGGCCACTTCTCAGCTTACGATCGGCCTGTGACCACGCCTGTTTCCCTCGCACTGGCCATCGGAACGTTGGTGGCCGGTGCGGTGGTCGGCTACCTCCTCGCGCGGGCCCGGACCCGTCGCGAAGAGGCCCGGCCGCCGGGTCCGACCGTCGCGGAGCTCCTCGAACGCCTGGTCCGCTCGTCCCACAACGGCGTCGTCGTGCTCAACAGGTTCGGCGACATGGTGCTGCACAACCCGCGGGCCTACGAGCTGGGCCTGGTGAAGGTCAACCAGGCCGACTCGCGGGCCCGCAAGGCCGCCGAGCAGGTCGTCGAGACCGACGAGCCGATGGAGATCGACCTTTCGCCGCTCGAAGCGCGCGGCCGCCAGCCGGAGGCGGTGCTCGGCGAGGTCCGGCCGCTCGGCGACGGATTCACCGTCGTCGAGGCCGTCGACCACTCCGAGGCCATCCGGCTGGAGGCCGTCCGCCGCGACTTCGTCGCCAACGTCAGCCACGAGCTCAAGACCCCGGTCGGCGCGATCGCGCTGCTCACCGAGGCCGTGCTCGACGCCGCCGAGGACGTCGAGGAGGTCCGCCGCTTCGGCGGTAAGATCCTGCGCGAGTCCACCCGGCTCGGCCAGCTCGTCACCGAGCTGATCGCGCTTTCGCGGCTGCAGGGCGCCGAGCGGCTGCCGGACCTCAACGTCGTCGAGGTCGACGCGGTCGTCCGCGAGGCACTCGGCCGCACGACGCTCTCGGCCGAGTCGGCCGACATCCGGATCACCACCGACACCCCCAGCGGCCTGCTCATCGAGGGCGACCGGACGCTGCTGGTCACCGCGCTGTCGAACCTGCTGGAGAACGCCGTCGCGTACTCGCCGGCCGGCAGCCCGGTCTCGATCAGCAGGCGGCTCGCCGACGGGATGGTCGAGGTCGCCGTCACCGACCGCGGCATCGGCATCCCCGAGGACGAGCAGACGCGCGTGTTCGAGCGGTTCTACCGCGCCGACAAGGCCCGTTCGCGCGCCACCGGCGGCACCGGGCTGGGCCTGGCGATCGTCAAGCACGTCGCGGCCAACCACGGCGGCTCGGTCGGGCTGTGGAGCCGCCCCGGCACCGGCTCGACGTTCACGCTGCGCATCCCCGCGCACGTCCGCCCCGAACCGGCCCTCGAGCCGGCGCGGACCACCAAGACCTCGCCGGCACCACGGCAGGAGAAGACCCCCGAGCGCACCCCGAGGCTCGTGGTTACCGGGCAGGACAGCCCAGATCATGGAGGAAACCTGTGACCAGGGTTCTCATCGTCGAGGACGAGGAGTCGTTCGCCGACCCCCTCGCCTTCCTGCTGCGCAAGGAAGGGTTCACCGCGGCCGTCGCCGGCACCGGCCAGGCCGCGCTGGAGGAGTTCGACCGCAACGGCGCCGACATCGTGCTGCTCGACCTCATGCTGCCCGGGATGAGCGGCACCGACGTCTGCAAGCAGCTGCGCCAGCGGTCGGCCGTGCCGGTGATCATGGTGACGGCGCGCGACAGCGAGATCGACAAGGTCGTCGGCCTGGAACTGGGTGCGGACGACTACGTGACGAAGCCGTACTCGGCGCGGGAGCTGATCGCGCGCGTGCGGGCGGTGCTGCGCCGCGGCGGCGAGCCGGGCTCGGAAGGCGAGCTGGCGCCGCTGGTGCTCTCGGCGGGCCCGGTGCGGATGGACGTCGAGCGGCACGTGGTGACGGTGGACGGCGCCGAGGTTTCGCTGCCGCTCAAGGAGTTCGACCTGCTGGAGTACCTGCTCCGCAACGTCGGCCGGGTGCTCACGCGCGGCCAGCTGATCGACCGGGTGTGGGGCGCGGACTACGTCGGCGACACGAAGACGCTGGACGTCCACGTGAAGCGGCTGCGCTCGAAGATCGAGCCGGACCCGGGCTCGCCGCGGCACCTGGTGACGGTCCGCGGCCTGGGCTACAAGTTCGAGACGTAAGCGGGCTTTTCGGGCGGTGACGCCCCGGTGGGGAGGCGCGCCGGGGCGGTACCGCACCGAGTGTTGTTGGTTACATGTTCGAGACCTGGCGCTGGGCCCGGTACGCTGGACCCCCGTGCGCCTAGGGGTACTCGACGTCGGTTCCAACACCGTCCACCTTCTCGTGGTCGATGCCCACCGTGGCGCCCACCCGACGCCGATGCATTCCGAGAAGTCCGTGCTCCGGCTGGCCGAGCAGCTCACCCCCGGTGGCGAGCTCAGCAAGGCCGGCGCCGACGACCTCGTGACCGCCGTCGAATCCGCGAAGGACGCCGCCGCCCGGCTGGGCTGCGAAGAGGTCATGGCCTTCGCCACCTCCGCGGTCCGCGAAGCGAAGAACTCCGCCAAGGTGCTGGCCCGCGTGGCCGACCGCACCGGCGTCGAGCTGCGGGTCCTCTCCGGGACCGACGAAGCCCGGCTCACCTTCCTCGCCGTCCGCCGCTGGTACGGCTGGTCGGCCGGGCAGCTGCTGGTGCTCGACATCGGCGGTGGCTCGCTGGAGATCGCGATGGGCCGCGACGAAGAGCCCGTCCTGGCCGAGTCGCTTCCCCTGGGCGCGGGCCGGACCACGCGAACCCGCTTCAAGCACGACCCGCCGACGCGCTCCGAGCTCGTCGCCACGTCGGCGTGGCTCGACGACCAGCTCACCGAGCTCGCGCGGAAGGTCACCAAATGGGGTGAACCCGATCGTGTCGTGGCGACGTCGAAGACGTTCCGGTCGCTCGCCCGGCTGACCGGCGCCGCCCCCTCGGCGGCGGGCCCGCGCGTGCGACGTACGCTCACGGACACCGCATTGCGCCAGCTCCTGGCGTTCATCTCGCGGATGCCGTCGGCCGACCTCGCCCAGCTCGAGGGCGTCAGCTCGAGCCGGTCGCACCAGCTGGTGGCCGGCGCGCTCATCGCGCAGGCGACGATGCGGGCGCTCGGTTTGCCCGAACTCGAGATCTGCCCGTGGGCTCTGCGAGAAGGTGTCATCCTGCGGCGGCTGGACCATTCCAACGGCGCGGATGAAACTGGAGCCGGTCTCGTGGGGCGCTTCGGCGCACAGGAGGACCGGTGAAAGCACGCGGCTGGACTTCCCGGAAGGTGGACGGGCACGGTGGAGAGGTGACGGACATGCAAAGGTCGGCGTACAGCGCGCGCGGCGCCGCCGGCGTACCGTCGGATACCGCTTCGCCGAGTGCCGAGGACCCGGAGCGCGCAGGGGATTGCCAGGTATGACGGACCAGACCGGAGACGGCCAGCCCCAGAAGACCGTGGCTGAGCTGCTCGCCCAGCACGGTGCCCAGGTCGACGGCGGCAACCGCCGTCGGCGCCGTCGCGCGGCCGAGGACGACGACGAGCCCGGCACCCCGGAGACCCCGCCCGGCGCGACCGGTTCCCACCGGCGTCCGGGCGTCAGCGACACCGGCCCGCAGGCGATCATCGACCGGGTCGCCGGTGAAGGCACCCCGCCGCCGCCGAACCGGCCCGCCGGCCGGCGCCGCGCCGAGCCGTCGTCCCCGCCGCCGCCCGCACCCCGCGCCGTCCCGCAGGACTCCCAGCCGCTGCCGCGGCCGGTCCCGCCGCCCCCGGCCCGGCCCGCCCCCGGCGGCGCCGAGTCCGGCCAGTACGCGCGCCCCCCGGCGCCGCCGCAGCCGTCGGGCCAGTTCAGCCGGCCGCCCCAGGAGTCCGGCCAGTTCGCCGGCCCGCCGTCCGCGCCGCAGCCGTCGGGGCAGTACCCGAGCCCGCAGGAGTCGGCGCAGCTGCCCGTGCCGCCGCGCGCGCCCCGGCGCCAGCCGCCGCCCCCGCAGCCGTCGCAGCAGCTGCCGACCCCGCCGCCGCCCGCGGCCGAGGAGACCCGCGCGGCCGTCCCGCCGGTCCGGCGCCGTCCGCCCCCGCAGGCTTCGCAGCAGCTGCCCACCCCGCCGCCGCAGCCGTCCCAGCAGCTGCCGACGCCGCCGCCGAGCGGACCGCTGTCGGCGCGTCTCGACGGCCTCAACGGCACCCCGGACGCCGAAATCGACCCCCCGGGCCCGATGGCCAGCGGCACGTTCGCGCCGCCGCCCGCCGCGCCCGGCCGTCCGCGCCGGGGCCCCGCGCGCCGTCCGCAGCAGGAGGCTTACACCGAGCAGTTCGACGCGGTGAAGGGCGGACCGCCGGTCCCGCCCGCGCCGAGCAAGAAGCCCGACGCGGCCGAGCCGCCGCCGTCGTCACCGGGCGGGCTCGCGAACTGGCGCAAGCGCCGGCAGAAGGAGCAGCTGGAGGACACCGAGATCGGCGTCATGCCGGTGGTGCCCACCGACGCTCCGGCCGACGGCTACCCCGACGACGACTTCGAGCCCGAGGGCTTCGCGCCGGAGAGCAGCGGCTACCAGGCCGCCTACGACGCCGGCCCGCCGACCGGCACGTACCCGCCGCCGATGCCGTTCGCGCCCGGCGACCGCCCCTCGCGGGCGCCGATCCCGGACGACCTCGAGCCCTACGAGCGCGAGTTCACCGACGGCTACCCGGCGGGCGGCCCGGACTTCGAGCAGGACGAGTACGGCTACGAGCAGGGCGACGGCTACGAGGACGACGAATACGACGACGTCCCCGAGCCGGTCGCGGAGCCGGAGCCCACGACGTCGCCCGGCAAGGCCTGGCTGGCGCTCGCCGGCCAGCTGGCGCTGGGTGTCGTCGGTGGCGCGGCCGTGTGGCTGGGCTTCAACTGGCTGTGGGTGAACATCCCCGCGGCCGCCCTGGTGGCGGCGCTGCTGGTGGTCGTCGCGCTGGTCTGGATCGTGCGGAAGATCCGCCGGGCCGAGGACCTGCAGACCACGGTGCTGGCCGTGCTGGTCGGCCTGGTCGTGACGGTGTCCCCGGCGGCGCTGCTGCTCGTCGGCCGCTGACCGCGGCGGGGGCGCGGTGATCCGCGTCCCCCTTCCGGCCCGGCGATTCCACCCACCCTCGGTGACGAGGCAGGATGGCGCGCGTGACAGACGAGAAGCCGGTCCCCGTCGGGCTCAGCACGGCGTCCGTGTGGCCCCTCAAGGCCGGGACCGCCTTCGAGCTCGCGGCCGAGCTGGGGTACGACGGCGTCGAGGTCATGGTGTGGGCCGACCCGGTCAGCCAGGACGTCAGCGCCCTGCGCCGGTGGTCGCGCCGCACCGGGGTGCCCGTGCTGTCCGTCCACTCGCCGTCGCTGCTGATCACCCAGCGGATCTGGTCGCCCGACCCCGTGGTCCGGCTGCGGATGTCCGTCGAGGCCGCGGCCGAGCTCGGCGCGCGGACCGTCGTCGTCCACCCGCCGTTCCGGTGGCAACGGCGGTACGGCGACGCGTTCGGTGATCTGGTCGACGAGCTGGAGGAGTCCAGCGGGATCGAAATCGCCGTCGAGAACATGTTCAAGGTGCGCCCACCGGGTGGTTCGAAGAATTCCCGGGTCTCCGCGTTCCGGCCGTCGATCGACCCGACGGACGTCGGTTTCCGGCACTACACGCTCGACCTGTCCCACACAGCGGCAGCCGGGATGGACGCACTCGCGCTCGCGCAGCGGATGGGCGAGGGCCTCTCGCACGTCCATCTGGCGGACGGCACCGGCCTCCCGAAGGACGAACACCTGGTACCCGGCCGCGGTGGCCAGCCCTGCGCCGAGATCCTGGAGAAGCTGGTCAGCGGCGGTTTCGCCGGGCAGATCGTGCTGGAGATCAACACCCGGCACGCCGGGACGGGTGCCCAGCGGGTCCGGGACCTGGCCGAGGCATTGCTGTTCGCGCGATTCCACCTAGGGCAGTAATTGCGCGCTCGCGGCGCGGACACGACTACTCCCGGGTCCATTTACCGGGACCGAACACGTAAAGTCCCGACTGTGAAACCGTCGCGCTCGTTGATCGTCACCTTGCCGGATTCCTCCATTGGTACGGCGCGTTCGTGAGCGGAACGGACGGCACCGCCTTGTCCTTCGACACGGCGAGTGTGGCGCGGTCGCTGGGGGACGGCACCTTCACCGCGGTGCTGCGTGCGGAGTGGGCCATCGGCTCGCACCCGCACGGGGGTTTCCTGCTGGCCCTGCTGGCCAAGGCGGCGATCGCCGCGCTGCACGAGCGGGGTGAGCCGCACGCGGAACCGCTCGTGGTGAGCGCGGAGTTCCTGCACGCGCCGGCGTTGGGCCCGGTGCTGCTGCGCACGGACGTCCGCAAGGTCGGCCGCCGCGCGACGGTCGTCGAGGTCCGGCTGGAGCAGCGCGGCCGCAGCTGCGTCGAGGCGCGCGTGACGACGGGACGGCTGCCGATGCGGCGCCCGGAGTGGACGGACGTGCCGTCGATGCCGGCCGAGCCGTCCCCGGGCGCGCTCGCGATGGCGGAGAGCACGGAGGGCCCGTTCAACCTGGCCAAGGGGTGCGAAGTCCGCCTCGACCCGGCGACGGCGGGCTACCTCGCCGGGCGCACGGACGAGCCGCCCCGCATGCGGCTGTGGGTCCGCCCGCGCCACGGCCTGGTCGACCCGTACTTCACGCTGCTGGCGTCGGACGTGAACCCGCCGGTGGTGATGAACCTGGGCCGCATCGGCTGGGCCCCGACGGTCCAGCTGACGGCGCTGCTGAGGACCCGCCCGGCCCCGGGGTGGCTGCGGGTGGTGGTGGAGTCGCGGTCGGTGCACGAGTCGTGGTTCGACTCGGACGCGACGGTGGTGGACTCCCAGGGACGGCTGGTGTGCCAGGCCCGGCAGCTGGGGCTCGCCCCGGCACCGGGCGCCTGAGGCGCGTCCAGGTCGGCTTGGGGCCGGTGGCCGCGGGCTAGGCGCGTTGGATCGGCTCGGTGGGGCGCGGGACTGCGGTGCGCGCCGGGCCCGGCAGCTGGGCTGAGGCGCGGTCGGTCGGTTTCGGCGGTGACGGTGGGCGGCGTGGGCCCAGCGTCGCGGGTTCGATTCCGGCGCCGGAATCGATGGCCGGCTGCGGCGCGCGCCAGGCCGGGCGGTTGAGCCCCGGGTTCCGGTCGGCTCCCGCGGTCGGGGCCCAGCGTGGCTGGGCTCACGGGCGGCACCGGAGCCACCGCGCGCCAGCCCGGCAGCTGGGGCTCGCCCCGGCACCGGGCGCCTGAGGCGCGTTTGGCACGCTTTACGGCATGACGGTCATCGCGGTGCTGGGTGCGGGAAAGATCGGCGAGGCGTTGCTCTCGGGGCTGCTGCACGGCGGCCACGAGCCGGGCGACCTGCTCTTCACCGAGCGGTACCCGGCGCGCGTCGAAGAGCTCACCGCGCGGTACGGCATCCGGGGTGTCGAGGTCGAGGACGCCGCCAAGCAGGCCGATGTCCTGGTCGTCGCCGTGAAGCCGCAGGACATCGATCCGGTGCTCGATGAGCTGGCGCCGCTGCTGAGCCCGTCCTCGCTCGTCGTCTCGCTGTGCGCCGGGCTGCCGACCTCGCTCTACGAACGGCGGCTGGCCGACGGCGTTCCCGTCGTGCGGGTCATGCCGAACACGCCGATGCTGGTCGGCGAGGCCATGAGCGCCATCTCCGCCGGCCGCCACGCCACCGCCGAGCACCTCGCGGTCGTGCGCGACCTGCTCTCGCACGTCGGCCAGGTCGTCGAGGTGCCCGAGGCGCAGCAGGACGCCGTCACGGCGCTGTCCGGGTCCGGCCCGGCTTACTTCTTCTTCCTGGTCGAGGCCATGATCGACGCCGGCATCCTGCTGGGCCTGCCGCGCGCGCTGGCCGGGCAGCTGATCATCCAGTCGGCCGTCGGCGCGGCGAAGATGCTGGCCGAGTCGGACGAGCACCCGGTGCTGCTGCGCGAGGCCGTGACGTCGCCGGCGGGCACGACCATCAACGCCATCCGCGAGCTGGAGAAGCACGGCGTCCGGGCCGCGCTGCTGGCGGCCATCGAGGCGGCCAAGGACCGGTCGGTCGAGCTGGGCAAGGCTCACGACGAAGACTGAGCGCGTGCTGGGACGGCGCGGTGCCGGCGGCCGTTGCGCGACCGCGGACCTGCGGTGTGTAGCGAAGTCGGCGTCGATGTCCGGCTTGGGCTGCTCGACGTCCTGCTCGTCTGCGGGTGGTACCACGCGATTTCGTTCACCGTCCGGGCGCTCCGGCTGCCCCTCGAGCCGGGTACCGCGCGCCCGGATTCGCCGTAATGGGCGATTCCTGCGGCCTTGCACGCGCGAGTGCCCATGCGTTAGCGCTGGTAGGGGCCCATCTCGGTGACAGGCGTCGCATTAGTCCCACCAGTCCCGCTACTCTCGATAGAGCACGTGCGTGTCGGTACCACAGGTGGGGAAGCCTCGTGGCGCGACGCGTGTCGAAGGACGCGGTAAACATGTCGCCGAACAAGAAGGAGGATCTGCCGGCTGTCGGGCAGGTCCAGTTCCTGACGGTCGCCGAGGTGGCCACGCTGATGCGGGTCTCCAAGATGACCGTCTACCGTCTCGTGCACTCGGGTGAGCTGCCCGCCGTAAGGGTCGGCAAGTCCTTCCGGGTGCCGGAGAAAGCAGTGCACGAGTACCTCCAGGGTGCCTATTACGACGTGGGTTGATCCACGTCTCGGCCGGCGGCACGTCGTCCTACGACGTGCCCGCCGACCGGCCCCTCCGGGGTGACGGGTAACCTGGAAAACCGCTCGTGCCTGTGCGCTCCACCCGTTGGACGCTGCGCCGGGCAGCGTGACCGACGACGACCTAAGGAGCGCCCATGGGCTCTGTGATCAAGAAGCGCCGCAAGCGCATGTCGAAGAAGAAGCACCGCAAGCTGCTTCGCCGCACGCGAGTGCAGCGTCGGAAGGCCGGTAAGTAAGACCCAGCC
>NZ_JBEXVF010000128.1:0-12972 GCF_040629235.1 Amycolatopsis sp. NPDC005961 | reverse complement strand
CCGGCACGCGACGACCACGCCCGGCGTGACGAACATCTTGCGGCCCCAGGACTCCATGTTCTCGTAGGTGAAGTCAGCGGTCGAGGTGCAGGACCTCCTCCAGCGGCTGCCGCGCCGCCGGCTTGAACGTGTCGCCCGTGTAGAACGCCGTCGGGATCAGCGCCGCCTGGTGGACGTTCTTCGGCAGTCCCAGTACCTCCGCCGCCTCCTGCTCGTACTTCAGGTGCAGCGTCGTCCACGCCGTTCCCAGCGTCACCGAACGGGCGGCCAGCATGAAGCTCCACGCCGCCGGCAGCAGGGACGCCCACATCCCCGCCTGGTTGCCCGCCGGCAGCTCGGCCGACGCCGTCTCCAGGCACGGCACCACCAGCACCGGGACGTCACCCATCCGGTCGGCCAGGTACTCGACGCTGCTGCCGACCCGCTGCTGCACCGGCGCCCGCGCCGGGTCGTCCGCGAACTGCTTTCCCGCGGCCGCGGGGGACGCCAGGTACTCGTGGCACGCCCGGCTGTAGATCTGCCCGAGCGCCGTCCGCTGTCCGGCGTCCGTGACGACCAGCCACTGCCAGCGCTGGGTGTTCGAGCCGCTCGGCGCCTGCAGGGCCACCTGCAAGCAGTGTTTCACCAGGTCGAGCGGCACCGGCCGGTCGAAGTCCAGGCGCTTGCGGACGGTCCTGGTGGTCGTCAGGAGCTCTTCGGGCGTCATCATCGGCCCATCATGCCGGGACTACCAGCGATCGTGCACCAGCGGCCGGATCAGCTCGTCGTACGTTTCGCGGACGCCCGCCAGCGCCTCCGGGGACAACGGCGGCAGCGCGGCCGCCGCCGTGTTCGCTGTGGCCTGCTCGGCGTTGCGCGCGCCCGGGATCACCGTGCTCACGCCCGGCTGGTCGATGATCCACCGCAGCGCGAACTGCGCCAGCGTCTGCCCCTCCGGCACCAGCCCCCGCAGCCGCTCGACGGCCGCCAGCCCGACGTCGTACGGCACGCCCGAGAACGTCTCACCGACGTCGAACGCCTCGCCGTGGCGGTTGAAGTTCCGGTGGTCGTCGGCGGCGAACGTCGTCGAGGCCGTGTACCGCCCGGACAGCAGCCCCGATGCCAGCGGCACCCGAGCGATGATGCCCGCGCCCGCCTCCGCCGCCGCGGGCAGGACGCGCTCCAAGGGCTTGAGCCGCAGGCAGTTCAGGATGATCTGCACTGAGGCCACCTGAGGCCGCGCCAACGCGGTCAAGGCTTCCGAGACCGTCTCGACGCTCACGCCGTAAGCCTTGATGCGCCCCTCGGAAACCATCTCGTCCAGTGCGTCGTACACCGCGTCGGACGAGTACACCGGCGACGGCGGGCAGTGCAGCTGGACCAGGTCGAGCGTCTCGACGCCGAGGTTGCGGCGCGACCGGTCGTTCCACTCGCGGAAGTTCGCGCGGACGTAGTTCTCCGGCACCTGCTCGACGCGGCGGCCCATCTTGGTCGCCACGAAGACGTCTCCGCGCTCGGCCCGGAACCGGCCGACCAGGCGCTCGCTGCGCCCGTCGCCGTAGACGTCGGCGGTGTCGAAGAAGGTGACGCCGGCGTCGGCCGCCGCGTGCAGCACCGCCAGCGCGTCGTTCTCGTCGACCGCACCCCAGTCGGCGCCGAGCTGCCAGCAGCCGAGCCCGACGACGGACACCTCGCGACCCAGCCGGGTGATCTTCCGGTTCTCCATGTCGCGATCCAAGCACACCGCCGGCGCCTATGATCGGCCGTCATGGCCATGACGTCGGGTCCGGACGGTCTCGGGACGCGGATGCGGCACGTCCTCGAAATCCTCGAGGGTGACGTCGCGCGGTTCCTCGCCGACATCGGCCTCGCCGACTACCGCCCGCGGTACTCGGGGGTGGTCCGGGCGCTGCTCGCCCGCGGCCCGCTGGCCATCCGCGACCTCGCCGCCGAGATGGGCGTGACGCACTCGGCGGCCAGCCAGACCGTCGCGCAGATGAACCGCGCCGGGCTCGTCACCCTCGAACCGGGTGCCGACGCCCGGCAGCGCATCGTGTCGCTCACCGCGAAGACGCGCGAACTCCTGCCGCTGATCGAGGCGGAGTGGACGGCGACGACCGAAGCGTCGGAGGCGCTGGAGGCCGAGCTGCCGTACCCGCTGCGCGGAGTCCTCGAAGCTATCGTCGAGGCGCTGGAGCGCAAGTCGTTCCGGCAGCGGATCGGGGACACCGGCGCCGCGCGGGCGCTGCTGGAATCCTGATCAGGCGCCGGGGATGCGGAAGACGGCCCAGACGAACTTGCCGCCGGGGCAGCACTCGAAGCCCCAGTCCTCCGACAGCGCCTGGACCAGCACCAGCCCGCGGCTGCGCGCCTCGGCCGGCGACGGCGCCCGTAGCTCCGGGACCTTGCTGCCGGAGTCGTGCACCCGCAGCGTGAGCTGGCCCTCGAAGTAGGACAGCTCGAGCCGCTGCGGGCACTCGCCGTGCTCGAAGGCGTTGGTGACCAGCTCGGACACGGCCAGCAGGACGTCGTCCAGCTGGACCTCGTCGAGGCCGAGGCCGAGCAGCATCGAACGGACCTCGTACCGCGCCCGGGCCGGAGCCGTGACGTCGTCCGGGAGCAGCACCGTCAGCGGCGCGACCGGCACCGCGGTGCGCTGCGAGATGTTCGCCGTCATCGGTCCCCCTCCCAGTGAGTTCCGGTACCGTCCGCGAAGTACCCAAGCCGGTCAGCGGCTAATCAGGTGCCGTCGGCCAGCTCGGATTCGTCCAGGCCCGAACGCAGCTTCTTCAAGGTCGCGGCCAGCAACCGCGACACCTGCATCTGGGAGACCCCGACGCGGCGCGCGATGTCCGATTGGCTCATCCCGGACCCGAACCGCAGCGCGACGATCTTGCGTTCCCGCTCCGGCAGGCTGTCCAGCATGGGCCGCAGCGCTTCCCGCAGCTCGGCCTGGCCCAGCTCGGCGTCCGGCGCCCCGAACCGCGTGTGCGCCGCGTTCTCCAGCAGGTGGTCCAGCGACGCGCCGTAGCGGCCCTGACCCGCGCGAAGGCCCTCGTAGACGTCCTCGATCGGGACGCCGAGGCGGCCGGCGATCTCACTCGGCTTCGGCGCGCGCGAGAGCTGGACAGTGAGCTCCTCGCGCGCGGCGGAGATGTTCGCGTTCAGCTCCTTGAGCCGCCGCGGCACCCGCACCGACCAGCTGTTGTCCCGGAAGTGGTGCCGCAGCTCCCCGGAGATGGTGGGGACGGCGAACGCCAGGAAGTCCGTGCCCTGCTCGGGGTCGAACCGGTCGACGGCGTGGATGAGCCCGACCGTGGCGATCTGGACCAGGTCCTCCATCGCCTCGTCGCGGTTGCGGAACTTCCGCGCCAGGTTGCGTGCGAGCTCCAGGTGACCGCGCACCAGGGTGTCCCGGACGCGCTCGTGTTCCGGGGAGCCCGCCGGCAGCGCGGCGAGCTGGGTGAACAGCGCGCCGACGTCGAGGTCGCTCCCGCTGCTCCCGGCGGGATCGCTCACGAGTCCGCCGCCTGGCTCTCCCGGACGAGGTCGACCCGGGACAGGTAGCGGCCGTCCTCGGGCGTCACGGTGCGCTGGGCCGAAGTCGCGAGCGCGGTCAGCAGCTGCCACGACAGGCCGGAGTCGTCTTCGTGGTCCGGGGTGTCCGAAAGTACCGACACCGAGACCTCGATGCGCGGCCCGCTCCACGAGAAGACGCAGGTGAGGCGGCCGTCCGAGCTGGCGGGGAGCAGCAGTGAGCAGGCTTCGTCCACCGCCATCCGGAGGTCCTCGACGGCGTCGAGGTCGAAGTCCTGGCGCATGGCGATGTCCGCCACGATCGTGCGCAGCGTCGGCACGACGTGCGGGATCGCGGCCGTCCGCACCTCGATGACCTGCGCGCCTTCCGGGACGAGCGGGGCGTTGTCCTCCACGTTTGTTCCTTTCTCCGGCTCGCGCTCCAGGGTTCGGCGGTGTCCTCTTCACGCCCGGTCGCGAGATGCCCGTGGGGTGAGCAAACCAAACCCGGGTTTGATCCGCTCCACCGGCGGGCATGTAGCGATCGACATGCTCATCCTGGGAAAGGCAGGGACGACATGGCTGACGTCAGCCGGCTGCCCAACGTGGTTGCTGAAGAGTGGGAATGGCAGCTGAATGGCTCGTGCCGAGGTGCGGACAGCAGCCTGTTCTTCCACACGGACAACGAACGGGGTTCGGCGCGGGAGCGGCGCGAATCGCGGGCCAAGGCCATCTGCCAGACCTGCCCGGTCCTGGCCCAGTGCCGCACGCACGCGATGACGGTACAGGAGCCGTACGGCATCTGGGGTGGCCTCGGGGAGATCGAACGGCGGCAGCTGTTCCTGCGGCAACGACGGGCGGCCCGGAAGGTGATGAGTGCGCACTGACCAGGCAGGATTCGATCGAACGTGAGCAGTCAGCGCGAAAGGACGGCGGCCGTGGCGGGCTCGGCCGCTTCCTGGGTTAGGGTTGGCCCCGGAGTTGCCTTGACCGTGCCGTCGCGAGCTTCTGGAAAGGCACGGTGACACGTTGCCGCTTGAGACAGCAGGCGCGTACCCGGCGCAGGAGCAGCGCCTGACGAGGAGAAACTGCATGCCCGCAGCCGACCAGAACGCCACCCCGCCCGGGTTCGGCATCACGCTGGACACCGACGCGACGGAGCCCCGGGTGGTGGTCACCGGCGAGCTCGACCTGCTGACCAGTCCGCAGCTGCAGGAAGCCCTGGCCGGGCTGATCGCGGACAACAGCGCGCAGCGGGTCGTGGCCGATCTGACCGGGGTGACCTTCTTCGATTCCTCCGCGCTGAACGTCGTGCTGCGCGCACAACGCCAGGCCGGCGAGCAGGATGTCGAACTCGAGGTCGTCCCGAGTCCCGCGGTGAGCCGGGTGATCGAGCTCACCGGCGTGGCCGAACACCTGAGCGTGTCGGAGGACCCCCAAGCCTGACCGCCCGCTACGGTTCCGCGGACTGATTTCGTTCGCGGACCTGGGGGCGGCACGATGATGGGGCGGACGCACGCCCTGACCGGCTGGTGCGCGGGCTTGGCCCTGGCGCCCGCGGTCGGGGCTGGTTCGGTGCACCAAGCGGTGGTTTTCGCGGCCACGACAGCGGGGTTCGCCCTTCTTCCCGACCTCGACCACCCCGGAGCGAGCGCGTCCCGTCTGCTCGGTTGGCTGACGGGCGCTTTGTCATGGCTGCTGCGAAGGGTTTCCGCGGGGCTCTACGCGCTGACCAAGGGACCCCGCGACGAGAACGTGACGGGCAAGCACCGGCACATGTCCCACACGGTGCTGTTCGCGGCGGGCCTCGGCGCGCTGACGTCCTGGGGCACCGAGACCGGCGGGCCGTGGGCGGTCGTCGGCGTGGTGGTCTTCGGGTTGATGCTGGCGGAAGGCGCACTGGGCGACTGGTTGCTGCCGGTGAGCGGCGCCGCGGTGGCCTGGTGGTTCTTCACGGCGCCGCCCGACCGGGCGGGTGAGCTGGAGTCCATCACGGGCTGGCTGGGCATCGCGGTGGCGGCCGGCTGCCTGACCCACTGCCTCGGTGACGCGCTCACCGAAGCCGGATGTCCTTTCCTGTTCCCGGTTCCGATCGCCGGCGAGACCTGGTACGAGATCCGCCCGCCCAAGGTGCTGCGCTTCAAGACGGGCAAGAAGGTCGAGAAGCGGCTGATCTTCCCGGTGTTCGCGGTGCTCGCGGTCCTGCTGGTGCCGGGGGTGTGGGACCGCTCGGTGAGCACGTTCGAGCGGCTGTTCGTCCCACCGGCTAGTCAGCAGGCAACAACGCCTTGAAGCGCTCGGCCGCGGCGGCGGTGTCGGTGTAGTCGCGGGTGTGCGTGATCAGGCCGTTCTCGATCGTCAGCACCATCACGTACGTGGCCACGAAGCTTTCGCCGGCAATTTCCTGGTGCAGGTCGAACTCCGCGACCAGCACCGCGGGATCGGCCGTCTCGTGGACGACGACGCGATCGGCCTTGGTGACGCGGCGGATCCCGCCCGCGCGGCGGAACCGGCGGCGCAGTTCCTCGCGGCCGCGGGTCAGCCGCGGCACCCCGGGCAAGGTGAACGGCATTTCGAGGACCACGTCCTCGGCGTAGCAGTCGGCGAGGTCGTCCCAGCGGTTCTCGACGGAGGCGGCCAGGAAGCGGTCGAAGACGGAGCGCGCGGGGGACACGGTGCTGGGCATCGGAATTCTCCTGGAAGACTGGACGTTGATTCGGAACGGTGCACCCGCTTACGACGATACGGAGCGTGCGTTCCGGTTGTCAACGAGGAGAAGACATGGAGAAGATGCGCGCGGACGCGCGGCGCAACCGGGCCAAGGTCCTGGCTGCCGCCGAAGAGGCGTTCGCCGCCGACGGGCTCGCGGTGCCGCTCGACGACATCGCGCGGCTGGCGGGCGTCGGGGCCGGCACCGTCTACCGGCACTTCCCCAGCAAGGAAGCGCTCTTCCAAGCCGTCGTGCTCGAGCGCATCGAGCAGTTCGCGGAGGAGGCCCGCGCACTCGCGACGGCCGAGAACCCCGGCGAAGCGTTCTTCGACTACTTCGTCCGCGTCATCAAGCAGGCATCGCTCAACCGCGCCATCTGCGACGCGCTGGCGGAGACCAGCGGGCACGCCTTCAAGGCCGGAGCGGGCGACGACTTCCGCACCGCGTATGGAGAACTCCTGCGCCGCGCCCAGGCGGCGGGCGCCGTCCGAACGGACATAGACGGCGACGACCTGCGTGCGCTCATCGTCGGCTGCTTGGCCGTCGAGCGGTACGCGCCGGGCAGCGAGCACCTGGTCCGCGTGGTCGTCGACGGGCTTCGCGCGTCAGCCGGGAACTAGGTCCCGCAGCTTCCGCAGCGGCGAGCACACCAGGATCGCGGCGGAGGCGAGCACTCCGGCCGCCGCGACGTGCAGCGTCACCCGCATCCCGAACGCGCTCGCGAGCGCACCGCCGGCGAGGCTGCCGAGCGGGATGGCGCCGAACACCAGCGTGTGCGTGACCGAGTTGACCCGCCCGAGCAGCTCCGGCGGCGCGGCGGCCTGCTGGAAGCTCATGCCGAAGACGTTCAGCACGATGACCCCGAAGCTCGCGAAGAACCCGGCGACGACATAGCAGGCGAGCGCCCAGCCTTGGCCGGCGAAGGGATAGAGCTGGTAGGCGAGGCCGTACAGGACGGCCGCGCCCCACAGGGCCCGCGCGCCGCCGATCCGGTCCCCGATCCGTCGCGCGCTGAGCCCGGCGACGAGGGCGCCGGTCAGCGTCGAAGTGCCGAGCAGCCCGATCGCCCACGCCGAGAGCCCGACGTCGCGCGCGAGGAAGACGATCACGATGGCCAGGTGCACCGACTGGAAGAAGCTCGACACCGCGCCGTGGACGCTCATCGCCAACAGCACACGGTCGCCGCGGACCACGCGCAGCCCGTCGCCGATCTCGCGCAGCAGCCGCCGTTCGCCCCGCCGGGGGCGCGCGTCCGGCGTCTCGATCCGGCGCAGCCATAGCGCCGACCTCAGGTAGCTGACGGCGTCGACGGCCAAGGCCGCCGCGGTGCCGAGCGCCTGGATGATCAGCCCGGCCAGGCCCGGGCCGGCGACCGCGGCCATCGACAGGTTCGTCTGGAGCCGGGCGTTCGCCTCCGGCAGCTGCTCGCGCGTCACCAGGCGGGGGACGTAGGTCTGGTGCGCGATGTCGAAGAACACGCCGAGCAGCCCGACCCCGAGGACGACGGCCAGCAGGTGCGCCAGGCCGAGCACGCCGAACAGCGCGGCCACCGGGATCGACCCGAGCAGCACCGCGCGCCCGGCGTCGGCGGCGATCAGCACCGGGCGGTGGCGCATGCGGTCGCACCACGCGCCGACCTGGAGGCCCAGCGCCAGGTAGGGGAGGGAATCGGCCGTCCGCAGCAGGGAGACCTCGAAGACGGACGCGCCCAGCGCGGTGGCCGCGAGCAGCGGAACCGCCAGCACGTCGATCCGGCTGCCGAGCTGGCTCACGAGGTCGGCCAGCCACAGGCGGCGGAAGTCGCGGTTCTCCAGTGCCCCCATGACCTCAAGATGGCACGCTCAACAAACTTGAGTCAAGCAGACTCAAGGTGCACGGTCTGTAACAACAGCTAAGATCAACGCGAGTTAGTCCTCGTACCTGCGCTGCGCGTGGCGAGGGGGGTGCCCGGATGCACGGCCGACCTACCTGGGGCTCCGCCGCGGTGACCGGGCTGGCGGGATTCGCCACCGGGTTGCTGGTGGCCGCGCTGCTCGTCGCGGGGCGGCCTGCCGCCAAGCCCGTCGATGTCGTCGCTCCGCCGACCAGCACCGTTCCCGCCGTGCCGGTCACCGTGACCGCTTCCGTGCCGCCGCCCGCCACCGTCACCTCGGTCGAGACCTCGCCGCCGAGCACCACCACCAGCGTCGTCGAAGTGACCGTGACCTCCACGCCGGCCTCGACCGCGCCGACCTCCACCTCGCCCGCTCTTCCGCTGACCAGCGGGTCGCGAGACTGACGCGTGCAACCCGCACGCTCGGAACTCCGTCCAGACCGCATGCGAAGGATTCCGTGGATCGCGGCTCTCCTGCTCCTCACCGCCGGGTGCACCACCACGCCGGAGGCCGCGTGCCCGGCCATCGGCACCCCGGTCGGCATCGGCCTGACCGTTCCGGACCCCGCGGGCATCACCCGCGCGACGCTCGAAGCGTGCTGGGGTGACCAGTGCGTCACGCGCCCGGCCGACCTCTTCCCCGAGACGGCGGCGGGTGCGACCACCTGCACCGGGACCGGCCCGGACGGCTCCTGCGGGGCCTCGATGGTCCCGACCGGCGGCCTGCGGGGCTTCGCCGACATCCCGGGCCTGCCGGCCGAGCCGGTCCGGGTCACCGTCCGCTTCGACGACGGCAAGCCGCACACCGTCACCGTCACGCCCGGCTTCAGCCACCCGGGCGGCCCCGCCTGCGGGCAAGGCGGACCGCAGGCCCAGCTCGTGGCCGGGGCCGACCGGGAAATCAGGCCGCGCTAGCCGACGTCGCGGCGTCGCCAGCCCACCAGGCCGGCGACCAAGGCCGCAGCCGCGATCGCCGTGAGCCAGACGAGCGGGGTCGCCACGAGCTCCTGGCCGGGGATCTTCGGCGGGTGCTGGAACGGCGACACGTCCAGCACCGCCTGCGGCAGGTTGACGACCGGGCCGAACAGGCTCAGCAGCAGCGCCAGCGAGCCGACCGCCCACGCCGCCGCCGAAAAGCCCGGCAGCAGCCCGAAGATCGTCACCGCCAGCGCGACCACGACCCACGCGGCCGGCAGCTGGACGAGCATCCCGGCGAGGGAGTCGCCGACCGAGTCGCCGACGTCGCCGGTGCGCAACCCGTTGGCCAGCCCCATGAACACCCCGCCCGCCAGCAGCAGCAACGCCGTGCCGAAGAACGCGAACACCAGGTGTCCCGCCGCCCAGCGCAGCCTGCCGACGCTCGTGGCCAGCACCGGCTCGAGCCGGATCGCCGTCTCCTCGCCGCGCATGCGCAGCACCGCCTGGATCCCGTACAGCGACGCGACCATCGCGAACATCCCGGCCATCGCGGCGAGGAACGCCTGCGTGAGCGCGGCGCTGCCACCGAGGCGCACCATGATCTCCTGCGCCTGCGGGCTCGAACCGACCAGACCGCCGATGCCGCTGGCGATCGAACCGAACACCGCACCCACCACGGCCATCCCGACCGTCCAGCCGAGCAGCGGGCCGCGGTGCAGCCGCCAGGCCAGCGCGAACGGCGTCCGCAGGCTCGCCGCCGCCCGCGCCGGGCCCGGCCGCGGCGGCAGGATGCCGACGCCGACGTCGCGGCGGGGGAGCAGCCAGTACCCGGCCGCGCCGACGACCAGCGCGAAGGCCACCGGCAGCAGGAGCACCCACCAGCGTTCCCCGGCGAACGCGCGGACCTGCTGCACCCAGCCGATCGGCGACAGCCACGACAGCCAGCGAGCGTCCACAGTGGAGTCCCCGGCGCCGCGCAGCAGGAACGCGGCCCCGACGACGGCCGTGCCGATCCCGTTGGCCGTGCGGGAGTACTCGGCGAGCTGGACGGCGACCGCCGCGACGGCCGTGAACACCAAGCCCGACAACGCTTCCGCCGCGCCGAAGGCGAGTGAGCCCGCCGCGGGCAGGCCGGCGCCGATCATGCTGCCGGCCTGGATCAGGCCGATCAGCACGCTCGCCCCGCCGGCCACCAGGACGGCCGACGTCAGCGCCGCGTACCGGCCGACGACCGCGGACGCGAGCAGCTCCGCGCGGCCCGTGTCCTCCTCGGCGCGGGTGTGGCGGGTGACCGTGAAGACCACCATCAGCCCGGTGAGCAGGGCCAGGAACCCGCACATGCGCCAGGAGATGAAGCCGCCGGCGGTGGTCAGGTCGAACGGCGGCCCGTAGAGCAGCGCGTACGACGGGTTGGTGTTCGCGCCGGCCTGCAGCGCCTGCCGGTCGGCCACCGTCGGGTAGAACTGCTCGAACGTCTTGACCGTGCTGGCCGGGACGATGCTGAGCAGCACGATCCAGATCGGCAGGACGACGCGGTCGCGGCGCAGCGCGAGCCGGGTGAGGTGCCAGGTGCCGGCCAGCTCGTGGGCGGGCGCGACCTCGGCCCCGGCACGGGAGAGCGTCGCGGTCATTTCGCGCTCGCTTCGGTGGTGTAGTGCCGCAGGAACAGCTCTTCCAGGGTCGGCGGCTGGCTGACCAGGCTGCGGACGCCGACCTCGGTCAGCCGGCGCAGGGCCTCGTCGAGCGAGCGCGTTTCGACGTCGAACCGGACGCAGTTGCCGTCGACCTTGAGGTCGTGGATGTTGTCCAGCTTCGCGAGCCCGTTCGGCGGCCCGGCGAGCTCGGCGGTGATCGACGTCCGGGTCAGGTGGCGCAGCTCGGCCAGGGTGCCGGATTCGACCGTGGCGCCGTTGCGGATGATGCTGACCTTGTCGCACAGGGCCTCGACCTCGGCGAGGATGTGGCTGGAGAGCAGCACGGTCCGGCCCTGCTCGCGCTCCTCCTGGATGGCGTACTGGAACGTCGCTTCCATCAGCGGGTCGAGGCCGGACGTCGGCTCGTCGAGGATCAGCAGGTCGACCCGCGACGCGAGCGCCGCGACGATGGCGACCTTCTGCCGGTTGCCCTTCGAGTACGTCCGCCCCTTCTTCTTCGGGTCCAGGTCGAACCGCTCGATGAGGTCGGCGCGGCGTTTCTCGTCGAGCCCGCCGCGCAGGCGGCCGAGCAGGTCGATCACCTCGCCGCCGGAGAGGTTGGGCCAGAGGTTGACGTCGCCGGGCACGTAGGCCAGGCGGCGGTGCAGGCTCGCGGCGTCCTTCCAGGGGTCGCCGCCGAGCAGCCGGACGTCCCCCGAGTCCGCGTGGAGCAAGCCGAGCAGGACCCGGACGGTGGTCGACTTCCCGGCGCCGTTCGGGCCGAGAAAACCGTGCACTTCCCCAGTAGGTACCTGCAGATCGAGGCCGTCGAGGGCCTTCGTCCGGCCGAACGACTTGTGGAGGCCGGAGATCGCGATGGCGTTTCCCATGATTCGGAAGCTACACTGATTTCACTAAGTTGTGAAGTTAAGAAAATGTCTGGATCGAGTGATCATGCTGGGGGCGATACGGGAGGATGGGCCGATGACGACGCCTGACGCGAAGCGAGATGAAGACGCCGTCCGCCGGTACGTCGAGAGCCTGGGCCTGGTGCTTTCGCAGATCGGGATGCCGCGCATGTCCGCGCGGGTCTTCGCCGCGTTGATGACCACCGACGAAGGCCGCCTCACCGCCGCCGACCTGGCCGCGCAGCTGTCGGTCAGCCCGGCCGCCGTCTCCGGCGCCGTGCGCTACCTCGAGCAGATCGGCCTGGTCGCCAAGGAGCGCGAGCCCGGCGAGCGCCGTGATCACTACCGCCTCTTCGACGACCTCTGGTACGCCACGTTCCTCAAGCGCGACCGCATGATCATCATGTGGCGCGACGCGGCCGAGAACGGTCTCGAAGCCCTCGGCGAGGACTCGCCGTCCGGCAAGCGGCTCGCCGAGATGCGGGACTTCCTGTCGTTCATGCTGGAAGAGCTCAACGGCATGTACGAGCGCTGGCACAAGCTCCGCGAGGAGAAGAACGCCTAGAGCCCGGCGAGCAGGGTGTCCGCGAGCCGGCCGGCGAGGTCGGCCGGCTCGGTTTCTTCGTACGAGGCCAGGAACGCCTGCTGGAAGCACGCGCCGAGGAGCAGGGAAGCGGCCGCCTCGACATCGGTGTCCGCTTCGAGGCGCCCCAGCGAGACCTCGGCGCGCAGGTAGTCTTCGACGCCCTTCAGCGGGATGCGCGGTCCGGCGCCACCCACGCGTTCCCGGTGCGAACGCAGCAGGTCCCGTGACGAGAACATCGAGATGGCGATCGGGAAGCTGTCGGCGTAGAACGCCAGGGCGAGCCGGGCGACGCGGGCGAGGTTGTCCCGCAGCGGCGCCCGCCCGGGGTCGGCGGTCAGCTCGGCCAGGGTGGCGCCCAGCGCCGGCAGCTCGTCGGCCAGCACGCTGAGGAACAGGTCGGTCTTGTCGCGGAAGTGCTTGTAGAGCATGGCCTCCGAGTAGCCAGCGGTCCGCGCGATGACCTTCGTGGTCGCCTGGGCGTAGCCCTGCTCGCGCATCACCTTCGCGGCCGCGGCGACGATCTCCTCACGGCTTCCCATGGCGGCTCCTGAGTGCGTTCTCAGTGTGGTTAGTGAACACTCACCCTACCTGGTGAGTGTTCACTAACCGAGGAGGAGCCACCATGAAGATCACCGTGCTGGGTGCGACCGGCGGAGTCGGCACCGAGGTCGTCAAGCAAGCGCTGGATCGCGGCTGGGACGTCACGGCCGTCGTCCGCGACCCCGCGAAGCTGACGCTGCCGGCCCGCGTCGTGGTCGCCGGGATGCCCGCCTGCTGCAGCTTGTCGGTGAAGCTGCGGGACGAGAGCAACGCCGACGGTTCCAGGATGTCGGACTGCCCGGGCGGGT
>NZ_JBEXVF010000127.1:0-14186 GCF_040629235.1 Amycolatopsis sp. NPDC005961 | reverse complement strand
GAGTGGGAAACCGTGTTCCAACCCTGTTTCCCACTCACGACCGGTCTTGGTCAGGCCAGGTCCGGGCCCTTCGAACGCAGGTCGTCGACCTTGCTCATCGCTTCCCGCAGCTCGCCCAGCCAGCTGTCCGCGTGCTCGCCGACCAGCCGGACCGCCCACGCCAGCGCGTCCGACCTCGACCGGGCCACTCCCGCGTCCACCAGGGTGTCCAGGACCAACCTCTCCGGCTGGCGCAGCCGGGTCATCACCGGGGCCGAATGCGTCGTGAACAGGGCCGTCGTTCCGCCCAGCTTCGCGCCCCACGCCACCTTGCGCTGGTAGCGGTGCTCGGCCTGGCGTGCGATCTCAATGCGCTCGTCGCGCGTCTCCTCGCGGTGGCGGCTGATGCGGCCTTCCTCGGCCGCCGCGCGCGCGGCGTCGTCCGCGTACTCCTCCGTCAACGCCGGCAGCTCGCCCACCACGATGATCTCTTCGCGGTCGACCGTGATCCGCGGCGCTCCGGTGAACCAGCCGTCGGGCAGGCGCCCGCCGAACCACGCTGCCGCGTCGCTCGCCGACGGCACCTCCGCCTGCTGCCAGCCGCTGCTGCCCTTCCAGCCTCGTCCCATCTCCGCCACCTCCACGATTACATGATTACAACGCTACTCACGCTACGCCGAACACAGGTGGAAGAGCAGGTCGTTCACTCAGAGCTGAGCCGTCAGCTCCTCGGCGGTGGTCACCGGCCGGTCGCAGACGTACCCGCGGCAGACGTAGGCCGCCGCGGCACCGTCGACCAGCGGACGGTCCGCCAGCAGCGGGACGCCCGGCGCGTCCGGCTCGCCGGCCAGCACGATGCCGCCGCCGTGCACGCCCCGCGCCGCGGCCAGGCGCAACGCCGGATCCGCGCCGACCACCGCGACCTGCACCGGGCCGGCCTGCAGCGCCTCCGCGACCGACAGCCAGTGCCCGGCGAACCGCGGCACCCGGCCGGCCAGCACCCCGACCCGTCGCAACGCCTGCTCGGCCGCATCGCGATAGCGCGTCGCGGAGTCGTGCCCGGCCAGCGCCGACGCCGTCAGCAACGCCCCGGCCAGCGCGGACGCCCCGGCCGGGCTCGCGTTGTCACCCGGGTCGGCCGGACGCTGGACCAGCGCCTCGGCGTCGTCCGCGGTGTCGAAGTACGCGCCCGGGACGTCCGGGGACGCGAAGTGCGTCAACGCCAGGTCGAGCAGCCGGGTCGCTTCGGTCAGCCACTTCGCCGAGCCGGTCGCCTGGTGCAGGGCCAGGAACCCGTCGGCGACGCAGGCGTAGTCCTCCAGCACCCCGGCCGACTCCCCGACGACGCCGTCGCGCGAGCTGCGGCGCAACCGGCCGTCGACGACGTGGACGCGCAGCAGCAACTCGGCCGCGGAGACCGCCCACTCGATCCACTGTGGACGATCGAACGCGACCCCGGCCTCGGCCAGCGCCGTAATCGCCAGGCCGTTCCAGGACGCGATCACCTTGTCGTCACGGCCCGGCTGCGGCCGCTTCGCCCGCGCCTCCAGCAACTTGACCCGGACCGGTTCCGGCAGGTCCCCGAACAGCCGCAACGTCGACGCGCCCTCCTCGAAGGTCCCCTCCTCGGTGACGCCGAACAACGCGGCCGCGGAGTCGTCGCCGAGCACCTCACGCAGCTGCGCCGGCGTCCAGACGTACGTCAGGCCTTCGACGCCGTCGGTGTCCGCGTCCAGCGAGGACGCGAAGCCGCCTTCGGCCGTCCGCAAGTATCCGAAAAGGAACTCCGCGGTCCCGGAAGTGACGCGCGACGCCGTCGCCGAGCCGGTGCGCCGCCACAGGTGAGCGTAGAACCGCAGGAGCAACGCGTTGTCATACAGCATCTTCTCGAAGTGGGGCACGATCCACGACGCGTCCACGGAGTACCGCGCGAAGCCGCCGGCGAGCTGGTCGTACAGACCGCCACGGGCCATCGCTTCGGCCGTCGACTCCACAAGGGACAGTGCGTCGGCGGAGCCCGTCCGCTCGTGGTGCCGCAGCAGGAACTCCAGCACCATCGACGGCGGGAACTTGGGCGCGCGGCCGAACCCGCCGTTGACGGGGTCCGCCTCCTGCCGCAGCTTCTCGACCGCGGCCGCGAGCACGGCCTCGTCCACCACGGACTCCTGCAGCGGGCCCGTCTGCTCGGCGATGTGCGCGACGATCTGCTTGGCCCCGTCCAGCAGCTCGTCCGGCCGCTCCCGCCAGGCCTCGGCGACCGCGGCGAGCAGCTGCCGGAACGACGGCATCCCCGGCCGCGGCGACGGCGGGTAGTAGGTGCCGCAGTGGAACGGCTCGCCGTCCGGGGTCAGGAAGCACGTCATCGGCCAGCCGCCCTGCCCGGTCATCGCCTGCGTGGCGGCCATGTACACGGCGTCGATGTCCGGCCGCTCCTCGCGGTCGACCTTGATGTTGACGAAGTGCTCGTTCATCACCGCGGCCGTCTCGGGGTCTTCGAACGACTCGTGCGCCATGACGTGACACCAGTGGCACGCCGCGTAGCCCACGGAAAGCAGGATGGGCACGTTCCGCCGTCGCGCCTCGGCGAGCGCGTCGGCCCCCCACTGCCACCACTCGACCGGGTTCTCCGCGTGCTGGAGCAGGTACGGGCTGGTCGCGCTGGCGAGACGGTTCATGCCGCCCAGCGTCGCACATCGCGCTCACATCCCGCGCGCCGACCGAATAGGCAGAACATGACCGCCTCGTCGGCTTTTTCGCGTATCTTTGGCGCCCGCGACCCCGGCTACCCGATTCGGAGCGACATGACACCCGAGGCAGAGCTTCTGGAAATCATTGCCAGCTATCAGAGGCATGTCGACGACCTCGCCATTTGGTCCACAAATTCCACCAGGGTTCATGCGCTGCTGGAGGTAGCCCTACGTCCACGCGCCGAGTCGTTCCGACGCGGCTTGGAAGTCATCGACTTCCCCTGGGAGACACTCATCGATCTCGTACTGGAATGGCACTACGCCCACCCATCAGGAGACAGGGAAGTCGTCGATCAGGATGTTTTCAACGCATTGGACCTGGCTTTGAAATTCACGAGAATAACACCGCTCGAAGTCGCAATCCGAACAGGCGCCTACAGGATCAGAAAAACCGGCAATGACTTCAGAGTCCACTACCAGTGGAACATGGCACCCGAAGTGGCGGATCTTTACTTGGAACGGAGATCGAGCACACACGAAACTCCCGAACCGTCGCCGGCAGAATTGGAATGGGCAGCAAAGCAAGACCGAAAGCAGCTCAACAAGTTCGAACCACCGATCGCGCTCATGCGGAGAGCCACTGACCGGGCTTTGACCTCGATCAAGGAGTGGCAAGCCTCTACGTCAGAGGGGCACCTGGCGGATGATTTCGATCTGGGGGACGGTCTCACAGTCAGGTCCATGACCGAGGTTCTCAGCGTACTGATGGCAATAGCCCAACTCGGGGAACTCGCACATGCCAGGGTTCGAGCACCTGGAGTAACACTCGTACATGCTCACCGGAGCGCGATTATCGACTGGATGAAAGAGCTCTGCAGCAACTCGACCAAGCCGGCAATCGACGTGGCCCTCGACCGCCTGACCGCAGGACTGGGCCGCTCGGTCCGCAGATCGCTCCTCGTGCCGAACGGCGAGATCGTCACCTTCCTACCTCTCCTCCTCTTCCCGCGCGCGTTCGATTCGCTGATGCTGCGAACGGCGGCCTACAACCCGGGCACGTACGGCCCGATCGGCCAGCGCCAGGGGAATCAAGCGAACGTGTGGGCAAAATGGTTCAGCGCAGTCAGCGGAACTCAGGTAGCCGAGCGACTCAAGGTGCGAGACGCCACTGGCAAGGTCGTCGGCGATCTGGATGTAGTCGCGCTGGACGCCACGACCATGCGCGGCGCGGTCTTCGAGATCAAATGGCCCATCGACGCCGTGACCCTCCCTGAGACACTCAAGATCGAAGGCAACATCACCGCCGCGGCAAGGCAGTTGGGTCACGTTCGCAAGCTTCTCAGAGAGGGCGAATCGGAAGTACAACTGCCGCGAGGATGGCCTGCGTTCCGGGATGTCGAGTGGACATGGTGCGTCGGAACTCCGCGGCAGTTGACCGCGCGACCGCTGCCGGAACCCGAAATGACGGCAATCTCCATGCAGTACCTGGCGAGTCTGGGTGAAGTCGACACTCTGACCGACGTGCTTGGCCTGCTCGAAAAGCCGGACTGGCCTCAGGCCGGCAGCCACTACACCGTGCAGAAGACGACCATCGAACTGGATCGACACCGGATCCACATGGACTCACTCCACCTGAAAGACGTGGATTGGCTACCCCGCGTGAGAAGGTCCTCGTGACGAGCCCACCCGGCTCGGCGAGGCGCCGGTGCGACCACCAACTTCCTTGATGCATCCCTTCGCCGCGTGCTCGAGGCGAAGGGACGCCCCCAGGGTGGCACCCGGAAAAACCGGACGCGCCGAGGAGGGTTCTCGGCCACACTGGGCAGGTGTTGCTGACGATCACGACGACCCGGAACCCCGCCACCGACTTGGGTTTTCTCCTGCACAAGCACCCGGAGAAAGCCCAGTCGGTCGCGCTGTCGGCCGGGACCGCGCACGTCTTCTACCCGGAGGCGTCGCCGAATCGTTGCACCGTCGCGTTGTTCGTCGAAATCGACCCGGTCGCGCTGGTGCGCGGGGGCGGGACTTCGTTGACGCAGTACGTCAACGACCGGCCGTACGCCGGTGGCTCGTACCTCGCGGTCGCGCTGCGGGCGGCGTTCACGACGGCGCTGGCGGGCCGCTGCGCCACGCGCCCGGAACTCGTCGACGAGCCCTTCGGACTGGAGATCCGCGTGCCGTCGCTGTCCGCGCGGGGCGGCGCCGAAGTCGTGCGCAAGCTGTTCGAACCGCTCGGCTGGCGCGTGACGACCGCGCCGATCCCGCTCGACCCGCGGTTCCCGGAGTGGGGCGAGAGCCGGTACGTCGACTTGACGCTCACCGGCACCCACCGGGTCGCCGACGCGCTGCGCCACCTCTACGTCCTGCTGCCCGCGCTCGACGGCGACAAGCACTACTGGGTCGGCCAGGACGAGGCCGACAAGCTGCTGCGCGCCGGCGACGGCTGGCTCGCCGCGCACCCCGAGCGGACGCTCATCACGAACCGGTACCTCGAGCGGCGCCGGCCGGTGGTGACCTACGCGCTTTCGCGGCTGGCCGAATCCGACGACGTCCCCGCGGACGCCGAGGCGGTCGTCACCGAGCTGCCGGACAAGCCGGAGAGCCTCGCGTCGCAGCGCCACGGCAGCGTGCTCGCCGCGTTGCGGGCCGCCGGCGCGCGGCGCGTGCTCGACCTCGGCTGCGGGAGCGGCGCGCTGCTGCGCGTCCTCGAGAAGGACCGGTCGTTCACCGAGATCGTCGGCGTCGACGTCTCCGCGCACGCACTGGACATCGCCGAGAAGCGGCTCAAGGACAGCTCGCGCGTCACGCTCCGGCAGTCCGCGCTCACCTACGCCGACCCGGCACTGGCCGGGTACGACGCCGCCGTGCTCATGGAGGTGGTCGAACACGTCGACGAGGAGCGGCTCCCGGCCCTGGAACACGCGGTGTTCGGGGTCGCGGCGCCGCGTACGGTGCTCGTCACGACGCCCAACGCGGAGTACAACCGGCTGTTCGAGTTCCTGCCGATGGGGCATTTCCGGCACGCCGACCACCGGTTCGAATGGACGCGAGCCGAGTTCCGCGCCTGGGCGGACGGCGTCGCGACCCGGCGCGGCTACGACGTCCGGTACTTGCCGATCGGACCGGAGGACCAGGCAGCAGGACCGCCGACCCAACTGGCGGTCTTCACCACCCAAAAGGAGGTGGCCGCGTGAAGCTGACCGTTCCCGACATGTCGCTCGTCGTGCTCGTCGGCGCTTCCGGCTCCGGGAAGTCGACGTTCGCGCGCACGCACTTCGCGCCGACGCAGGTGCTCTCCAGCGACTTCTTCCGCGGGCTCGTCGCCGACGACGAAAACGACCAGTCGGCGTCGGCCGAAGCGTTCGACGCGCTGCACTACGTCGCGGCGAAGCGGCTCGCGGCCGGGCGGATGACCGTCATCGACGCGACGAACGTCCAGCGCGCTTCGCGGGCGAGCCTGGTGAAGCTCGCGAAGGAGCACGACGTGCTGCCCACGGCGATCGTGCTCGACCTGCCGCTCGGCGTCTGCGTCGAGCGCAACGCTTCGCGCCCCGAGCGCGACTTCGGCGACCACGTCGTCCGGCGCCAGCGCGGCGAGCTGCAGCGGTCGCTGAAGTCGCTGGAGCGCGAAGGATTCCGGCGGGTGCACGTGCTGCGGTCCGAGGCCGAGGTGGCCGAGGCGGAGATCGCCGTCGAGCCGCTGCGCAACGACAAGCGCGACCTGACCGGGCCGTTCGACGTGATCGGCGACGTCCACGGCTGCGCGGCCGAGCTCGAGGAACTGCTGGCCGAGCTGGGGTACGTCGACGGCGTCCACCCGGCCGGGCGGACGGCGGTGTTCGTCGGCGACCTCGTCGACCGCGGCCCGGACACCCCGGGCGTACTGCGGCGCGTGATGGGGATGGCCGCGGCCGGGAGCGCGCTGGTCGTGTGCGGCAACCACGAGCAGAAGCTGGTGCGCGCGCTGCACGGCCGGAAGGTCAACGCCGCGCACGGGCTCGCGGAGTCGCTGGAGCAGCTCGCCGCGGAGAGCGAGGAGTTCCGCCGGGCGGCGCACGAGTTCTGCGACGGGCTGATCGCGCACTACGTCCTCGACGGCGGCGACCTGGTCGTCGCGCACGCCGGGCTGCCCGAGCGCTACCACGGGCGCGCGTCCGGGCGGGTCCGCAGCATGGCGCTCTACGGCGACACGACCGGCGAGACCGACGAATACGGCCTGCCGGTGCGGCTGCCCTGGGCGCGCGACTACCGCGGGTCGGCGATGGTCCTGTACGGGCACACCCCGACGCTGGAGCCGGAGTGGGTCAACAACACGATGTGCCTCGACACCGGCGCCGTGTTCGGCGGGAAGCTGACCGCGCTGCGCTACCCGGAGCGCGAAGTCGTCTCGGTGAAGGCCCACCAGGTCTGGTACGAGCCGTCACGGCCTCTCGACGCTTCGCGGCCCCTCGGCGGACGTGAGCCGGCGGTCCTGGAGCTGGCCGACGTCACCGGGAAGCGGATCGTGCAGACCGCGCACCACGGCCGCGTCGGCGTCTCGGCGGAGCAGTCGGCGGCGGCGCTGGAGGTGATGAGCCGGTTCGCGGTCGACCCGCGGTGGCTGGCCTACCTGCCGCCGACGATGGCGCCGTGCTCGACGTCGGCCCGGGACGACTACCTGGAGCACCCGGAAGAGGCGTTCGCCGAGTACCGGGCGGCGGGCGTCGAGTCGGTGCTGTGCGAGGAGAAGCACATGGGCTCGCGGGCCGTGGTCCTGGTGTGCCGGAACGACGCCGGTTCCCGGCGGTTCGGCATCGAGGGCGGCGGCGCGGTGTACACGCGGACCGGGCGGCCGTTCTTCTCGGCCGCGCAGAACGCGACGCTGCTGGACGACGTGCGGTCGGCGGCCGGCGGGCTGTTCGACGAGCTGGAGTCGGACTGGCTGCTCCTCGACGCCGAGCTGCTGCCGTGGAGCGCGAAGGCGGGCGGGCTGATCGCGGACCAGTACGCGTCGGTCGGCGCGGCGGCGCAGGCGGTGCTGCCGGCGGCGGTCTCCGCGCTGACGACGGCGTCCGCGCGCGGCATCGACGTCTCGGACCTGTTGCGGCGCACGGCAACGCGTTCGTCCACAGTGGAGTCCTATCGGGACGCCTACCGGCGGTACTGCTGGCCGACGTCGGGACTGGACGGGGTGCGGCTGGCGCCGTTCCAGCTGCTGGCTTCGGAAGGGGCGACCTACCACGACCGGCCGCATTCGTGGCACCTCTCGGTGCTGGACGGCCTCGCCGGCCCGCGCTTCCAGCGCACCCGGACGCGCTCGGTGGACCTGCTGGACGCGGCGTCGGTGGCCCAGGGGGTCGCGTGGTGGGAGGAGCTGACGGCCGCGGGTGGCGAGGGCATGGTGGTCAAGCCGTCGGCGAACCTGACCCGGGGCGCGCGCGGCCTGGTCCAGCCGGGTGTGAAGGTCCGCGGGCGCGAGTACCTGCGGATCATCTACGGGCCGGACTACACGCTGCCGGCCAACCTGGATCGGCTGCGCAAGCGCGGGCTGAACCGGAAGCGCATGCTTGCGCTGCGCGAGTACGCGCTGGGGCTGGAGGCCCTGGAGCGCGTCGCGCGGGGCGAGCCGCTGTGGCGGGTGCACGAGTGCGTGTTCGCGGTGCTCGCCCTGGAGTCCGATCCGGTGGACCCGCGGCTCTAGCTAACTGTCGGCTTTGGTGGTCGAGGAGTCCTTCGCGGGCTTCTCGGCCGCCTCGTCCTTCTTCTCTTCCGGCTCGACGGCCGGCGCCGGCTCTTCGGCCGGCGGGTCGTCGAAGCTGGCCGGGACGCGCTTCAGGTGCTTCGTCATCGAGCGGACCAGGAACGCGACCGCGATGAGGAACAGGATCAGCACCAGGAAGCCGACCGGAGAGGACTTGCCGAAGTCCTCTCCCTGCCCGCCGTTGTCGCCGTCACCCGGCTGCTGCGTCAGCACCAGAACCGACGCGGTCACCGGAAGCGCCACGCCGGCCGGCAGCGTCAGACTCATGTGTTCACCTTCTCCTCGATGCCGATGCCGGCGAACAGGTCGTCCTCCGGCAACGTGCTGTCGACCTGCGACTTGACCAGCTCGTACTCCTCGGTCGGCCAAGTCTGGCGCTGGATCTCCAACGGGACGGCGAACCAGCGGCTGTTCGGGTCGATCTGCGTGGCGTGCGCCTTGAGCGCCTCGTCCCGCACCTCGAAGTATTCACCGCACTCGACGCGGGTCGTCACCCGCTCCATCACATCGGCGCGATCGGGGTCCCACTTCTCGAGCCACTCGGTGTACGGCGACTCGAGCCCGGCCTCCTTCAGCGCGGCGTCGAAGGCCATCATCCGGGCCTTCGAGAAGCCGTGCAGGTAGTACAGCTTCAGCGGCTGCCACGGCTCGCCCGCCTCGGGGAACCGGTCCGGGTCGCCCGCCGCGTCCCACGCCGCCATCGACACCTCGTGGGTGCGGATGTGGTCGGGGTGCGGGTAGCCGCCGTTCTCGTCGTACGTCGTGATGACGTGCGGGCGGAACTCCCGGATCACGCGGACCAGCGCCTCGGTCGATTCCTCCAGCGGCACGACCGCGAACGAGCCCTCGGGCACCGGCGGCAGCGGGTCGCCCTCCGGCAGGCCGGAGTCCACGAAGCCCAGCCAGCGCTGGCTCACGCCGAGGATCTTGGCCGCGCGGGCCATCTCCTCACGGCGGATCTCATGCATGTTCGCCAGCACCTCGGGCCGGTCCATGGCCGGGTTGAGGATGCTGCCCGCCTCGCCCCCGGTGCACGTGACGACCAGCACCTCGTGCCCTTCGGCGGCGTAGCGCGCCATCGTGGCGGCACCCTTGCTCGACTCGTCGTCCGGGTGCGCGTGCACGGCCATCATCCGCAGGCGCGGCGCGGCGGTCTTCGTCAACTGGTCCACCATGCTGCGAACGACTCCTTCTCTACCCGTATTCCGCGACCCACCTGCGGGCCGCCCACCCAGCGGGCGGATACTCGAAGCCGTACCCGCCCCACCATTGTCCCCAGGGGTACGACAAGAACGAGCAGGAGGCCCCGCGTTGGCAGGCGGACCGGCGGAAACGGCAGCGCCCGTGCTGCCCGAAGGCCGGTACGGCAGCACGCGGCCGAAGGCGCCCCGGCGCTGGCGACGGTGGCTCTTCCTGGCCATCGCCCTGCTGGTCAGCGGCGTGATCGCGTGGGTCGCGTACGTCAACCTGGGGTCCGCGCCGATCGACGCCGAGCGCGTCGCCTTCCGCGGTGAACCGGGCAACGCGATGGAAATCACCATCAACGTGACGCGGGACGACAACAACCGGGCGGGCGTCTGCATCGTGCGCGTCCGCGACAAGACCGGCGCCGAGAGCGGCCGCAAAGAGCTCCTGATCCCCGCCGGCGCGAAGTACAGCAGGATGACCACGACGATCAAGAGCATCGGGGAACCGGTGACGGCCGACGTGTACGGCTGCTCGTACGACATACCAGACTACCTGTCAACCCCATAGCGGCCAACGGGGTGAACCGCGCGCTCAACGCCCACGGCGCGCGGAAATAACGGGCGTCGGCCTGTCGCGCCGTGATAGTCTGACCCTTCAGCACGGCCCGCGACGGGCCGTGTTTTTCCTTTATCTCAGCCACGCGGGCACCTACGCCCGTGTGGGCCGGCTTGAACACGCAAGCCTGGCAGGCCCGACGAGGAGATGGTGACCGTGAGCGACACCAAGGTGACCTGGCTGACCCAGGATGCCTACGACCGGCTCAAGCACGAGCTCGACGAAATGATCGAGAATCGTCCGGTCATCGCCGCGCGCATCAACGACAGCCGCGAAGAGGGCGACCTCAAGGAGAACGGCGGCTACCACGCCGCCCGTGAAGAACAGGGCCAGGCCGAGGCGCGCATCCGGCACCTGCAGGAGCTGCTGCGCTCGGCCAAGGTCGGCGAGAAGCCCGCGAACGACGGCACCGCCGGCCCCGGCAAGGTCCTCACGGTCCGCTACGAGGGCGACGACGAGGACGAGAAGTTCCTCCTCGCCACCCGCGAGGAGGGCGCCGAAGGCGACCTCGACGTGTACTCCCCGGAGTCGCCGCTGGGCAAGGCCCTGCTCGGCGCCAAGGAGGGCGAGTCGCGCGAGTACGAGCTGCCCAACGGCAAGCTCCAGAAGGTCACCCTCGTGAAAGCGGTTCCGTACACCGACGCCAAATAACAACGGCTAGCGTGTCCTCCCAGGAATCACGTTCTGGGAGGACATCGCCGTGAGCACCGAACCCCTCTGCCAGGCCTGCGGCATGCAGTACGCCGTGGCCCGTGACGACTGCCCGGTCTGCGAGGACGAACGCCAGTACGTCCCGGCGGCCGGGCAGCAGTGGACGAACCTCGAAACCCTGCGCGCGAGCGGCACGTACACACCGCGCGTCGAAGAGCAGGGCCGCGGCATCATCGGCGTCGGCTCGAACCCCGGCTTCGCGATCGGCGAACGCGCGTTGCTCGTGCAGGCGCGGTCCGGCAACTTCCTGTGGGACTGCGCGGCCTACCTCGACGACGCGCTGGTCCAGCAGGTCCGCGACCTGGGCGGCATCACCGGCATCGCGATCAGCCACCCGCACTACTACACGACGATGGTGGAGTGGGCGCACGCGTTCGACGTGCCGATCTACCTGCACGAAGGCGACCAGCAGTGGATCGGCCGGCCCGACCCGGCGGTGAAGCTGTGGTCCGGCACGACGCTGGACGTCGCCGACGACCTGCGCCTGATCAACCTGGGCGTCCACTTCACCGGCGGCACGGTCCTGCACTGGCCGGACGGCGAAGACGGCCAGGGCGCGCTGCTGTCCGGCGACATCGTGCAGGTCATCCCGGACCGCACGCACGTGGGCTTCATGTACAGCTACCCGAACCTGGTCCCGGAGCGCCCGCACATCGTCCGGCGCGCGGCGGAGCTGCTGGCGGGCTACCGCTTCGAGGCGATCTACGGCGCCTGGTGGGACGCGATCGTGCGGACCGACGGCTTCGAGGTCGTGCAGCGCTCGGCGAAGCGGTACCTGGCCCAGGTGTCAGACGAAGGCTGAGCGTCAGCCCCGCGCGGTCCGTTCGAGCAACGGGCGGACCCGCGGCGGCACCGGGGTCGACAAAGCGATCGACGTCGACGTCCGCAGCACGTCCGGGACCCCCACCACCTCGTCGATCACCCGCTGCAGGTCGTCGTTCCCCCGCGCCACCATCCGCACGAACAGGTCGCCCTGGCCCGTCGTCGCGTGGACTTCGCACACCTCGTCGATCGCCGAAAGCGCTTCCGTCACCTCCGCGCGGCGGCCCTGGGCGATCTCCAGCCACGCGAACGCCGTCAGGCCGTAGCCCATCGCCGCCAGGTCGAGCTCCGGCGGGAAGCCGCCGAGGATGCCGCGGTCGGTCAGGCGGTCCAGGCGCGCCTGGACCGTCCCGCGCGCGACCCCCAGCCGGCGCGCGCTCTCCAGCACGCCCAGCCGCGGGGAGTCGGTGAGCAACAGCAGCAGGCGCGCGTCCAATGCGTCGAGGTTCTCCGACATTGCTCTCTCTCCTGCACAAGTTGTCCACGTTGACAGCCGATGTCCGGCCACCACCAAGCATATTGCCCAGCGAAAACAGAGACCATTGCACATCTTGCCTCATAGGGTCGATCCTTCGAGGTATGACCCAGACTGCCGAACCCCAGAGCGGCCTCGACGACGTCAGCTATGACCAGCTGCGTCAGCTCGTCGGGCTTGTCGACCACGACGCCTCGACCGACCCGTTCCCGGTCAAGGCCATGGACGCGGTGGTGTTCATCGCGGGCAACGCCACCCAGACGGCCTGGTACTACCAGATCGCCTTCGGGATGCAGCTCGTCGCGTACTCGGGCCCCGAGACCGGCGACTTCGAGCGCAAGTCCTACGTCCTCAAGTCCGGCTCGGCCCGGTTCGTCATCACCGGCGGCGTGAAGCCGGACTCGCCGCTGCTCGACCACCACCGCAAGCACGGCGACGGCGTCATCGACCTGGCGCTGGAGACCACCGACGTCGACAAGTGCGTCGAGCACGCCCGCGCGCAGGGTGCGACCGTTCTCGAAGAGCCGCACGACGTCTCCGACGAGCACGGCACCGTGCGCGTCGCCGCGATCGCGACCTACGGCGAAACCCGCCACTCGCTGGTCGACCGGTCGCGCTACACCGGCGTCTACCTGCCCGGCTACGAGCCGCGCGAGAGCACGGTCAAGCGGCCGGAAGGCGCGCCGAAGCGGCTGTTCCAGGCCGTCGACCACTGCGTCGGCAACGTCGAGCTCGGCAAGATGGACTACTGGGTCGACTGGTACCACCGCGTCATGGGCTTCGTGAACATGGCGGAGTTCGTCGGCGACGACATCGCGACCGAGTACTCGGCGCTGATGAGCAAGGTCGTCTCGAACGGCAACCACCGCGTCAAGTTCCCGCTGAACGAGCCCGCCGTCGCGAAGAAGAAGTCGCAGATCGACGAGTACCTCGAGTTCTACGGCGGCGCCGGCTGCCAGCACATCGCGCTGGCCACCAACGACATCATCGCCACGGTGACGGCGATGCGCGCCGCCGGCGTCGAGTTCCTCGACACCCCGGACTCCTACTACGACGACCCCGAGCTGCGCGCCCGGATCGGCAACGTCCGCGTGTCGATCGAGACGCTCAAGGAGCACAGCATCCTGGTCGACCGCGACGAGGACGGCTACCTGCTGCAGATCTTCACGAAGCCGATCGGCGACCGCCCGACCGTCTTCTACGAGCTGATCGAGCGCCACGGTTCGCTGGGCTTCGGCAAGGGCAACTTCAAGGCGCTGTTCGAGGCCATCGAGCGTGAGCAGGAGCGCCGAGGCAATCTTTAACGCCGAGGCGCCATCGGCACAGCGCCGCGGCAACCTCTAACACATCTCGGCGAAGGCCACCATGGCGGACCTGTGGGTCCCCTATGGTGGCCTTTGACGTGTTCGGGGGAACCGATGGCTTCCCGGATCCGTCAGTGTGGAGAAGCAGAGAGAAGGGGCCGGGATGCCGGACAGCATCGACGCCAGCGACGCGATGATCGACAACTGGACCAAGCGGCTCGAGGAGAACGCCGCCCGGTACCAGGCGCTGGCCGATCGCATGCAGGGCCAGTCGGTCACCGAGCGGTCGAAGGACGGCACCGTCACGGTGACCGTCGATTCGCGCGGCCTGCTGAAGAACCTCGTCATCGCCGAGACCGCCACGAGCAAGCGGATGGCCGAGGTGTCGGCGCAGGTGATGCAGCTGGTGCAGCGCGCGCAGGCGCGCATCCCGGAACTGCTGCAGCAGGCCATGACCGAGACCACCGGCACCGGCGACCAGGCCGCGGCGGAGATCGTCCGCGAGGCGCAGAGCACCTTCCCGGAACCGCCGCCGGAGCCCGAGCCCGCGTTCCCGGAGCCCGACCGCGTCCGCCGGTTCCTGCCGGAGGACAACGACGAGCAGCCGCCGCGCACCCCGCCGCCGCCCGCGCCGCCGCAGCCGCAGCAGCAACCGCCGCGGCGCC
>NZ_JBEXVF010000126.1:0-15217 GCF_040629235.1 Amycolatopsis sp. NPDC005961 | reverse complement strand
GACTCACAAGCTCCGATGTCATCACTCACAGTGCCCATCCCGCCGGACCTCAGCCCGGCGTGTCGGGCCGGAAACACCGATCTTGGAACAGTCCCACCTGGACCGGTGCCGCGACGGTGGTCGACGCGCTGAGCAGCAATCAGGTTCGGCGACAGTTGAACGTTCGGTCATTGCTGCACGTCCGGGAGCTCTGACCTCTTCGGCTGCCTTTTCGGTCTGCGATTCATCTCAGACACTGCGGCGGTGACCTGGCCGTCCGCACAGCGGCATGAGAGGACAGCAGCCGGATAGGCTCTTCCTCGCGGAGGGTGGGGAGTTCGCAGTTATCGCTCAAGGCTGGGACGGGCCGTTCTTCCGAGTCCGGACCTCGGTCTTCGATGTGACGTTCATGGTCGGGGTGGCGAACGAATCGAGGTGGTGGAGAACGTCGATGCCGAAGTTCGCTTGCCTGACGGCTCTCGCTGGAGCGCGACGATCTTCACGCCGGCCGAGGTTGAACGTCTTATGTCGAAATGGGCTGAGACGGGACAGTACGGCGGGGGCGGTTACTTCTGGTGCTCCGACGGCTTGATCGTCGGTGAGTCCGGCTTGGATCACATGGTCATCGCGCTGGCGGGCCTCTACCAGAGTGGCAACTTTCGGGACGTCCTGAGTCGCCCCGATGAACCTGCCGGGTAGTTCCGGCAGCACAGTCCGAGCTGGACCGGATGCGGCATTCCCTACGCACGCTCCTCGGCATGACCGGACGTTGGCGTCAGTCGTCGCCCATGACGTCCAGGAGCAGGTCACCCGGCAATGCGAGCAGCCGGCGAAGAAGCTGCTGGTCGAGTTCGATGGCGTGTTCGGTCGCTTGTGATGCCGCCAGGCAGAACCAGTCGGCCACATATCCCTGATCGGTCAGCTGCCATAGGGCGTCAGTCTTCGGCTCGAGCTGGTCGAGAAGCCAGTGAAGATGATCGGCGAGCTCGCTGCCGGGTGGCAGCTCCGACGACAGCAGCCACAGCGATCCCCGGCGGGTGGCACTCGAACGGCGTCCTACCCGGGCTCCGGCTTCGAATGCCTGCGATGGCTCCAGCTCGAGGAGTCGAGTCACGGCCGCCGCGCTTCCGCCGTGATCGCCGGCGAGCCGAAACGTCACCTGTCCGCATCCCGGCATCATGGCGCGACAGGCGCTCTACCGCGAGACAAATATGCAAAATCGGGGTGCGAGGCTGGGCTTGCTTGGGCAAGGTGAGGGCGTGGACGTTCTGCGTGATGTGGTGTGGCGGCACGCTGCGGGCATGGTGTACCCGGAAGACCTGCCCATGGCCGCGGCGGAGGCGTTGGTGCGGGGTGTTGACTCGCCGGCATTGCGGGAGCTGGCGGGGCTCGCCAGGGATTCAGCCACGACGGAGATCGAGGATCTCTACCGGGACGCATTGGGCGAGCTGGATGTCACGATCCCCGATTGGCGGGAGGCAGCTCGGTGGTGGCTGGGTCGACTGGCCGAGGAGCTGGTCCAGGGCAGGCTCTCGGTTGCTGGGCTCGCGCGCAAGATCGTGCCGGGGGAAGAGTGGATGACCGGGGATGAGTTCCGCTTCGCGTATCTGGGCTACTACTGGCAGGAAATGGTGGATCTGACCTCGGCTCCGCAGGTCCGCGCCGCTGAGATCGACTTGGTCGACGCGGCCAGGGCGCTCCTGCCGCAGCCCTCGAGATGAGCGCGCTTGCTTTCCGGCGACCACCGGCGTCGGGTTGGTGAGTGCGTCGCCACCAACGAACTCGCACTCGGTCAGCGGCAGCGACAGGTCTCAGCGGTTCGTGGCTCGCTCGCGGTAGAATCCAGCAACCGAAGGCACTCTTCCTCGGATGGCGGGTGGACTTCGGTCCGCGCGCCGTCAACCTACGCGCACGGACCCGCCGTCGCCGGCGGCCAACGTCATCGTGCGGTCGGGCGGCTGATCCTTGCCGTCGCAGAACGTGAATCCGCGAGCCGGCTCGGACCGCGAGATCAGCCACTCGGTGCCGATCCGGTTCCAGTAGCAGGCGGTGACCGGTACTACCCGGACGCTCTTGGTGTTGCGCTCCAGCGCCACGATGACGGCCAGCCGCACCAGGTCGAGGCGCGCGGAGGAGTCCGGCAGATCGTACGGGCAAGCTCGTCTGTGTCATCTTCCCCGCGCCCATCACCGAAACCTGTCGCCCTCCGGCGATGCTACTTCAGGGGCGATGTATAGGTTCGCCGGGCTGAAAGCCGTAGACGACTTCCCTGATCTCTCGAACAGCGACCTTCACTTCGGACTTGGTCGGGAGCGCTGGTGAATAGTGGCGGCCGATCGGTTTGTACATGAGCGTGGCGGGCAGTTCGTCCCCGTTTGGGGACGGGACGGTGTAGCGGATGGGAAGTTCGATGAAGCCGACAGCCCGGAACGGGGCCGGGTTGGTCTTCGGTGCCACTTCGATGTACCAGCCTCGGGTGGTGGGGCGGTCGGCGAGCATCTGGAGCTCGACCTGGGCGATCGTCGGGCGCAGGGCGCCGATGCCGCGCAGGTCGTCGGTGAACAGCCCGTAGCCGCCGAATCCTGCGGTGGTCAGGATGAAGAACGTGACCAGGCCGGCGACCGCGGAAGTGGGTGTGCGTCGTAGTGTCCAGAAATGCAGGGGTACCGGGTATTCTTGGGTGAACTCCGACTCGGGGATGCCGTACTCCGTGGTACCGAAGGCCGTGCGGTAGAGAGCCATTGCGGCGGCCCAGTCGGGGTCCGTCGGCGCGGTCAGTGGCCGCGCGTGCGGGATCGGACGTCCTACGTAGCGCGCGAGGGAGAACATTCCGACGGATCCGAGCGTGGCCAGGTGAGCCGCGAGCGCCTGGAACTCGGGGCAGCGCTCCGGATCCTCCACGCGCATGGCCCAGCGGACGTAGTCGGCCACGGCCGAGCGCACCGTCCGCGGCGTGCACGGCTCGCCGAACGTCTTGCAGATGAGCAGCAGGTTGGTGACCGGTTCCTGGGTTTCGGACAACGCCGGCTGGACGTAGGGCAGGTCCAAACCGCGGAAGCCCCACCGGTCCCAGACCAGCGCGCGATCGGCCGGGTCGAGGTTGTCCGGCGTCCCTGTCGGCACGAAGGGGTCGTTGATCTCGGCGAACACGTGGGCGAGCGGTGCGCCGGCCCCGGCCGTGGCATCCGATTCGAGGACGCGTTCGGTCTCGGCGAGGATGGCCCGTCCCACGCCCGCGTTGCGGAACGCGGGAACCACCATCAGGAACTCGATCATTCCCGCATTGGGTTCGGCGAAATAATCCACTACCGAACAGCCCACCGTGACACCATTAATCGACGCGAGAATGATGTGGTAATTGTTGTGCCCGTACCAGCCCTGTTCGCGCAGCCGCAGGTACTCGATCATGTTGGCCAGCGATTCCCGCTCGTCGGGGTCGGGAAACTCGGCGGCGTAGTGGTCCTGGTAAAAGACAGTGAGCACGGCGATGTCGGCGTCGGTGGCGGTGAGGTCGTGGAAGCGGATCAACCGACCAGCACCTCCGGGTATCGCCGATCGATCGGCTGGGGACCCGTCCTGCTCACCTGGTCCTTCTGGTAGCCGGACACGGTGTTCGGGAGCTTGCAGGCCGCATGCGCGACGCGGGCCTTACCAGTGAGAGCAGTACGCATTCGGTCCCGGCGGCCCTCGGCGTCCAGCCGGGTCAGCCAGGACTCGGCGAACAGCAGCTCGCGCATGGACTCGCCGGGCGGGGCAGGGTACCTGATCGGCTCACCACAGCCACATTCGTCGATCGCGCAGGCGAAGCTCAGGATCAGATCGGGGTGCTCGTGCAAGATCGACTCCAGGGATGTGCGCACCTTGCTGGCCAACTGCCGCTTGAGCATCAGGTATGTGGAGTCGTCGGCCACGTTGCCGTGCTCGAAGAACGTCAGCATGTTCTTCCACGGTTCGCTGTGCCTCGGCCGCCCATCGGCGTCGCAGAGAACGATGATGACCCATATGTAGGCGGAGTAGTAGATGCTCTCTGCCTCACTCGGTGCGTTGATCGGTGCGCTCGCCTCCAGCATGAGCTGGTTCTGTTCGCCGCGCAGTACCTCGGTCTGCGCGCTGCACAGCTTCAGCCGATCGAGTGCGGCCGTCGTCTTGATCACACCGGTGACCTGCCAGCCTTCGGCAAGGACCACGTGCCCGCCGCGGGCTACCCGAGGCGGATGGGGTTCGTCGGCGCTTCGAACGGCGAGCGAAATCGAATTGCTCTCGTCTCCGTAGCCGAGTTGCATGACATTGTGGCCTCCCCAGCGCTTGCACGTACCGAACGGGATGCTCGGACCCCAGGTCAGCCAGCACGTGAACAAAAAGGCCTGAAAACTGCGGATATCTCCGAGGCTGTCGTCGAGTTCGTCGACGGTCGCGCGGTGGCCTTCGATGAGTTTGGGCCAGTCTTCGTCGTATTTTCCCAGCAGTCCGGAAAGCAACTGCAAGGGTGCCACGAAGGCTTCCTGTACGTGTACCTCGGACATGAAGACTTCCGGGTTTGCGTCGACCTTGGCGTTTTCGGCGAGTCGGACCCGGAAGTAGCCCATGATTTCATCTTGTACGTCCGATATTGCGAAGCAGGTATCCACGACTATCTTGTTCTTGTCGGACTTCCTCATCAGGTTGTCGGCCAGCAAGTCGATCTTGCGATGCCATTCCCGCAGCGATTTCCGGTAGTCCTCCAGGTCCAAGCGAAAATCGGAGCGGCGCCGGTACTCCCAGCGGTCGGGTCGTTCCGGCCGGGGATGCAGCAACTCGGCCTCGACCCGCATGCAAGCCGCCCGGTAGAGCTCCGTGCGCGAGCGGCCGTAGCTGAGGAATGTCAGCACCATCCAGGTGGCCCGAACAAGCCGGGTGATCTTGAACCTTCGATGGATCGTGCGGTTGAGCAGACGGATCGTGGGTCTGAGGTATGCCAAGAAGACGAAGAGACCGGCGAGTGTGGGCAGCCCGACCTGGAACAGCGTGTCGACGATCTCCATTTATTCCCCACAACCTATGAGCCTGCTCGGAGACAACGGCTTCCCTGGGACAAGGCGACCCGAATGGTGCGCGTGCGCCGCGGGCAGGCCAGGCTTGGTCTGCTCATGCTCAAGCATCGTGATGACTGTGTCCGTTGTTACAAAATCTTGAACTGATGACCGCTCTCGCAGCTGCCGTCTCGTCTCGCACTTCACGAAAGGAACAGGTGTTGGACGCGCAGTACGCCGGTCAGCATCGGGAGGGCGAACTCGCCGTCGGCGGTTTCGGGCCTGCTCGCGAGGAAAGTCCGGATTCGGCTCAGCGTGACCTCTCGTTCCTGCTCGGCCATGACCAGCACACCCGTACGGGTGGCGAGCGTCGCGACGAGGGAGTCGGCGGTGCGACGCTGCCTGTGCGGGAACTCGGCCTGCTCCAGGGAGCCGAACCCGACACCCGGGCCGGTGCCGAGGGGCAAGCCGGCCGTCGCCGCGCGCCAGCTGCGGAGCGTGTCACGCGGGCCGATGACCGCGCTGCCGCTGAACCGCGCGAGACCGGCAACCCAGTCGACCCGGTCGTCCATGACGTTCCAGAGACCGGCCAGCACGCCACCGGGTGCGAGAACCCTGGCTATCTCGGTCGCCGCCACGGCCATGTCGAACCAGTGCATGGCGTTGCCGGCCAGCACGGCATCGACGGACGCGTCCGGCAGCGGTATCGCCTCGGCACTACCCGCAAGCGCGCGGACAGCCCGCAATGCGCGGCGTAGCTCGGTCAGCATCGCCGGGTCGGGTTCCACCGCGATGACATCGGTGTCCAGCGCAACCAGCGTGCTGGTCAGCTTGCCGGTTCCGGCCCCGAGGTCCAGCACCCGCGATCCGGGCGCGGGCTCCAGCGCCCACCGCACCGCAGCCGACGCGTAGTCCGGACGGTGCTCGGCGTAGGCACCTGCCGCGGCGCCGAAGGACGAGGCATGGAGGTGCTGACCTTCTGGTCCCATCCAGTCAGCCTATTGCCGCTCGTCGGCATGAGCGGACGCGGATTTGTCGGTGTTCCTCCGAGAGGTGAGGTCAGCCCTGACGGTGCGGGTCGGTGATGTACAAGGGGTTGCTCTCGGCCAGATCAGTGAGCACCGCCGCGGTGGAGGTCTCGAGCATGCCGCGTCAATGGCGTCCCAGCCCGGTGCGTCCTCGGTCTCCGTCACCTCGGCATCATCGCCGACCGCCTTAGCGCCAGCCGAGGTCGGCCAGCTGCTTCTCCGCATTTCTCGGGGGCCAGACGGTCACCTTGTCCAACCGGCCCGACGCGGTTCGGAATTTGAGGCCACGGCCGAACGGGAGGCCCACCCACGACAGTCCGATGACCTCGGCGCGAGTGATCCGGATCGGTTCGACGCGGCGGACGCGCAGTTCGATTTGGCTGCGGCTGACCAGCAGGCTGGCGTATGGCCACGTTGCGTTGAGGTGGTTCACCGAGGCTCCGCCCCGAAGGACGAGGTCGTAGTCCTCGTCTCGCAGCGCGGCGAACTGACGTGCGTGAGCCGGGTTCGGCGGCGGGACCCGACCGAAACCTTGGAATTTCTCCGGCCAGCGAAACCTGATGATCAGCATCACCACGGCAAGAGCCCCGAACACCAGCAGGGCGATCCCTTCGCCAGGTCTCATCGGCGTCCCTCCTGCATCGCCGGTGAAGCCGAGATGCTTCCCGGATGATCATTGATTCCTGTTCCGGACAAGATCGTGTGTCACTGTCCCAGCAGGCTGCCGACCACGATCGGCAAGGCCGCCTCGGGCAGGCAGGACCTCGACGACGTCATGCCTCCAGCACGCCGGCAAGGCCGCCACGGTTGCCCGGCGGCCCGAAAACGCTTGCGCCGACGTCTTTGCCCAGGCCTTGCCGAAGGTGTCCGCGTAACACGCGGTGAGTGTGGCGGCAAACGGGTCGCGAGTCGAGGACGACCTGGATACCCTGCTCGACCGCGTTCGGCGTCGGCTGGTTCAGTGCTATGGCAGGTAACGAGCAGCTCGCCGTACAGTCATTCTTGGCATCGGCTGGGTTCCACGCTCGCAGGCTGAGCTGCCGAAGTGGGCCGTTGGCACTCGCCCTCGGCGGCCTGAGCGGGTTCGGGATGATCTCGCGGATATCACGGCGACCAGTTGTGTAGCCTCGGCAGCTATGAGCTGGCTGCCCGACGATTTCGTCCACCCCGTCTACACTCCCGTGCCCGACACCGGGCTTCATCTGCGGCCGATCCGGGAGGCGGACACTGCTCTCGATTACCCGGCTGTGATGGGCTCTCGGGAGCGGTTGTGGGGAATCTTCGGTCCGGCCTGGTCGTGGCCCAAGGAGTCGATGACGTTCGAGGAGGACCGGCTCGACCTGTTGCGGCACGAGAAGGAGATAGCCGCGCATCAGTCGTTCAACTACGCGCTGCTGGACGAAGAGGAGACCGCGATCCTCGGCTGCGTGTACATCGACCCGCCCGAGCGCACCGGTTCCGACGGCGAGGTGGCCTGGTGGGTGGTGGACGACCTCGTCGGTAGCGAAGTGGAGCACGCACTCGACGCGCTGGTACCGCAGTGGATCGCCGCCGACTGGCCCTTCCGGCGGCCCCGCTTTCTGGGGCGCGACATCGCCTGGCAGGACTGGCTCGCGCTGCCGCCCGTCTCGTGACACATCCGAAGCGGTAGCTGGATCGCGCCCCGCTGAAGTTCCTCGCATCGTTGTGTGGTCCTTGTTTTGTCCAGCGGGAAGCGGCCATTCGAGTGAGAACAGCCCGTCGGAGTGTGAACCACGTTCATCATTGTCCGAACGGTGATCTCGGGTGGGACCGGCGGGGGCAGGGTGATGACGAAATCGACGGCAGCGGTTCACCGTACGATCGTCGTCGTCGACGTCGAGGGGTTCGGCGCGTGGCAACGGACGAATCACCACCAGCTCGAGGTCCGGCGCGGGCTCTACAGCTGCCTGCGGACCTCTTTCGACAGAGCCGGCATCCCTTGGGAATCCTGTGAAAAGGAAGACCGCGGTGACGGCGTCTTCGTTCTCGCGCCGCCGGAAGTGCCGAAAAGCCTCTTCGTGGAGTCACTTCCCGCCCGGGTGGTGGACGCATTCGCGGAGCACAACCGCCTGCACGGGCCCGAAGCCCGCATCAGGTTGCGACTCGCGGTGCACGCGGGAGAAATCAACTACGACGACCACGGCGTCACAGCCGCGTCCGTGAACCTGACGTTTCGCCTCGTGAACTCTTCCGAGTTGAGGGCCGCTCTGGCGGGGTCGCGGGGCATCCTCGCACTCATCACGTCGCACTGGTTCTTCGACGAGGTGGTGCGGCACAGCATCACCGCCAAGCCTGGCACTTACCGAAATGTGACTGTCTCGGCCAAAGAGACCGTCACTTCGGCGTGGATCGCCCTGCCGGACAACCCCTACCGCGACATCGTCGACGCAGCGAGACAACCAAGTCCCGCAGCCGGCGCCGAACGCCGTGTGCTGCCCGTACCCCGGCATCTCCCGGCGAGCACCGCCCACTACACCGGCCGCCTCGCCGACATCGCCAAGCTCGACTCGTTGCTTGTCGAGCCCGGGGCGAGCGGGCCCGGAGAGACCTCGATATTCCTGATCGTCGGCGCCGCTGGGATGGGCAAGACCGCGCTGGCCGTTCACTGGGCACACGCGGTGAGAAGCCAGTTCACCGACGGCGACATCTACATCGATCTGCACGGCTACGACCCGGTCGCGCCCACACCGCTCGAGCAGATCCTGGAACGGGTGCTCAGAGCGCTGGGTGTCACCACCCGGAACATGCCGGCGGACCTCGAGGGACAGGCGGCGCTCTACCGCTCGCTGCTGGCCGACCGGCGTGTCCTGATCGTTCTCGACAACGCCGCCACACCAGAGCAAGTCCGCCCGTTGCTCCCTGGATCGGCCACGTGCCGGGTGCTCATCACCAGCCGCCAGCGGATGTCCGGTCTGGTCGCCCGGGAGGGCGCCGCCCGGTTGACCCTCGATCCGCTTCACCCGACGGAGGCGTACTCCCTCCTCGAACAAATCGTCGGTGAAGACCGGGTCGCGGCCGAGGGTGCCGCGGCTGCCGAGATCACGCGCGCGTGCGCATACCTTCCGCTCGCGCTGCGCATCGCCGCCGAACGCGTCGCCGCGCACCCCAGACTCACCCTTGCCGAACTCGCTCGCCAGCTGTCCGGCGAACGTGACCGGCTCGACCTGCTGGCCGCGGACGACGACGAGAGCACGGCCGTGCGCGTCGTGTTCTCCTGGTCCTACCGGGCGCTGCCGCCGGCCGTTTCCCACGTGTTCCGCCTGCTCGGCTTGCACTCGGGGCCGGACATCTCGATCCCGGCTGCCGCGGCGCTGACCAACCTGACCATCGAGCAGGCTCGGCGCAACCTCGACGCTCTCGCCAGCGTGCACCTCGTGGAGGAGGTCGACCACAACCGCTACCGTCTCCACGACCTGCTTCGGTTGTACGCCGCGGAACGCGCCGGCGAGGACGAAACCGAAGCCGACCGCGGTGACGCCAAACTGCGCCTGCTGACGTGGTACCTGCATTCCGCCGACGCCGCCGATCGTCAACTCGCACCACTTCGACGACATGCCCCGCTCGGCGAACCACCCGCCGGCTGCCGTCCGCTGACCTTCGAAAGCCAGGGGCGGGCTTGGCAGTGGTGCGAGGCGGAACGCCTCAACCTCGTCGCCGCGACCCGCCAGGCCTCGGCCGAGTCGCACCTGGACATCGCTTGGCAGCTCCCGACCGCGTTGTGGGGCTACTTCACGCTGCGGACTCCGTGGGTCGACTGGATCAGTGCCTACCGCATCGGGCTCGCCGCGGCTGAGCAGCAGGCCGAACGGAGCGGATACGCCTGGCTGCTCGCGGGTCTGGGAATCGCCTACCGCAACCTCCGCCGGTACGACGACGCGATCGACAGCTTCGAGCGCGCACTCGCTATCTGGCGCGAACTCGGCGACCGTTACGCCGAGGCGTGGACCCTGGGAAGCCTGAGCATCACCTTGTGGGAACTGGAGCGGTTCACCGATGCCTTGTCCCGTTCCCAGGATGCGCTCACGCTGTTTCGCGCAGTGGACAGCACCCACGGCGAGAGCGTGGCCCTGCACTGCTTCGGCGACGCCTGCCGCGGTCTCGGACGGTACGTCGAGGCGATCGACTATCTCCAGCAGGCACTGCAGTTGCGACGTCGGAGCGGCGACCCGGGCGGTGAATCCCAGATCCTCAAAAGCCTCGGGGACACCTACCGGGACCTCGACGAACTCGACAAGGCCGAAGAGCACTACCGGCAGGCGCTCGGGATGTGGCGTGAGGTCGGCGACCGCTGGAGCGAAGCGAGGAGCCTCACCTCCATCGGTGACATAGCGAAGATCCTCGGCAACATCGACACGGCGGTGGAATGCTGGCGTCAGGCACTGGCGATCTGCGAGGAACTCGGTGCCCCACAGACCGCGGAGATCCACGCCCGGCTGAAAGACGAGGCGAACGCACCTTCGGACAAGAGGCACTGAACTGACGAGCCGGGCGTGTGGTTCGTCTGTGCGCGAACTGAACGGGTGAGTCACGACGCCGCGGTCGCGATGTCTCGGAGTCGCGGCTCTCCGATCGACGAGAGCATGTCGGTGTGCTGGGGAGCCCAGCCGAGTTCACGGCGGGTGCGCGGTGCTCGGCTGCGGCTGGACGCGGCGAGGATCAGCGCGCCGAACTCGCCCCACACCGTCGCCGCTTCGTCGAGGGTGAGGCTGCGAGTGGGGCAACCGAGGTCGCGCGCGACAGCCTCGGCGATCCACCGGTTGGGTATTTCTCCGGCGACGGCGTGGTAGAGCGCTCCTTCGCTTCCCTTCGCCAGTGCCAGTTCGAACAGCCGGGCGACGTCGTCGATGTGTACGTGGGAGTAGGTGTTGAGACCTTCGCCCACGTAACACGCGGTTCCGGTGCGCGTGACCGACTGGTAGACCATCGATACGTGGCCGTGCTCACCCGGCCCCCAGATCAGGCCCGGACGGACGACCATCGAGCGGATCCCTCGGCCGGCCGCGGAGCGGACCAGGTTCTCGACGGCGAGCCGGTCGGCGGCCAGCGGTTCCACCGTGAACGGGTCATCCTCGGCGAAACAGTCTTCGCTCCACGCGCCGGCCGTGCGCTGTATCAGGACGCCCGTACCGGAGGTGAACAAGAAGGCTTTCCCGGTACCCTCGAGCGCGCCGAGGAGATCGGCGACCGCGACCCGCTCGGCTTCGGGCTCCAACTGGGCCGCGAACACCACGGCGTCGGCTTGCCGCGCGGCGGCCACGAGCGCCGGCCGGCCGGCGTCCAGGTCGCCCCGGAGTGCGCGGATGCCCTGGGCCGACAGACGTTCGGCGGCCTCCTCGGAGCGAGCCGAACCGGTGACGGAGTGGCCTTTCCCGCCGAGATGGCGAGCCACGGCGCCGCCGACGAACCCGGTGGCGCCGATGACCAGGATCCTCATGGGACGGTGGCGCCGCTCGGTTGGGGTTCGATGGTTTCGGCGAGGTACGTGCGCAGCGTTCGGACGAGCCAGTCCGGAGCTTCCTCGGCGACGAAGTGACCGGTGGGGGCGATCAGGCCGGTCAGGTTCTCGACGTGGGGGCGCAGCGCCTCCGTCGTCTGCTCGCCGACGGATTCCCGGCCCCCGATGGACAGCACCGGGACGGTCACCGGATGCTCGGCGAGGGCCGCTCGGTTCTCCCGGCCGTCGTCGAGCAGCGTGCGGTAGTGCCCGAAACCGCCGCGGAGACGGTCGCGTCCGCCATAGGCCTCGGCGTAGAAGGCGAGTTCGGAGTCGGTGAACGTCGGTTTTGCGCTGAGGGCGGTGAACGTCGCCGTGAAGAACTCCAGTTCGTGACCGTCGAACAGCATCTCCGGGATGTGCGGGGTCATGAAGAGGCCGAAGTGCCAGGAGCCGCCGGTGACGACGTTCATCGACTCCTCCAGGTCGACCCCGGGCTGGAAGGCGTCGAGCAGCACGACCGCGGCGAGGTCCTCGGGCCGGTGCAGCGCCCAGGCGAAGGCAATCATGCTGCCGATGTCGTGGCCGACCACCACGGCCGGTCCGGTCAGGCCGAGCGCGGTGATCAGGCCGCGGATGTCGTCGGCCTGGTTGGTCTTGGCGTAGCCGTCGACCGGTCGCTCGCTGGCGCCGCTGCCACGCAGGTCGGGCACGAGCACGGTGTGGTGCTCGGCCAGGGCCGGCATGACTTTCGCCCACGCGCGGCCCGTCTGGGGCCACCCGTGCACCAGGACCAGCAGCGGCCCGCTGCCGCCGACCGCGGCGGACAACCGGACGCCGTTGGTGTGTGCGGTACGGATTTCGAAGCCCGGGGGCAACCACGCGGGGTCGGTACCGGAAGGGGACATGAGGCGGTACTCCTGTTCGGAATGGGCGGGGCGGGTGTCAGGCGGGCAGGGCGCTGGGCTCCCCGCCGTTGGCGACGATGACGGTGCCGTTGATGTAGCTGCTGTCGGCGTTCACGAGGAAGCCGACGACACGGGCGATCTCGTCCGGCTCGCCGATCCGCTCGCGGAGGTTGGCCCGGCCGAGCATCTCGACGTCGTCGCCGAGCATTGCGGTGGTTCCCGCGGTGCGGACCGGTCCGGGGGACACGCCGTTGACGCGGACGCCGCGCGCGCCGAACTCGGTGGCCCAGGAGCGGGTCAGCAGTTCGACAGCGGCTTTCGAAGCGCCGTAGGCGGAGCCGATCGGCGCGGGGGACGTGGCGGCGGTCGAGGTGATGTTGACGATGGATCCGTGCCCGCGCGCGGCCATGCCGGAGGCCAGCGCCGCGACGAGCAGGAACGGGGCTCGGGTGTTGACCGCGAACTGCCGGTCGAAGCTCTCGGCAGTGGTGTCGGGAGTGCTGGTGAAGGCATAGATCCCGGCGTTGTTCACGAGGATGTCGATCTCTCCGGCCGCCTCGGCCAGGGCCAGGACCTCCTCGGCTTTCGTCAGGTCCGCGGCCACGAACCGCGCGGTGCCGCCGTCCGCGGTGATCTCTTTCACCAGGTGGGCGCCGCGTTCGGGGTCGCGGCCGTGGGCGATCACGTCGATCCCGCTGGCCGCCAGGTGCAGGGCGACGGCACGGCCGATGCCCGCGGTCGCGCCGGTCACCAGGGCCGTGCGCCCGTGCTGCTCGGTAGTGGTCATGGCATGAACCTCATTTTCTGGGTTGTTCCATCCAGAAACGTAGTGGCAAAAAATGGATGGCGCAACCCAGTCTTGGTACGCTGTGGTGGTGACCGAGACGGCGAAGCCACGACGCCTGACCCCGAAGGGGCAGGCCACCAGGAACCGGATCATCGAAGCCGCGACCGAGCTGGTCGCCCGGCACGGCGTGGCGGGCACCGGCATCGACGAGGTCCGCGCCGCCGCGGGAGTGAGTGGTTCGCAGCTGTACCACTACTTCGACAGCAAGCAGGCCCTGATCCGGGCGGTGATCACCCGTCAGGCCGACGCCGCACTCGACGCCGGGGAGCCTCGTATCGGCGCGCTGGACAGCTTCGAGGCACTACGCGCCTGGGCGGACGCCGCGATCGAACGCCAGCTCGAGAACGAGTGCCGCGGCGACTGCAGCCTCGGCTCCCTCGCGGGCGAACTGAGCACCAGCGACGAGGAATCCCGCACCGACATCGCCGACGGATTCCTGCGCTGGAAGGACCTGATCCTCAACGGCCTGCGGGCCATGCGCGATCGCGGCGAACTGCGCGCCGGCACCGACCTCGACGAGCTCTCTTTCGCACTGCTGACGGCGCTGCAGGGCGGAGTTCTGCTCTCCCAGACCATCCGCCACATCCAGCCGTTGGAAGCGTCGATGAACGCCGCGCTGGCCTACATCCGGTCTTTTGCCACGGGAGCCCGGCCGCCGGGCAGCGGGTGAAAGCCGCCGGCCACCGCGGCAGCGGGTATGGCCGTGCCGGAGGCTAGGCTGGCGCCCCGATGACCAGGGGCCGGTTCGCGGCCGAGCGCGAGGAGCCGCCGTCATGCCCGCCGATCGCGTCGCGGCCAGTACCCGTCACCCCCGCCACCAGCGCCGCGGTGAGGCCCGCCTGCCCGCCGCCGTCGCGACGCTCGTGGCCATCGCGCTCTACCTGGCGCTGCCGGAACAACTGCTGGTCGCTCCCCGGTTCGTGGTGCCCGCGCTGGAGATCCTGCTGCTGGTGCCGCTGATCGCGATCAACCCGCGGCGCGTCACCCGGCAGACCCGGCTTTCCCGTGTCCTGTCCCTGACGCTGGTCGCGGTCATCGGCGTCACCAACCTGGGCGCGCTGGCGCTGCTGATCCACGACCTGGTCGCCGGCGCGGCCGACAGCGGCCAGGCGCTGCTGCTGGGTGCGCTGCAGGTGTGGCTGACCAACGTGATCGCGTTCGGGCTGGCCTACTGGGAGCTGGACCGCGGCGGCCCGGTGACGCGCACCCAGTCCGGCCGCGCCGACCTGCCGCTGGCCGATTTCCGGTTCTCCCAGGACGAGAACGCCGACACCGTCGAGGAGGTCGCCGAGGGTTCCAGCGTCAAGTCCGACTGGGTGCCGGCCCTGCTGGACTACCTGTACGTGTCGGTGACCAACTCGACGGCGTTCAGCCCGACCGACACGATGCCGCTGTCGTCGCGGGCGAAGGTGCTGATGGCGGTGCAGAGCGTCGCGGCGCTGCTGACGTCCTTGCTGGTCATCGCCCGCGCGGTCAGCGTGCTGAAGTAACGGGACGAGCGGGGATCAGAGGTCGTAGAGCCGCGCCCAGTTCTCGCGTGAGGTCAGCTCCGGCATGGCGCGCTGGTACTGCTCCTGCACCGCCGCGCCTTCCTTGCGCAATCGCTGGATCACGCGGATGCCGCGTTTGGCCAGGTCCAGGGTCTTGGCCCGGTCGTAGGACCGGACGCGGACGGCGTCCTGGCCGGCGTCGGTGACCACGACGGTGGTGAACAGCGACGTGTGCCACCAATGGGCTTCGTCCGCGGGGACGGCGCCGAGACCGAACCGGTGGCGGCCCCTCGTCTGGTCGAGCAGCCGCTTGATCAGGACCACGACGGTCCGGCTCGGCGGCGGCGCGCTGTTGATGATGCCGATGTCGTTGGACGCGATGCCCGGGACGTCGGTGGCCTTGTGCCGCTTGGTCTCCGGGTACTGGTCGCGGATCCGGCGGATCTCCTTCATCGCCTCGACCCCGCCGTCACGCAACACCTCGGGGCCTTCGAGGAAGTC
>NZ_JBEXVF010000125.1:0-15582 GCF_040629235.1 Amycolatopsis sp. NPDC005961 | reverse complement strand
CTCTCCGCCGGACACGACGGCGAACCGACCCTCTCCGGCACCTACGTCGACTACGACCCCTCACCCCGCGAATACGACCTCGCCGTCGCCCAAACCGTCCTGCGGGTCCACAACCGCGTCACCGACCTCTACAACCAGCCCATGAACCAGCTCGAACAACAGCTCCGGCTCACCGTCGAAGCGTTGCGGGAACGCCAAGAACACGAACTGGTCAACAACACCGACTTCGGGCTGCTCCATAACACCGATCTCAAGCAGCGCCTCACCACCCGCACCGGGCCACCCACACCCCTCGACATGGACGACCTGCTCTGCCGCCGCCGCAAGACGAAGTTCTTCCTCGCCCACCCCCGCGCCATCGCCGCGTTCGGCCGAGAATGCACCCGGGCACGCATCTACCCCGACACCGCCATCCTCGACGGCAAACGCGTCCACACCTGGCGCGGCGTCCCGATACTGCCCTGCGACAAGATCCCGATCACCGACACCGGCACCACCTCGATCCTGGCCATGCGCACCGGCGAAGACGACGCCGGCGTCATCGGCCTCCGCCCGAAGTCACTGCCGGACGAGTACCAACCCGGCCTGAACGTCCGGTTCATGGGCATCAGCGACCGCGCCGTCACGTCCTACCTGGTCAGCGCCTACCACTCCGCCGCCGTCCTGGTCCCGGACGCACTCGGCGTCCTCGACCACGTCGAGACCGGCTCATGACCCGAGTGGACGCGAGAACTTGCGTTCGACGCAACTCTTGATTACCGAACTTGCGTGGCGCGAACACTGCCGTCGCTCCTAGCTTCGTACTCGTAACGAGTAATCCGAAGAAGGAGCAGCACCATGCACGTGTTCGTCACCGGAGCGACGGGGTGGATCGGCACGGCCGTCGTCGGCGAACTGCTCGGCGCCGGGCACGAGGTCACCGGCCTCGCCCGCTCGGACGCCGCGGCCCTCAAGCTCGCCAAGGCGGGTGCCCGCATCCGCCGCGGCGATCTCGACGACCTCGACGGCCTCCGCGACGGCGCGCTCGACGCCCAGGCCGTCATCCACCTCGGCAACAAGCACGACTGGGGCAACCCGGCCGAGAACAACCGGACCGAGCGGGCCGCCATCGAGACCATGGCGGGCGCGCTCGCCGGCACCGACCGGCCGTTCGTGCTGGCCGGCGCGCTCGCGGGCCTGGTACGGGGCCGGCCCGCGGTCGAGACCGACGTGTCCCCGGCGGTCGGCCCGGACTCGATGCGCGGCGGCGGTGAGAACCTCGCGCTCGAGTACGTCGACAAGGGCGTCCGGGTGGTCAGCGTCCGCTTCGCGCCGTCGGTGCACGGCGCCGGCGACCCCGGGTTCCTGGCGTCCCTCACGGCGGCGGCGCGTCAGCACGGCGTGTCCGCCTACCTCGGCGACGGCGACGCGGCGTGGTCCGCGGTGCACCGCCCGGCCGCGGCCCGGCTCGTCCGGCTCGCCGTCGAAGGCGCACCCGCCGGTTCGCGGGTGCACGCCGTCGCCGAAGAAGCCGTCACGACGCGGGAGATCGCCGAGGCGATCGGGCGCGCGTTCGACCTGCCGGTGGTCTCGGTCGCGCCGGAGAACGCCGTCGAGCACTTCGGCTTCCTCGGCCGGTTCTTCGGCCTGGACATGTCCGCGTCGAACGCGCACACGCGGGACCTGCTCGGCTGGACGCCGTCCGGGCCGACGCTGGTCGAGGACATCGAAGCGGGTGCGTACGCATGACGGTCACCGCGTTCATGCTGGTCAAGACGACGCCCGAGTGGCTGGCCCTGACGGTCGAGGAGCGGATCGAGGCGTTCCGCACCGAGGTCGTCCCGGCGATCGAGGAGAAGGCGAAAGGCGTCCGGTCGCGCTTCTACGACACCGAGTTCTACTCGGCGCGCGTGACCGACGTCTGGGTCTGGGAGGCCGTCGACCACGCGGCGTACCAGCGCCTGGTCGACGCCCTGCGCGAAACCCCGTTCTGGGACCGCTGGTTCGAGGTCGCCGAGATCCTCGTCGGCGTCGAAAACGGGTACGCGGACAACTACGGCGTCGACGCGGTCGCCAGTATCACCACCTAGAGCACGAAGCCGGTCGGGAAGGGGTCGTCCGGGTCGAGGAGGTAGGTCGCCGTGCCGGTGATCCACGCGCGGCCCGAGAACTCGGGGATCACCGCCGGCACCCCTCCCACCTCGGTCTCCGCCACCAGCTCGCCGGTGAACGTCGTGCCGATGAACGAGCTGTTCTCGAACGGCGTGTGCAGCGGCAGCTCACCGCGGGCGTGCAGCTGGGCCATCCGCGCGGACGTGCCGGTGCCGCAGGGCGACCGGTCGAACCAGCCCGGGTGGATGGCCATCGCGTTCCGCGACGCCCGCGCGTCCGAGCCGGGAGCGAGGAACTGGACGTGCTTGCAGCCACCGATCAGCGGGTCGGCCGGGTGCTTCGGCGGGCGCTGCTCGTTGATCGCGGCCATGATGTCCAGGCCCGCGCCGAGAATCCGGTCCTTTTCGGACCGTTCGAACGGGATGTCCACTTGCGACAGTTCGAGGATGGCGTAGAAGTTCCCGCCGTAGGCCAGGTCGTAGCGGACCTCGCCGAGACCGGGCACGTCCACGACGGCGTCGCGCTCGGCGAGGAACGACGCGACGTTGCGGAGCTTGACCCGTTCGGCCCGGCCGTCGCGGACGGTGACCTCCGCGTGGACGAGCCCGGCCGGGGTGTCCAGGCGCACCACGGTCGTCGGCTCGGTCACCTCGACCATGCCGGTCTCCACCAGCACCGTCGCGACGCCGATGGTGCCGTGGCCGCACATCGGCAGGCAGCCCGACACCTCGATGTACACGACGCCCCAGTCGGCGTCGTCGCGGCAGGGCGGCTGCAGGATCGCGCCGCTCATCGCCGAGTGCCCGCGCGGCTCGTGCATGAGGAACTGGCGGATGTGGTCGAGGTGCTCCATGAAGTACCGGCGGCGCTCGGCCATCGTGGCACCGGGGATCGTGCCGACGCCGCCGGTCACCACCCGCGTCGGCATGCCTTCGGTGTGCGAGTCGACCGCCGTGATCGCCCGTGACGACCGCACCTACGCCACCCCCAGCGAGGCCAGGGCGCGGCCCATGTCGGCGCGGACCTGCTCGCGCTGGACGTCGGTCAGCGGGCCCCGCGGCGGGCGGCACGGGCCGCCGTACCGGCCGACCATGTCCATGCCGAGCTTGATGGCCTGGACGAACTCGGTGCGCGAGTCCCAGCGGAACGCGGCCACGAGCGGCTCGTACAGCGCGCGGGCCTCGTCGAGCTTGCCCGCCGTGGCCAGCTCGAACAGGCGCGCCGACTCGGCCGGGAAGACGTTCGGGAACCCGGCGAACCAGCCGGTCGCGCCCATCAGCAGGCTCTCCAGGACGACGTCGTCCGCGCCGCTGATCACGGCCAGCTCCGGGGCCCGTTCGCGGATTTCGAGCACGCGCCGGACGTCGCCGGAGAACTCCTTGACGGCAACGACGTTGTCGATCTGCGCGATTTCGGCCAGGAGGTAGGGCGTGAGGTCGACCTTGGTGTCGAAGGGGTTGTTGTAGACCATCACGGGCAGGCCGACCGACGCGACGGCTTCGAAGTGGGCCAGCACCTCGCCGCGGTTGGCGCGGTAGAGCGTCGGCGGGAGACAGAGGACGCCGTGCGCACCGTCTTCGGCGGCCGCTTCGGCCCACTGCTTGGCCTGGTGCGCACCGGGTCCGTGGACACCGACGACGACGATCCCGTTTTCGCCGACGGCCTCGATCGCGGTGCGGGCGACGCGGCGGCGTTCGTCGTCGGTGAGCGAGGAGTACTCGCCGAGGGAACCGTTCGGGCCGACGCCCCGGCAGCCGTTGTCGACGAGCCAGCGGCAGTGCTCGGCATAGGCGTCGTAGTCGACGGCGAGTCCGGCGGGCGCGGCGTCGTCGGCCCGGTACGGCAGCGCGGCGGCGACGACCACGCCCCCGAGGTCGCGGGTGCTCATGCTGGGGTCTCCTTCGGGTCGGCGAGCTCGCCCAGGCGGATCGGCTGGGCGATCGGACGGTGGTGGCGCTCGGTGGTGCCGCAGAGTTCGGCGACGGTGGGCCCGCAGATCCGGCTTTGGCACGGTCCGAGCCCGGCGCGGGTGCCGAGCTTGAGGGCGTGGGGGCCGGGTTTTGCCACGTCGTCGGCGGCGGCTTTCAGTTCTCCGTAGGAAGTCTCTTCGCAGCGGCAGACGATCGTGTCGTCACGCAGCCAGCCGGGCCAGGCGGCGCCGATGGGGTGGGCTTTTCCCAGCCGCCGGGCGAAGTCGCGGGTGCGGTCACGCTCGCGTAGCAGGTCAGGGCCCGGCGTACCCCCGGCGGCGACGCAGCCGGCGACGGCCCCCTCGGCTCTGGCGGCGTCCGCACCGCCGATCCCGGTGATCTCACCAGCGGCGAAGACGTTTTCGACGCCGGTCCGCTGGCTCTCGTCCGTTCGGACGAATCCGCCGTCGAGAACACAGCCGGCGGCGACGGCGAGTTCGGGTTGGGGTGTGAAGCCGTGCCCGACGCAGACGGCGTCGACCGCGTAGGTGCGTTCGGTGCCGGGCACGACGGACCAGTCCGCCCGGACGCGGGCGGTGACGACTTCGCGGACCCGGTCGTCCCCGCGAGCCTCGACGACCACGCGGCCGAAGTGGTACGGGACGCGGTGACGGGCGAGGGTGGCGACGTAGCGAGCGAGTTCGCCGGTCTTGCGGACGTGCAATCCCCATCCTTTGAGGATGGTCGAGGCGAGGTTGGCTTCGAGGACTCCTACCACTGTCGCTCCGACGGCGAGCAGCGATTCGGCGACGGGAAGCAGGAAAGGCCCGGCTCCGGCAACGAGCACCCGCCGGCCGACCGCGACCCGTTCGCCCTTGGCCAGCGCCTGCGCGGCGCCCGCGGTGAAGACGCCGGGCAGCTGCCAGCCGGGGAAGGGCAGGGTGCGGTCGTGCGCGCCGGTGGCGAGGATCAGGGCGTCGGGTTCGAGGACGTGCCGGGTGCGGGCGGAGCCATCGGCCGGGCCGCGGAGCACGTGGAGCCGAAGCCGGCCGCGCGGCCTCCCGGCTTCCGCCGCTCCCTCGCCGCCACCCGATTCGGCGACCGCCGCAGCCCCGCCACTCACGAGAGCGCCCGGCTGTCCCGCTTCCGCCAAATCTCGGGCGCCCGCTCCGGGACCACCGAACGTGGCAGCACCCGCCGCAACACCGCCACCCGCGGCAACGCCAGGCGGACCAGCTTCCACCGCCCCGCGGCCACCCGCTCCGGGACCACCGAGCGCGGCAGCGCCCGCCGCAACACCGCCACGATCGCCCGCGGCGGCTTCCAGTGCCCACACCGTGCTTTCCGGCCACCACTCGCACCGATCCAGCAATCCCTCGAAGCCGTGCGGCCGGCCATGCATCCCCCGGTGGTACTGCCCGCCCGGAGCGTCCGACTGGTCCAGGACCGTCACCCGCGCCCCCGATCTCAGGGCGTGCTCGGCGGCCGCCAGGCCGGCTGGGCCCGCTCCGATGATCACCACCCGCCTCATGCGTTCTCCTGGCGGGACTGGGTGTGGATCTCGTCGCCGTCCGTGGCGCGGCGGCGGCATGCGCGGACGTCCGGTACTCCGTTCACCGTCAGCAGGCAGTCGAAGCACGCGCCGATTCCGCAGAACACTCCGCGTGGTGCCCCGGACCGCGTCGTGCGCCACGACAGCCGGCCGGCGGCCAGCAGCACCGCCGCCACCGTCTGCCCCTCGATGCCCGTCACCGGCTCGCCGTCCACGCTGATTTCGATCACGCGAGCACCGCCGGACGGTCCACCGTGAACTCGTCGACCGGCATCGACGGCGGCACCCCGGTCAGCAGTTCGCGCAGCAGCCGAGCCGTGCCGACGCTCAGGCCGATGCCCGCTCCCTCGTGTCCCGTTGCGTGCCAGAGGTTTTCCAGCCGCGGGTCCTCGCCGAGGACCGGGAGGTGATCGTCCACGTAGGGGCGGAACCCGCCGTAGGCGCGCATCACCGCCGCGGAAGCCAGCGACGGGAACAGCCGCAGCGCCTTGGCCGCGATCGCGCTCAGCACGTCCGGCACGATCGCGTCGTCGAAGCCCACGCGGCGGCGCGACGAGCCGATCAGGATCGTGCCGCCCCGCGTCGACTCCACGACGGCGGACGTCTGCAGCTCGCCGGCGCCGGAGCCGACCGCCCCGACGTAGTCCGCGTCGTAGACCTTGTGCCGCACCACCCCGGGCATCGGCGTCGTCACCAGCACCTCGCCGCGCCGGGGCCGGACCGCGATCGGGGCGCCCAGCCGCGTCGAGACCTCCCCCGCCCATGGGCCCGCCGCGTTGACGACGATGTCGGCGTCGATGACTTCGGCCGGGACGCGGACCCCGGTGATCCGGCCACCGCGGACGACGGCGCCGGTGACTTCCGTGCCGGTGCGCAGGCGGGCGCCGTGCGCGAGGGCCGAGCCGAGCAGGGCCAGGGTCGCGCCGGCCGGCTGGACCTGCGCGTCCTCCGGGTAGCGGACCGCGGCGGTCACCTCGCGGGTCAACGCGGGTTCGGCCGCCGCGAGGTCCACTGTGGACAAAGTTTCGGTGCGCACGCCGGCTTCGGCCTGCTCGGCGGCGAACGCCGAGAGCGCGCGGGCGCCCGCTTCGGTGGTGGCCACGACGATGCCACCCTTGGGGTCGAACTCGCAGGCGTCGCCGAGTTCGGCCGCGATCTCCGGCCACAGCCGCGCCGAAAGCTGCGCGAGCCGGAGTTCGGCGCCCGGCCCCTTGTCCGAAACGAGGAGGTTGCCCTCGCCGTGCGAAGTGGTGCCGCCCGCGGGCCGGCCGCGGTCGAGGACCAGGACGTCGAACCCGGCGAGGCTCAGCTCCCGGGCACACGCCGCCCCGACGACGCCCGCCCCGATCACCACCGCCCGCGTTCGGTTCATCGACCCTCCGGTGTTCGGTAAAGCGAACGATCGGAGGTTAAGACTCCGAAGGCGCGGGTGTCAATCCGGCAAGACGGGGTGGGGACGCCCGTCGAGCCGTTCGCCGTCCCGGTACTGGAGCAGCAGCACGGAGTGGACGGGCGCTTCGAGCGCGGTGTAGCCGTGCGGCTCGCGCGCGTCGAAGGCGACGTAGTCCCCCGGCCCGAGGTCGACCGTCCGCCCGCCGACCTCGACGCGCAGCCCGCCGGCCTGGACGATCGTGTGCTCGACCCCGACGTGCCCCTGCGACCGCTGCGGCGCGTCGCCGCGGACGACCTGGTCGTAGACCTCGAAAACGCTGTTCTCGGCCTCGATCCGGCGCAGCGGCCGCAGGTCGACGCCCTCGCCGCGGAGCACTTCGACGTCGGCTCCGCGCACGACGGTCAGCCCGCCGCGCGGCCGGTGGTCGAGCAGGTCGGAGATGGCCACCTCGAGCGCGCGGGACAGGCTGAAGACGGTTTCGATGGTCGGATTGCCGGTGCCGGCTTCCAGCTGCGAGAGGGTGGCCTTGCCGATCCCGGACCGCCGCGAGAGCTCGGACAGCGACAGGCCCCGCGCCGCCCGCGCGGCCCGCAGGTTGACGGCGAGCATGTCCCGGATCGACGGCCCGCCGTCATCGGCCACGCGCGTCCCGGCGTTCGGTAAAGCGTCCATCGAGCCCGGTCTCCGTTCGGTTTGCCGATCGGGGCAGGGGTCATGATGCCACGCCGGACGCCGTGCCAGAATCAGCGCGGCCGATCGCTCTGGGGGAACCGTCCGTGGACATCTCGATTTCTTTCGTCTTCACGCCCGAAATGGCGAAGCAGTCGTATCGCGCCTGTTACCCGAGCGCGCCGGTGGCCCGGTGGCTGCCCGCCGGGATCTACGTGGTGCTCGGAGTGCTGGCACTGACCGAAGCGCTCCGGGGCGCGGAGCCGGACCCGGTCGGGCTCGCCGTCGGCGGCGTGGTCCTCCTGCTGGGCCTCGGGTGGCCGGTCCTCCAGGCGCGGCGGATCACCCGGCGGTTGCGGGCCTACACGGAGCCGGGGACCACCCGGCTCGTCCTGACCGACGCCGAGTACGCGGCCGAAGTTCCCGGGCGGACGACGACCCTGCTGTGGACGACGTTCAAGAACGTCGCGCTGGTGCGGGGGTTCTGGGTCCTGAAGATCGCGTCCGAGGGCAAGGTCGCGTTCCCGGCGAACGCCCTCGACGCCTCGCAGACCGCAGTGTTCCGGGCGGCCATGCGCGAAAAGGGCCTGCTGGCCCGCTAAGAGCCGACCCAGCCGCGGTAGGCGGGCAGGTCGACGTTGCCGCCGCAGACGATCGTCGCCACGTGGCGCCCCGCGAACCGGTCGCGGTCTTCGAGGATCGCCGCGAGGCCGAGGGCCGCCGACGGCTCCACCACCAGGCCGGCGTGCTCCAGGAACAGCCGGATCCCCGCGATGATCGACGCCTCCCTCACCAGGACGGCGTCGTCGGCCACGGCCAGCAGGTCGTCGAGGACCTCCCGGATCGGGAACCGGCCCGCGACGCCGTCGGCGATCGTGTCGGCCGTGTCCGTCGTGACGACGCGCCGCGCGCGCCAGGACAGCGTCATCGCCGGTGCGCCCGCCGGCTGGACGGTGATCACCTCGGTCCCGGGGGCGAGGGTCTTCAGGACGTGTCCGACCCCGGTGGCCAGCGCCCCGCCGCCGAGGGCGACGAGGACCGCGTCGAACGGCCCGGCGGCCGCCAGTTCGAGGCCGATCGTCGCCGCGCCTTCGCACGTCTCGACGTCCAGGCTGTCCTCGACCAGCCGCACGCCTCGCTCCTTCGCCAGCGCCACCGCCCGTTCGCGGGCCAGTTCGAAGTCGCCGTCCACCAGCTCGAGGTGGGCACCCAGCGCCCGGATGCGCTCGAGCTTCGCCGCGGGCGCGAACCGCGATGCCACGACGGTGACGTCGATCCCGCGGGACCGTCCGGAGAGGGCGAGGGCCTGGCCGAGGTTGCCCGCGCTGGCGCAGACCGCGGCCCGGCCGGCGAGGCCGTGCACGACGAGTTCGGTGCCGCGGCCCTTGAAGCTGCGGACCGGGTTCGCCGTTTCGAGCTTGATGCTCACCCGGCAGCCGAGCACGCGTTCGAGGGGTTCGCAGCGGTAGAGCGGACTCTCGAGGAAGACCGGATCGATCACCCGGCGGGCGGCCCGGATCCGGCCGAGGTCAAGACGCGTCTCCGGCACGGTCGCCGAGCATAGCCGCGGGTTCGCGGGTCCGGGCCGCCCAGCGGGCCAGCCGGGGAATCGGCGCGACGGCGACCAGGAACACCCCCGCGACCAGCACCCACCCCCAGGCCCCGAGACCGCCGATCGCCAGCGTGAACACCCCGGGCCCGACCATCTGGACCGTCGCCGTGGCCGCTTCGCTCGCCCCTTGGTAGGCACCTTTCGCCTCTTCGCGCATGAGCCGGACCGACAGTCCCCAGTTCGCGGCCACGTAGCTCAGCTCGCCCACGACGTGCAGCACCGCGGCGAGCACCACCACCGTCACCGCACCGGCTCCCGCGCCGCCGGACGTCGTCGCCAGCAGCAGGCAGCTCGCCGCGAGCAGCACCCCGGCCACCACCGCCGTCCGCGCCGCCCGGGTCGTGGTGCGCCCGAACCGGGCGAACGGCACCTGGAACACCGCGATGCCCACCGAGCTGAGCACGACGACGATCCCGCCCAGCCCCAGCGGCAACCGCGTCGAGCCGGACAGCCACAGCGGCAGCCCGGCCGACAGCATCGCCCAGCACAGGGACAGCACCGCGGTGACCCCCGCGACGCACAGGTACGGCCGGTCGCCGAGGACGGCCCGCGCGCCGGAGCGCCGCGCCGGGACCGCGGCGGGCGCGGGCACCAGCAGCGTCGTGCCGGCCAGGACCAGGAAGCTGACCACGTTGCCCGCGATGGCCAGGGTGTACGCCCACGGCGCGTCGGCGGTCAGCACGAGCGCCCCGAGACCGGCACCCACGGCGTACCCGACGTGCTGGGCGACCCGCTGCTGCGCCAGCACGCGCATCCGGCGCGCCGGGTCGGCGACCAGCCCGGTGACCAGCGCCGTCCGGACCGCGGTCCCGCCGGTGGCCAGCGCGGTGAACAGGATGGTCACGGCCAGGAACGACCAGGTCCCGCGCACCGCCGGGTAGCCGGCCATCGCGGCGGCGCGCACCAGCGTCACGACGACCAGCACCGACCGGGTGCCGGCGCGGTCGGCGAACGCGCCGAGCGGCACCGCGGCGGCCATGCCCACGGCGCTCGCCACCGCCATCCCCGCGCCCACCGTCACCGGGGACAGGCCGAGGATCCGCGTGAAGTACAGCGCCCAGATCGTGAACCACAGGCCGTCGCCGAGCGCGGACACCCCGCGTCCCCACAGAAGACTCCTCACGCATCCACCCTTCATGAGAGCGTGAATGGTAAGCACGACAGGCACCGTTCAGCAAGCCATGAACGGTGTTAGGATCGCGTCGTGAGCGGAATGGTCGAACCGGGAAACCCCGTCCAGGGCGCGATCGTCGGGCTGACGCGGGAGCTGTCCGACCCCGTGCGGCTCACGGCGCTGCAGCTGCTGGCCGCCGAGGGCCCGCACACCATGGTGCAGCTGGCCGACGCGCTGGGCGTCACCGCGCCGCGGCTGGGCAACCACCTCGCGCGGCTGCGCGCCGCCGGGCTGGTGACGGTCGAGCACACCGGGCGCCACGCGCTGTACCGCGTCGGCCGCGACGACCTCCTGCCCGTGCTCACCGCCCTCGCCCGCTACGGCGGCAACGACTCCCTCGCCCCGCCCCACCCGACCGAGTCCACAGTGGACATCGCGCACACGTGCTACGACCACACCGCCGGCCGGCTCGGCGTGACGGTGTTCGCCATGCTCGTCGACCGCGGCGCGCTGCGGCCGCCGGACGGTTCCGCGGCCGGCCTGACACTGGGCAGCGACGTTTCGGCCTTCCACGACCTCGGCGTCGACCCGGCCACGGTGGACCCCGGACGCCGCCGGCTCGCGACCGCGTGCCTCGACCGGACCAACCGCGTCCCTCACCTCGGCGGCGTCCTCGGCCACGAGGTCCTGGCGGCGTTCCTGGCGGCCGGCTTGGTCCGGCGCGGTGACGGCGACCGGGAACTGGCCATCACCCCGCGCGGCAGCCGGCGGCTGGGCGCGCTGGTGCCCGGCTTCTGATCAGGACCGGGCCGTATCCCGGCCGCCGCTCACCGTCTCCTACTCTCGAGATCCCGAGTGGAGTGAAGGTGAACGGATGAGCGAGCCGCACCCGGCCCGGCGGCACCTGGTGGTCTGCTGCGACGGCACGTGGAACACGCCGGACCAGGAGCACCAGGGCCGGCCGTCGCCGACGAACGTCGCGCGGATCCACCACACCGTCGCGAACCTCGGCACCCAGCCGCGGTACTACCACCCCGGTGTCGGCACCGGGCCCGGGCTGCTCGACCACCTCGAAGGCGGGCTCGTCGGCAAGGGCCTCGCCGAGAACATCAAGAGCGCCTACGGCTGGCTCGCGCGCACCTACTCCCCCGGTGACGCGATCCACCTCTTCGGGTTCAGCCGCGGGGCGTTCACCGTCCGCAGCCTCGGCGGCATGATCAGCCGGTGCGGCCTGCCGGCGGACCTCAAGACCGCCGGCTCCACCGAGTTCTGGGCCGAGGTCGACCGGCTCTTCACCACCGTCTACCGGGCCGGGGCCGGCGAGGCCGCCGACCCGGTCCCGATCGAGTTCCTCGGCGTCTGGGACACCGTCGGCTCGCTCGGCATCCCGGACTGGCTCGGCCCGCTGAAGCTCGTCGAAGACCACGTCGGGCACCTCCCCCGGTTCCACGACACCAAACTCGGCCCGCACGTCAAGCACGCCCGGCAAGCCCTCGCGATCGACGAGATGCGCGGCCCGTTCATGCCGACCCTGTGGTCGAACCTGGACGAGGTGGGCGGCGACCGCACCGCGAAGCAGGTCTGGTTCCCGGGCGACCACAGCGACGTCGGCGGCGGCCACGACCACACCGGCCTGTCCGACGCGGCCCTGCGGTGGATGATCGACGAGTGCCGCGCGGTCGTGCCGGACCTGGTCTTCGACGACGCGATGGACCGGCAGATCCGGCCGGACGCCCAGGACGTGCTGCACAACTCGCTCCACAGCGTGTACACGGTCCTCTGCCCGGCGCCACGCGCCTTCCCGTTCATCGCCGCCGGTTCCGACGACGTCGCCCCGTCCGCCGTGGACCGGCAGGCGACGCCGCCGATCACCACCGGCCCCTACCGCGCGGGGCGTCGCCTCGCGGCCGGCGAGTCGGTGGCGGTCGACGTCTACGCCGGAAAGCCGTGGAACTGGACGGGCGTCCACCTCGAGCCCGGCGAGTACGCGTTCGGCGCCGAGGGCACCTGGCTGAACGGCAAGGTCGCGCACCACCCGGACGGCACCGAGGCGGACGCCCGGCTCGACTTCCAGGACGTGCTGCACGCACTGGCCACGTCGTCGGCCTGGCTCCAGACCCAGCTCGCCCGGCTCAACGACACCGAGGCCCGGGCGTTCGGCGGCCGCCGCAGCGAAGACGCGAAGTGGATGGCGCTGATCGGCGCGGTGGCGGCCCGGGACCTCGACGCCCACGACGTGCAGCAGCCGTACGAGGCGTTCCCGATCGGCAGCCTGCTGGAGAAGTGGGTCGTCGAGAAGCCGGGCTACTTCTACGCGTACGCCAACGACAGCTGGCTGGGGTATTCGGGCAACCGGGGTTCGTTGCGGCTGACGATCGAGCGGCTCAAGTGACGTCACGGGTCCAGGCCGTCGCGGCGACGAAGTCCTCGAACGACCGCGGCGGCCGGCCGAGGGCTCGCTCGACGCCGTCCCCGAGGTCGGCGCCCCGGCCGTCGCGCAGGTCCGTCAGCAGGCCGGTGAGCAGGCTCGCCACCGTCCGCGGGACGCCGTGGGCGGTTTGCCGCTCGATGAACGCTTCGGGGTCGGCGTCGACGTAGTCGATCTTCCGCCCGGCGGCCCGGGCGATCAGGTCCACCGCTTCGCCGAAGCCGACCGCCCGCGGACCGGTCAGTGCGTAGACCTCGCCGTGGTGCCGGTCGTCGGTCAGCGCCGCCGCGGCGACCTCGGCGATGTCCTCGGCGTCGACGAACGGCGCGCGTCCGTCCCCGGCCGGCAGGGACAGGACGCCGTCGCGGATCCCCGGCGCCCACGGGCCTTCGCTGAAGTTCTGCGCGAACCAGTTCGGGTGCAGGATGGTCCAGCCGACGCCGGATTCGCGGACGGCCCGCTCGGCCGCGTGCAGCGGATGACCCTCCTCGCCGGCGCGCGGCGCGGACAGCAGCACCAGCCGCCGGGCCCCCGCCGCCACCGCTTCGGTCACCAACCGCGGGAGCCGGGGTCCGGCCCACAGGTCGGGTTCGACGAGGTAGACGGCCGTGACGCCGTCCAGTGCCCAGCTCGACGGATCGCCGAGGTCGAAACCGGTGCCGCGGGAGGCGATTCGGGCGTGGTCGACGCGCTGGGCGACGCGGCGGCCGGTCTTGCCGGTTCCGCCGAGGATCAGGATGCTCATGCCGACAGACAACCGCGGATGCGCGAGACGATCCATGGGAGAAAGTCGATGGTTCCTTTGTGATCGTCTAGGGTCGGCGCATGGACGTGCTGAGCGACCTGCTGCACCGGGCCCACGCCTCGGACGCGCTGGTCCGGCAGCTGATCCAGCGGCCGCCGTGGTCGTTGACCTTCGCGGACGCCCCGCCGCTGACCCTGGTCGCGACGCTCGGCGGGCACGCGTTCCTCGGCCTCGGCTCCGGACCGCCGGTGCGCCTGGCCGCCGGGGACATCGCGCTGATCAAGGTGCCCGGCTACACGATCGCCGACGACCCGGCCACCGCGCCCCAGGTCGTGATCCGGGGCGGGCGCAAGTACCCGCTCACCGGCACCGGAGAGGTGAGCCCCCGGGCCCCGCGCACCTACGGCGACGGCGCACCCGGGGCCACGACGATGTTGCGCGGCGCGTACGAACTCCACGGCGTCGCCGCCGAGCGGCTGCTGGCGATGCTCCCGCCGTCGGCCGTCGTACCCGCCGGGCCGCGCACCCGGGCGGCCCTCGACCTGCTCGCCACCGAGGTCGGCCGGGACGAACCGGGCCAGGACGCCGTGCTGCGCCGGGTGCTGGACCTCGTGCTCGTCCTGGCGCTGCGGGCGTGGTGCGCCGCGGCGGAAGCACCGCCGGCCTGGTTCCGGGCGCTGGACGACGCCGGCGTCGGGGAAGCCCTGCGCCTGCTGCACGCCGAACCCGCCCGCCGGTGGACGGTCGCGGCGCTGGCCGCCCGGGCCGGGCTGTCCCGGGCGGCGTTCGCCGCGCGGTTCGCGCGCCTCGTCGGCGAGCCGCCGCTGACGTACCTCACGGGCTGGCGGATGACCTTGGCCGCGGATCTGTTGCGCGACACCGAAGACAGCGTCGCGGCGGTGGCGAAGGCGGTCGGCTACGAAGACCCGTTCGCCTTCAGCGTGGCGTTCAAGCGCCACCGCGGCGCCAGCCCGTCGGACTGGCGCCGCGGCCGCCTCACTTCGTGAGCGTCGCCGGGTCGCTCGTGCTCGGGCGGCCGGTCTCCCCGTGGCCCGCCAGCCGGCGCAGGAACTTCGGGTCGCGGTCCGACGAGACCGACACGTCGTACCAGTTGTTGCTGTGCCGGGTGTCCACGTGCTCGACGACCCGCGCGCCCGGACGCAGGCGGTGCGTGGACGAGCAGCGGCCGTACGCGTCCGTCACCTTCAGCTGCACCGTCGTGGTGCCGCTGTTCGTCAGCACCAGCGCCAGCTCGGCGCCGTCCTGGCGGAGGCTCACCTCCGGCCCCGCGGCGGTGCCGCGGAACTGGCGCACGAACCCGTTGGGCCCGTACGCGGTGTAGTCGTAGGCCCCGGCGGCGGGCAACGCGGCCGGCAAGGACGTGCCGGCGGCAGCCGTGTACGTCCGCGGCTCGCCCGAGGGCGTCACGACGTAGAACGTCGCGCCCGCGCGGCCGTGGCTGGCGAACGTCACCGTCAGGGTTCCGCCGGCCAGCCGGGCGTCGGCCGACAGGTCGTACGGCAGGGCCCGCGCCGGGCGCAGCCCGCGTTCCTGCTTCGGCAGCACGTTGTTCGCCGGGACCGCGGGCACGTAGTCCGGGTGCCGGACGCGGTCCGGCGGCTCGTAACCCGCCGTGTCCGGCAGTGCCGGCACGCGGACGTCGGTGCGCGCGAAGTCGAACGCCGACGTCAGGTCACCGCACACCGACCGCCGCCACGGCGTGATGTTCGGCTCCCGCACGCCGAAGCGCCGCTCGATGAACCGGATGATCGACGTGTGGTCGAACGTCTCGGAGCACACGTAACCGCCCTTGCTCCACGGCGACACCACGAGCATCGGGACGCGCTGCCCGAGCCCGTACGGCCCCGCCGGGTTCGTCGCCGACCCCGCGAAGATCTCCCCCGTCGTGTCCACAGTGGACTGGCCGGCCGCGGCGTACGGCGGGACCACGTGGTCGAAGAAGCCGTCGTTCTCGACGCCACCGAATGCGGCGCGCCGCCGAGCAGCACCGGCGTCGGGTCGCCGAGACGCCGCTTGAACTCCCGCGCCACGCGGTCCGGCTCGACGG
>NZ_JBEXVF010000124.1:0-15811 GCF_040629235.1 Amycolatopsis sp. NPDC005961 | reverse complement strand
CCACCCCTATATACCCCTAGCCCCTCACACTCTTTCCCTCCCCGCCCCTCTTCCGATCGGGCTCCTACGCGCCGGGTTTGTTCGGCTGAGCGCACCCGGCCCGGGATCACCCGATCCCGGGCCGGTTCGTGCTTCGCTGGGGGGCATGGCGAAGGCGGAGCGGTGGAACCGGTACTGGGACCGCAAGTCGGCAAGCTATGACGCGGAGATGGGCGTCTGGGACCGCCGCCTCTTCGGCGACTCGCGGGAGTGGGCCTGCGGCCAGGCGACCGGCGAGGTCCTGGAGGTCGCCGTCGGGACCGGGCTCAACCTGGCCTGGTACCCCGACGGGGTGACGCTCACCGGGCTCGACCTGAGCTCCGGGATGCTCGACATCGCCCGGTCGCGAGCCCGCGAACTCGGCCGCGCGGTCACCTTGGCGCAGGGCAGCGCGCACGAGCTGCCGTTCGCCGAGGCGTCCTTCGACACGGTCGTGTGCACGTTCGGCCTCTGCGCGATCCCGGACCCCGCGACGGCGGTCGCGGAGATGGCCCGCGTCCTGCGTCCCGGCGGGAGGCTGATCCTGGTCGACCACGTGGCGGGCTCGTCGTTCGCGGTGCGCGCGGCCCAGTGGCTGGTGGAGCTGGCGAGCGTTCCCTTGGCGGGCGAGCACTTCCGGCGGCGGCCGCTGAAGCTGGTGGAGGCACTCGGGTTGCCGATCGAGCGGCGGGAACGGTTCAAGCTGGGACTCGTCGAACGGCTGGTGGCCCGGAAGGTCAGCTGAACAGCTCGGCCAGCGGGCTCTTCTCGAGGTCCGCGAGCAAGGCCGCGACATCGTCGTAGGTCGCGATCGCGCCCGCCTCTTCCAGTTCCGCCGCGCCGACTCCGCCCGACAGGACGCCGATCGTGCGCACGCCGGCCTTCGAGGCGGCTCGCACGTCCCAGACCGCGTCGCCGACGAACATCGTGTCCGCCGGGGCCGTGCCGGCCTTCTCCAGCGCCACCAGCACCGGTTCCGGGTCCGGTTTCGTCGCGTCGACGTCGGCGCCCGAGACGATGTCCTTCACCACGTCATCCACTCCGAGGACGCGGCGAAGCTCGGCCAGCTCGTCGGGCGCCGCCGACGTCGCCAGGACGACCCGCACGCCCTTCGCGGCGAGCGCCCGGATCAGCTCCGGGGCCTGGGCGAACGGCCGCAGCAGGCCGGCCGTCTCCAGGTAGAAGCGGCTGTGCAGGTCCTCGACCTCGTCGCCGACGCGCTCGGCGTCGTCGTCGCCGAGCAGTGTGCTCAGCAGCTTGCCGGAGCCCTTGCCGAGCGCGCGGTGCACGCGCCAGGAGTCGACGGGCCGGTCCAGCTCGTGGAACGCCCGCCGCCAGGCGTGGACGTGGAGGTAGTTGGAGTCGACGAGCGTGCCGTCGATGTCGAACAGGACCGCGGTGGCGATGATGGCTCCTCGGGTTCGCAGGTCCGTTCGGGTACCCCGGACGGACGGGAGTACACGTCACCGTTTGAGTGCGCCGAGACGGGGGACCCGATCGGGAGACCCGGCAGGAGGTGGTCCCCGGTGCTCGCCCGGCACAATTCCGTCCGGCTGGTTCCCCGGCACGGCTCGACGACCGCGGCCGTCGGCGTCCTCGATCGGACGACTGGTCCGCAGCTGCGCGACAGCTTGCTCGAACTCGCCGCCGAGTCCGACGACGGCGTCCTCGTCGACGTCGAAGGCCTCGAACTCGAAGACCGCGAACTCGTCAAGGTGTTCTCGTTCGTCGCGCTGCGGCTCGGCGACTGGCCGGCCGTGCCCTTCGTGCTGGTGACCGGCCGGCCCGACCAACGAGCGGTGCTGGCCGCCCAGAGCGCGCCCGTGTACGCCGACGCCGCCTCGGCCGAAGCCGCGCTGGAGCGCCCCTCGCGGAAACGCGCGCGCCGCGTGCTGACCCGCTCGTCCCGTACTTCGGCGTCCGCCCGCGCGTTCGTGCGGGGGACCTGTGCCGAGTGGCGGGTGCCCGAGCTGGCCGAGGACGCCGCGCTGGTCGCGACCGAGCTCGTCGAAAACACCCTGCGGCACACGGATTCCGTGCCCCGGCTGCGGCTGGAGCTGCGCCGCCGCCGGCTGTCGGTCGAGGTGGCCGACGAAAGCCCGCGTCCCGCGGTGGTGCGCGAAGGGCTCGACCTGACCGAGACGGGGCTCGGGCTGCGGATGGTCGCCAAGGTCGCGAAGGTGTGGGGGAGCAGCCGGCGCCGCTCCGGCGGCAAGACCGTGTGGGCCGTGCTGCGCCGCGCTTGAGGTCCGCGTCACTCCGGGGAACACCGGTGTTTCCCCCGCGTGGGAACGGACAGAAGCTCCCGCCTCCGCTCCCAGGTCCACCCCCGGCCTCCGCCGGGCGGGGCGGGTCTTCGTCTACTGTGGACGCCGCGGCCGGAAGTCGCGTTCGGTTTCGACGTCGCCTTCCGGGGTGTGGACCACGTGCCCGACCCGCCGCTTCTTCGCGATCAGCCGGCCGGCGAGCACGGCGTCGGTCCGGCGCGGCGAGGTGTTGGAAGCCCGGTGCCCGCCCTCGACGCGGTTCTTCCACAGCCCGTTTTCGAAGTAGGTGTGCACGTCACCCTCGGCCACGATTTCCGCCTCCCGTCCGCAAAAGCGCCAGACGGAACGGGTGCCCGGGAACGATGCGGACAAACCTTCAGGAAAGGCCGAGTACCCGCACGGCGTTGTCCTTGAGGATCAGCGGCCGCACTTCCTCCTTGAGGTCGAGGGCGGCGAAGTCGGCGAGCCAGCGGTCCGGGGTGATCACCGGGAAGTCCGAGCCGAACAGCACCTTCCGCTTGAGCAGCGAGTTCGCCGCGCGGACCAGCTGCGGCGGGAAGTACTTCGGGGACCAGCCGGACAGGTCGATGTAGACGTTGGCCTTGTGCGTCGCGACCGAGATCGCCTCGTCCTGCCACGGCACCGACGGGTGCGCGAGGATGATCGTCAGCTCCGGGAAGTCGGCGGCGACGTCGTCGAGCAGCATCGGGTTCGAGTAGCGCAGCTTGATGCCGTGCCCGCCCGGCAGCCCGGCGCCGATCCCCGTCTGCCCGGTGTGGAACAGCGCCGGGACGCCCAGCTCCTGGATGGCTTCGTACAACGGGTAGTACCGGACGTCGTTCGGCTCGAACGCCTGCAGGCTGGGGTGGAACTTGAAGCCGCGGACGCCGTGCCCCTCGACCAGTGCCCGCGCGCGGCGCACGGCGGCCTTCCCGGCGTGCGGGTCGACCGAGCCGAACGGGATGAGCACGTCGGCGTGCTCGGCGGCCGCGTCGGCGATCTCCTCGCTCGAGAGCGCGGGGTGCCCGGTCGCGGCCGGCGCCTCGACCGTGAAGACGACGGCGGCCATGTTCCGCGCCCGGTAGTGCTCGGCGATCGCGGCCACCGTCGGCGTCCGGTCCTGGCCGGCGCGGAAGTACTTCTCCGACGCGTCCAGCAGCTCCTGGTCGAGGGCGAAGCAGCCGTGCCCGTCCTGTTCGACGTGGGTGTGGACGTCGATGGCGGTCAGTGCGGAAAGGTCCACGGAAGCTCCAGGTTCAGGGCAGGTCGGGCTGCGCGGCCTTGGCGGCCAGCAGCCGGTTCAGGACGGCATCGCGGGCGGCGACGAGCTGATCGTCGCCGATGCCGCCGAGTTCCGCATCGACCCCGGCGACGAGTGTCTCGGCCAGCTCCGGGGTCAGGTGGACGCGGCCCAGGTCGCGCCACCACTCTTCGGTGGGCGGGCCGAGGTGCGCCAGGACGTGCGCGAGCCCGCCCGCGCCGCCGGAGAGGTGCTGGTTGAGGAACGGGCCGAGCACGGCCCAGCGCAGCCCGGGCCCGTACGCGATCGCCGTGTCGATGTCCGCGACCGTCGCGATGCCGCGTTCCACGAGCGAGTACGCCTCCTGCCACAGCGCGGCCTGCAGCCGGTTCGCGACGTGGCCGGGCACTTCCCGCGTCAGCCGGATCGGCCGTTTCCCGAGCGACGTGTAGAACGCCACGGCCCGGTCGACGACCTCGGGCGCGGTCTCGCGGCCGGGCACCACCTCGACGAGCGGGATGAGGTGCGGCGGGTTGAACGGGTGGCCGATGACGACCCGCTCGGGATGGCGCGGGCAGCCGCGGGCGATGACGCTCGGCAGCAGCCCGGACGAGCTGCTCGCCAGGATCACGTCCGGCCGCGCGGCCTCGTCGAGGACGGCGAACAGCGCGTGCTTGACGTCCTCGCGCTCAGGACCGTTCTCCTGGACGAAGTCCGCGGCGGCGGCGGCTTCGCCGGCGTCGGCGACGAACCGCAGCCGATCCGTGTCTTCGAGCGCATCGCGCAACCGTTCTTCGGCGCCGGGCGCCGGATCGGTGGCGACGACGTCGTGGCCGTGGGCGAGGAAGAGCCCGGCCCAGCTCGCGCCGATCACGCCGGTGCCGACGACCGCGACGGTGCTCATGCGCGCGCCCCGAAGTGGTCCAGAGCGGTGGGATCGGCCAGGACGTCCCGGCCGACGACGTCCTCGGCCCGGGCGCCGAGCAGGAGTTTCTTCACGGGCAGCTCCAGCTTCTTCCCGGTGCGGTTGCGGGGGATCACCGGGACGGCGGTGATCGTGTCCGGCACGTGCCGCGGCGACAGGGCGCTCTTCAACGCCGTCGTGATCTTCTCGCGCAGCGGTGCGTCCAAGACGCCGTCCCGGACGACGACGTAGAGACGGAGGTCGCCGTTGCCGCCGTCGGGGTCTTCGAGGTGCACGACGAGGGAGTCGTCGACCTCCGGCAGTTCCTCGACGACGGCGTAGAACTCGGCGGTGCCGAGCCGGACACCGCCGCGGTTGAGCGTCGCGTCGGAGCGTCCGGCGATGACGCAGCTCCCCTCCGGGGAGAACCGGATCCAGTCGCCGTGGCGCCAGACCCCGGGATAGACGTCGAAGTACGTTTCGCGGTAGCGCGCACCCGTGTCGTCGCCCCAGAACCCGACCGGCATGGACGGCATCGGCGCGGTGATCACCAGCTCGCCCAGCTCGCCGACCACCGGGGCGCCGTGCTCGTCGAACGCCTTCGCGTCGACGCCGAGGCACGGCCCGGAGATCTCGCCGGCCACCACGGGCTGCAGCGGGCCGCCCTGGACGATCCCGCTGCAGACGTCGGTGCCGCCGCTGCCGACGTTGAGCAGCACGCCGGGCCCGAAGACGTCCCGCACCCAGTGGTAGCCCTCGGCCGGCAGCGGGCTGCCCGCCGCGCCGATCTGCCGCACCGCGCTCAGGTCGAACTCCGACGCCGGGTTCAGGCCCGCTTTCCGGCACGCCATCAGGAAGCCCGGGCTCGCGCCCATCAGCGTCGCGCGGGTTTCGGCGGCCAGCCGCCACTGCCACGCCAGGTCCGGGTGCAGCGGGTTGCCGTCGACCAGCACGATCGACGCGCCGGTGAGCAGTCCCGAGACGAGCGCGTTCCACATCATCCAGGCGGTGGTGGAGAACCAGAGGATCCGGTCGCCGGGGCGCAGGTCCCAGCTGAGGCCGTGGTTCTTGAGGTGCTCCAGCAGGATCCCGCCGTGGCCGTGCACGATCGCCTTCGGCTTGCCGGTGGTGCCGGAGGAGAACAGCACGCACAGCGGGTGCGCGAAGCCGACCGGCTCGAACCCGGGCGCGCTTTCGGTGAGGAGGGTGCTCCAGTCCAGGGTGTCCGGGAGATCGTGGTCGCCGTAGGGAATGTGGACGATGTGCTCGACGGTCGGCAGGCCGGCGCGGATCTCGGCCACCTCGGCGCGGCGGTCGACGTCCTTGGCGCCGTAGCGGTAGCCGGACACGGTCAGCAGCACGCGGGGTTCGATCTGGCCGAACCGGTCGACGACCGAGCGGGCGCCGAACTCGGGCGCGCAGGACGCCCAGACCGCGCCGAGGCTCGCGACCGCGAGGTAGGCGACCACGGTTTCGGGGATGTTCGGCAGGTACGCCACCACGCGGTCGCCGCGCCCGACCCCGAGCCGGGCGAGGCCCGCGCGGGCCTTCTCGACCTGTTCGCGCAGCTCACCCCAGGTCAGCTCCGCGCGCTCCCGGGTCTGGGAGTACGCGATGACGGCGATGTCGTCCGGCGGCCCGCCGAGGGCGTGCTCGGCGTAGTTGAGGGTCGCGCCGGGGAACCACTCGGTGCCGGGCATCCTCCGGTCCGGCACGACGCTTTCGGCGGGGGAGTGGAAGCGGACGCCGAAGAAGTCCTTGATCGACGCCCAGAAGCCGTCGAGGTCGGTCACCGACCAGCGGTGGAGCGCGGCGTAGTCGTCGAACGAACGGCCGCGGGCGGCCAGCCACCCCAGGTACCGGCCGATCTCGGTGGTTTCGCGGACGTCGGGGGCGACCGGGCGCAGGATCATCGCCCGACCTTCCCGGCGCGCTTGTCGAGGAAGGCCTGCATCCGTTCCTTGGCCTCGGCGCTGCCGGTCGCCACCGCGGCCATCAGCGACTCCATGAAGTAGCCCTCGGCCGGGTTGGCCTCGGCGATGCGGGGGAGTGCCTGCAGGACGGCGAAGTTCGTGATCGGCGAGTTCGTGGCGATCTTGCGGGCCAGGGCGAGCCCGTGCTCGAAGCCGTCGTCGACGCGGTAGTGCGACAGCCCGGCGGCGTGGCCTTCGTCGGCGTCGAGGACGCGGCCGGTGAGCATCATGTCGGCCATCCGGCTCGCGCCGATCAGCCGCGGCACGCGCACCGAGGCGCCGCCGCCGACGAACAGCCCGCGCTGGCCCTCCGGCAGCGCGTAGAACGCCGACGGCTCGGCGACGCGGATGTGCGCGGCCGCCGCCAGCTCCAGGCCGCCGCCGACGACCGCACCCCGGAGCACGGCGACGACCGGGACGCGCCCGCGCTCGAGCCGTTCGAAGGCGCGGTGCCACATCATCGAGTGCTCCAGGCCCTCGAACGCGTCGCGCTCGGTGAGCTCGGAAAGGTCGAGCCCGGCGGAGAAGTGCTCGCCCACGGCGTCGAGCACGACGGCCTTGACGCCGCGCGGCGGGGCACCGAAGAACGTTTCGAGGCCGAGCACGGTGGCGTCGTCGAGGGCGTTGCGCTTCTCGGGGCGCGCCAGCCGCAGCACGGCGACGTCGTCGAGCAGCTCCAGGTGCAGCGAAGACGGCAGGAGGGGGATCGTCATGCGGGTCCGTTCGGGAAGGACGCGGCGGCTCGCGCGCGGAGCTCGACGCGGCGGATCTTGCCGGTGGCGTTGACCGGCAGGGTTTCGGTGAACTGCACGTACTTGGGCACCTTGAAGCGCGCGAGATGCCGTTCGAGGTGGGCGCGGAAGGCGGCTTCGCCGAGCTGGGCGCCGGCGCGGCGGACGACGAAGGCGGCGCCGACCTCGCCCCAGCGCTCGTCGGCCACCCCCACGACGGCGCAGGCGTCGACCTCGTCGAGCCGGACCGCGACCGCCTCGATCTCGGCGGGGTAGACGTTCTCGCCGCCGGAGATGATCAGGTCCTTGACGCGGTCGACGACGTGGGCCCAGCCGTCGTCGTCGACGCGGACGACGTCGCCGGTGCGGAACCAGTCGCCGCCGACGAAGCTCGCCTTCGACTCCTCGGGCCGGTTCCAGTAGCCGCCGAACACGTGCGGGCCGCGCACCAGCAGCTCCGCGGGCGTCTCACCGAGCGGCTCGGGCGTGAGATCGGGGCCGAGACCGGCCACGTCGGTGAAGAAGTGCGGCACGCCGGCGGCGACGGGGTGGTCGAGCGTGCCCTCGTGGGTGGCCATCGAGACGCCCGGCGAGGCTTCGGTCATGCCGTAACCCTGAAGGAGTTTCACGCCGCGGTCGAGCCACGCGCGGGCGACGCGCTCGGCGACCGGCGAGCCGCCGTAGAGCACGCACGTCAGCGAGCTCAGGTCCGTGCGGTCCCAGTCCTCGTGGCGGCACAGCATTTCCAGCATCGTGGGGACCGCGGAGAAGCTCGTGATCCCGGCCTCGCCGATCCGGCCGAGGATCGCGCCCGGGTCGAACTTCGCCACCGGTTCCACGCTGCCGCCCTTGAACAGCGTCGGCAGCGTGATCTGGCCCAGCCCGACGCAGTGGAACAGCGGCGCGATGCACAGCGCCTTGTCGGTGCCCAGGACGTCGAGGTGGGCGAGCTGGTTGACGGTGTTCCAGGTGAGGTTCCCGTGGGTGAGGACCGCCGCCTTCGGCCGGCCGGTGGTGCCGGAGGTGTAGAGCAGCAGGCAGGGGTCCTCCAGCCGCACCGCGGCGGGTGGTGGGTCGCCGGCGGCGGCCAGCTCGGCCTCGAAGTCCAGGCCGCCGGCCGGGCACGACGCGGGATCCGTCGCGACGACGTGCCGGAGGGTCTCCGGCAGCGGGCCGGCCAGCAGGTCGTCGGTGTCCGGGCTGTGCACCAGCACCGAAGCGCCGCTGTCTTCGAGCATGTAGCGGATCTCGGCGGGGGAGAGCCGGAAGTTGAGCGGGACGAAGAGCGCGCCGAGGCGGGCGGTGGCGAAGAGCGTCTCGAAGACGGTTACGTCGTTGACCCCGAGATAGGCCACGCGGTCGCCCGGGCGCACGCCGAGCCGGGCGAGCGCGCCGGCCAGCCGTTCGACGCGGTCGGCGAGCTCCGCGTAGGTGCGCGTGCGCCCGGGCTGGACGAGCGCGGTGCGGCCGGGGGAGATCCGGGCCCGGCGCGCGGGCCAGCTGCCGAGGCCGAAGTCGGCCGGGCCGTGCGGCGAACGGGTCACGCCGGAGTACCTCCACACTCTATATCAGGAACCCTGAGACGCTATCGAGCATGACCGTCATCCGTGCGAACTGTCAAGGGTGAGCCGTCGGAACGCCGGTTTTTGGTACGTACGCCGGGAAGGCGCGCTTTCGGCGGACGGCGGGAGACGGTCGGTTCGGCCGTTGGCGGGGTTGCGCCGTTTGGATCAAGTACTAGGCTGTAAAGGTGCGGTTCAGGAGCAGCCGCCCCTCCCTCGACTTACGGCGTCCGAGCGGGCAGTGGACACCGCTCGGCACGCCATCCGCGACTGAAGGCGTACTGAAGATGTTAGTCGTGCAGCACCCCGCGACGGCGATCCCGGTGGCGGCGCCGTCCCCCCTCATCGAGCGAAGCCCGTTCGACATCCAGGTGATCCGGCCGTACTTCGGCGCCGTCATGGTCCGGATCCGCGGCGCGCTCGGCGAGGACAGCGCCGCCGAGCTCGCCTCGGTCCTGAGCACGTGGGCGCACCGGAAGTTCCCGGTCCTGGTGCTCGACCTGTCCGAGGTCGACTTCCTGGACTCGGCCGGGCTTTCGGTGCTCGCCGGCATCCACGTCCGGACGGTCCGCGAGAGCACCACCCTCCGGATCGTCACCGGCGACAACCGCGTCGTGCGCCGGGCGCTGGCCGGGAGCGGCCTCGACCACGCGCTGAACCTGAGCCGGCTGCCGTCGGGCTGGGAGCGGGCGACGGAGATCCCGAACTAGCGGGCCTTCCGGCACCCGGCGGCGCGCTCAGTTCTTGATCGTCTCCAGCAGGGCGTCGTCGGTGGGCGTCGGCTCGATGCCGAACGCCGCCGTCGCCGCCGAGGAATCCAGGACGAACGGCGCCCGCAGCTGGTACTGGACCTCCACCATCTCCCGCGCCGCCGGGCTGAAGAGCCCGGCCAGGCGCAGGGCGGCGGCGGGCATCGTCGTGAGGCGGGCCGCCGGTGCGCCCGCCAGCTCCGCCGCCCGGGTCGCCAGCGACCGCAGTGACCTCGCCGGTGCGGTCGGTGCGTGCCACGGCCTGCCCCACGCCCGCTCGTCGGCGGCGACGGCGATCAGGGTGCGGGCCACGTCGCCGACGTAGGTCCAGCTGTGCGGGGCGTCGAGGTCGGCCGGGGCCGACGCGCGCTTGCCCGCCAGGATCTTGGGCAGCACCAAGGCCGTGAACGCCGACAGCGTGCCCGCGCCGAGGTAGTCGGACCCGCGGACCTCGGCCGTGCGGATCCGCCCGGCTTCGTGCGCCGCGAGCGCGTCGGCCCAGAGCTTGGCCCGCACCGCGCCCTTCTTCGAGTTCGGCCGCGCCGGCAGCCGCTCGGTCATCGGGCCGTCGACGGCGCCGTACGCGTAGAGGTTGCCGGTCGTGACGAGCACCGCGCCGCTGCTTTCGGCCGCGTGCAGGAGGGCGGCGCCGAGCGGCGGCCAGTCGGTGGCCCAGCGGTGGTACGCCGGGCCCGCGCAGCAGTACAACGCGGTCGCGCCGGCCGTGTGCCGCGCGAGCGTGGCGGCGTCGGAGGCGTCCGCGGCGACGAGCTGGACGCCGTCGGGGCCTTGTCCCCGGCGGCTGAGCAGACGGACTTCTTCGCCGCGTCCGGCGAGCAGGCGCGCGGTGGCCGTGCCGACCGGACCGGCGCCGACGATGACGTGCAGAGCCATGGAAACCCCCAGTGGAGAACACTGTTCTCGGACAAGAACACCGTACTGCCCGGTCGAAGGCCGTGTCAAGAACAGTGTTCTCGCGCGAGTCCGGGTGTTCTCGCGATGTGCCACACTGAGGCCGTGTCCGCCTCGTCGCTGCGCGCCCGGGTCCGCTCGGAAATGCACCAGGAGATCAAGGAAGCCGCCCGCCGTCGCCTCGCCACGGAGGGCGCGAACCTGTCCCTGCGCGCCGTCGCGCGCGACATGGACATCGTCGCTTCGGCGCTGTACCGGTACTTCCCGAGCCGTGACGCCCTGCTGACGGCGTTGATCATCGACGCGTACGAGGCGCTCGGCGCGGCGGCGGCCGAGGCGGAAGCGGCGGTCCCGCGCGAGGACCTGCGCGGCCGGTGGCTCGCGGCGTGCCACGCGGTGCGGTCCTGGGCCCTGGCGCACCCGGCCGAGTACGGCCTGCTCTACGGCAACCCCGTGCCCGGGTACGCCGCGCCGCCGGAGACCGTGGTGCCGGCATCGAAGGTGATCCTGCTGCTCGCGGCCATCGTCGGCGAGGCTCCGGACGTCCCGGCCGGGCCGCCGCTGCCGGGGCCGGTCCGCGACGACCTGCGCCGCCTGATCGAGGAGCAGGGCGGCGGCCTGTCCGAAGAGCGGCTGGACCGAGCGCTGCTCGCGTGGACGCACCTGTTCGGCCAGGTCAACTTCGAGGTCTTCCACCGCCTCGACGACATGGTCCAGGCGCGCGCCGAGTACTTCGGGCACCACCTGGCCCTGCTGGCCGACCTCGCCGGCCTGCCCTGATCCTCGGGGGACGCGTGCCCGGACGGCCGGCTCGTCAGGTGCGGAAGTACGCGCGGAACGTCGTGCCGTGGTCGCCGGTGTGCAGGCGGACCAGGTCGGCGAGGTAGTTGACGAGCAGTAGCCCGCGGCCGCGGTGCTGCTCCGGCGTCGCGGGCCGGCGGCCGGCGAGCGGGTCGGCCAGCGTGCCGCGGTCGTGGACTTCGCAGACGAACTCGCCGTCTTCGGTCCACAGCCGGACGGTGCCGGTGCCGCCGCCGTGTTCGACGCAGTTCGCGAGCAGCTCCGTGACGACCACCTCGACGTCGGCGGCCTGGTCGGCGCTCAGCCCGCCCGCGGCCGCGTGGGTGTGGGCCAGCGCCCGGGCCGCGGCGAGATCCGTCGTGTCCGCCAGCTCCGCCACGCGTTCGGGCGCCGGCGGAAGCGGCCGGTTGTACCGCGCCACGACGTCGTCGGGGGCGTACGCGGTGCTGGGACGCCGGCCCGCGCTGTCGATCAGCACCGGGTGGGTGGCCTCGGCGTCGGCGAGCGCGGCCGCCTCCAGGCGCGAAACGTCGTACGGGCACAGGATCGTCACGTCCCGGCCGGTGAAGGCGTGGTTGATGAGCGCTTCGTGCTGCACGCACGCCGGGTACTCGACGTCCGACCGCCCGGCCCAGATCGGTTCGCCGATGATCCGCACCGGACCGCCGGGGTGAGCGTCGGCGAAGGCCCGCAGCACGCGGGGGATGATCCGCCCGGGATTGCGGCCGGCGTCGGTCATGTCCAGCAGCCGGACCTTTTCGGCGTCCGTGCCCAGCTCACGCCGCAGCAGCTCGAGGTTGCGCCCCGGCACGGCGACGGCGACCGGTTCGCCGGCGGCGAGCCCGTGCCCCACGAACGGCACGGTGCCGGCCAGGAACTCGGCGTCGTCCCGGTAGAACAGCGCCGGGTGCGCGAAAGGGTCCGCGCTCACATCGCCTCCTTGGGCCGAAAGCGCCTCCAGTATGCGCGGCGCGTCCCGTCAGCTCTCGGACGGGCGTGTCCGGCGCTGCCGTTCCTCTTCGATGCCGCGCAGGAACGCCACCGGGTCGTCGCCCAGGCTGTCGAGCGTGCGGTGGCGGATGCCCGCCGCCACCACCGTGGTGAGCACTGCCCATACCGCGATCACCGAGATCACCGCCGGTGCCGGCAGCACCCGGCTCAGGAACGCGAGGCACACCGTGGCCGCCAGTGCCGAGATCCGGGCCACGCTCGCGTACCAGCGCGGGCGGCCGGGCACCGAGAAGACCCGGGTGCCGGCCAGGTACATCGTCAGGCCCACCGTGGTGAACCACGCCGCGGCCTGGGGCGGGGACTCGTGCAGCGACAGGTTCACCCCCGCCGCGATGAGCAGCAGCGCGAAGGCCGGGAAGAAGTGCCCGACCGCGTACAGCGAATACGCGAGCGAGGGGTTGCCGCCGGAAAGGTCGAGCAGCCGCTCGTAGATCCGCGCGGCCGAGGAGAAGTACAGCCACCACAGCGCGCCCGCCATCACCAGGCCGGCGATCAGCGAAGCCCAGTACGTGACGTCGTCGGCCGGCCGTTCCAGTGCCGCGGTGCCGACCGTGATCACCAGCTCGCCGAGCAGCAGGATCATGAACAGGCCGAAGCGCTCGGCGAGGTGCGCCGAGTCGACCGCCAGGTTCGGGTCGCGCGGCGATTTCAGCAGCACCCGCCACTGCGCCGCCGGCGAGGGCCGCTCCCGGGACTCGCCGCGGCGACGCCGTCCGCGGCGGTCGCCGAGCAGCAGGAACCCCGCCTCCCCCAGCAGCGCGAACACCCACAGCGCCCACGTGTGCGGGACGACCGCCGAAACGCCGAACAGGGCCGCCGACACCAGGTAGCCCCAGCTGATCCGGCTCTGGTCGAGGCCGGGCCGCGCCGGCCACCGGTGCGCGGCCGCCAGGATCAGGCGCACCCCGGCCATGGCCGCCGCGAAGACCGCGGGATGCCCGTCGAACGCGTGGTGCGCCTGCGTCGCGGCGATCCCGCAGGGGATGGTGCCCGCGAGCACGAACAGCCGGTCGGCGGCGCGGCTGTCGTCGCCGCGGCGGTTGTAGAGCACGGCGAAGCCGATCCACGTCCACCACAGCGTCGCGAACAGGCCGAGCGCCGTGGCGGCGCGCATCCAGTGCGGGTCCGCGACGATGCCGTGCGCCACCTGGCCCACCGCGAAGACGAAAACCAGGTCGAAGTACAGCTCGACCCACCCGACCCGCTTGCCGTGGGCCGGGCCGCCGCCGGTGTCAACGTCCACTTCGGTCACGGCGGCGATTCTGCCGGGTCCGGCGGTCACGCTCCCACCCGGGCGTCGGGGGAATTAATAACACACCATTCGAACAATGGCGGGATTCGCCACTGGATTCGTTGTGGCGGCTCTTGTGGGTAATTCTGCCGCCAGTGTGCCGAAGTCGGTTGTTTACGTCGTGTCAGGCCCCGGAGCTGGGCGAACAGTGTTGTACGGTGTACAAGCTGCGACCGTCGGGACACAATGCGTGAACCGCGGAAGGAATTCATTACCCGCGTTCGGAAACGCCGGTCCTTAGGGTTGACAAGGATGGCGCGCGTGAGGTTCTCTGCTGGTCGGCTCGATCAACGTCACGTCTTCCCCCGGTCCGGGAGCCGGGGTTTCCGGACCACTCAGGACGTCGGTGGTCGGCCCTGGGGCCCCCGTCCTGTCCGAGTTCGACGTCAGCCGTCCGCGCGGCTGGGAATCGAGCGGTTCCACCATGCACGAAAGCAGATCCACGCTCCGCCGCTCGGCGGACACCGCGTGGTCCCCGGCGCACTGGAGCGTCCGCACCAAGATCAGCGTCGTCCTCCTGCTGCCCGTGCTCGTCGCGGTGGCGCTCGCGGAGATCCGGATCCAGAGCGAACTCGACCGCGCGACCGCGCTCAGCGCGGCGCGCGACCGGCTGCCGGTGCTGCGGGACACGATCGACCTGACCGCGTCCCTGGGCCAGGAGATGGTCGCGGCCGTGGCGGTGCCGGCGGGAGCGCCGGACACGCTGACCGCCGCCGTCGACGCGAAGGTGGCCGCGGTCCAGCGCGACATCGGCTTTTCGCCTCTGGCCGCGGACACCGGCCGGGCGCTGAACACCGCGCTGGGCAAGCTCTCGGGCATCCGCGCGGCCGGCGTCGGCGGCGGTGACGTCCGCACGAAAGCCGCCGGCTACAACGACATCATCGCCACCCTCGGCGACCTCGTGCCCACGTTCGCCCCGGCCGACGCCGGCAGCGAAACCGCCTCCGGCGCGGAGACCGCCCGGCTGATCGTGCACCTGCGGGGCGAGCTGGCCACCGAGGAGACCTACGCGCGGGCGGCGCAGAACAGCCCGGGCGACGCTTCGCTGCGCCCGGCCGTCGTGCAGACCGCCGCCGAGCAGGAGGTGCTCGCCGAGCAGGTCGAGCACCAGCTCTCGGGCGACCAGCTGAACCGCTTCAAGGCGGCGACGAGCTCCGCCGAAGGCCGGAGCGACACCCTGCAGGAATCCGGCACCGGCGGGGACGCGGGGCTCGCGTCGTTCGCCCCCTCGATCGCCGCCGAGACCACCGGGGTGACGGCGGTGCTGACCGACGTCGTGGCGAAGCTGAGCTCCGACGTCTCGGCCGCGGCCGACCGCGCCCGGTCGGACTCCCTGCGTGACACCGCGCTGGTCCTCGGCGCGCTGCTGGGCGCGCTCGCGATCGCCCTGCTGGTGGTGCGTTCGCTCGTCACGCCGGTGCGCCGGCTGCGCGCGGCCGCCCTGCGCGCGGCGAACGAACAGCTCCCGGAGACCGTCCGGCAGGTCCGCGAAGGCCACGACGTCGACTGGCGCGCGGTGCCCGACTCCGGCGTCAAGACCGAGGAGGAGATCGGGCAGCTGGCCCGCGCCTTCGACGACATGCACCGCCAGGCGGTCCGGCTGGCCGTCGAGCAGGCCGAGCTGCGCAAGCAGGTCAGCGAGATGTTCATGACGCTGTCGCGGCGGAGCCAGTCGCTGGTCGAGCAGCAGCTGTCGATCATCGAAGACCTCGAGTCGGGGGAGCAGAACCCGCGCCGGCTCGACGAGCTGTTCCGCATCGACCACATCGCGACCCGGCTGCGCCGCAACGGCGAGAACCTGCACGTCCTGGCGGGCGGCCGGCCCGTCCGCCACGGCCGCGAGCCGGTGCCGACGCGCGAGCTGCTGCGCGCCGCGACGTCGGAGGTCAAGGACTACCGGCGGGTGGCGATGGGCAACGCGCCGCGCAGCTCCGTGCAGCCCGAAGCGGCCGCGGACGTCGTGCACATCCTCGCCGAGCTGCTGGAGAACGCGACGCGGTTCTCCCCGCCGGAGCACAAGGTCGCGTTGACGGCCGACCGAGGTGCCGACGGCGGGCTGCTCATCGAGGTCGTCGACCAGGGTCTCGGGATGACGCCGGCGGAGCTCACGACGGTGAACGAGCGGCTCGCGGCGGCGGGGACCGTCGGCCCGGAGACGACCCGCCGGATGGGATTGTTCGTGGTCGGCAGGCTCGCGGCGCTGCACGGCGTGACGGTACGGCTGCGCGCGACCGGAACGGGCGCGCGGCACGCGGGGGCCGCCCACCTCGTCCAGGTTCGACCACAGGGTCGGCATGAACGGGCCGCGCATCTCGTCGATCGCGAGGGCTTGCCGGGCGTGCTTGACGTGCG
>NZ_JBEXVF010000123.1:0-15998 GCF_040629235.1 Amycolatopsis sp. NPDC005961 | reverse complement strand
ATCAATGCGGCCGCTTGGCGGGCTTTCCTTCGCAAGACTAAGCATTAGTCTGAGGGCATGATCAAGCGAACGGTGCTGGACGCCACCCGCGAACTGCTCGACGTCCCGGTCGTCGACATCACCGAAGCGGCCGCGCACCTGGCCTGCCTGCTCGGCCGCCGGTACGGCGTGGTGACCACATTGGACCGGACGTGCGGGCTGATCGAGGACAGCCTGCACGCCGCCGGCGTCGCGCAGAACTGCGTCACGGTCACCGGCGCCGGGCTCGGCGTGCTGGAACTGACCGACGAGCGTCGCACCGAATCGGCGTTGCTCACCGCCGGGCGACGGGCCCGGGACGCGGGCGCGGAGGTGCTGGTGCTCGGCTGCGCCGGGATGACGGGACTCGACCGGAAGATCGCGACGATGCTGGACATCCCGGTCATCGACGGCGTCGCGGCAGCGGTCCGGCTCGCGGAGTCGCTCGTGGCGCTGGGGTTGAAGACGAGCCGCGCGGGGTCGTACGCGCGGCCGCTGGACAAGCGGCGCACCTGGCCGCATTGACATCGCCCGCGCCGCCCGGTCAGAATCCCTGCAGCCGTACCGCCGCCCGGTGACGACGTGGGGATTTCGACGTCCCCGAAAGGCGGTCGAAGGTGCGAAGGCTACGCGTTCTGGGCGCGCTGGCGCTGACTGCGAGCATGCTCCTGGTCCCGGTCAGCGGGACGGCGGCGGCCGCGTCGCCACCGCACACCGTCATCACCGACGGCGGCAAGCTGGCGGGGATCAAGCAGGCGCTGCGCGGCGGCCACGCGTCCAAGGCCCAGCGTGACGCACTGAAAGTCGTGCTGGGCAAGGCGAACACCGCACTCACCGCCGGCCCGTGGTCGGTCATGGACAAGCCGTCCGCGCCGCCGAGCGGCGACAAGCACGACTACATGAGCCAGGCGCCCTACTGGTGGGCGAGCGAGAAGACCCCGGAAAACCCGCAGGGCTGCCCGTACGTCAACCGGGACGGCCAGCGCAACCCGGAGGCCGACGCGATCACCGACCACACCTACCGGATGGTGGCCTGGGACGCGATGTACTACCTCTCGCTCGCCTGGTACTACACCGGCGACGCGAAGTACGCGAAACGGGCGGCGCTGGACATCCGGACCTGGTTCCTCGACCCGGCCACCAAGATGAACCCGAACATGACCTACTCGCAGATCATCCCCTGCAAGACCACCATCAGCGGCACCGGGATCATCGACTCGACGCAGTCGTTCAGCCAGGTGCTCGACGTGTTCGCGCTCCTAGACACCGGCGCGCCCGGCTGGACCGGCAAGGACCGTTCGGGCGTCAAAGCCTGGCTGACGCAGTACCTGAACTGGATGCAGACCAGCCCGCAGGCGAAGCTGGAACTGGCCGCCACCAACAACCACGGCACCTTCCTCGACATGCAGAACGCGACGATCGCGTCCTACCTGGGTCAGCGTGACGCGGCGCGGAAGATCATCCTCGAAGCGGAGCAGAAGCGGTTCCCGGTGCAGTTCGCCGCCGACGGCAGCCAGCCCCTCGAACTGTCGCGGACGATGTCCTGGCACTACGTCAACTTCAACCTCACCGCGTGGGGCCGGATGGCCGAACTGGGCAAGAACCTCGGCGTCGACGTCTGGAAGTACCGGGCGCCGAACGGCGTGACGCTGCGCAAGGTCGTCGACCAGCTCATCCCGGGCGCGCTGCAGGGCGCGGCGGGCTGGCCGCACCAGCAGATCGGCGTGTTCGACCAGTCCATCGCGGCCGACATCTTCCACGCCGCGGCCGAGGAGGCGCACGACGGCGACGCGGCCGCGGCGTTGAAGAAGATGCCGCTGCCGGCCGGCGGCGACACGTGGCCGGTGCGCGTGTCGTGCTTCCCGCTCGACCCGCCGCTCAAATAACCCTACGAACGCCGGGAAATCCGGACACCACGTGCCATAGCGCGCGCCGTCCGCGATTGGTCTAGTCCAAAGTATTGACACTCGGTGTCCCCGCGCGCACATTCATGACCGGGGCCGGACCCGCTTCGTGAAGAACCGTCGCGTACGCCCTCTCCCGCGCCGTCGCGGCCCGGGAGAGGGCCGTCCGCCTGCGCGAGGAGACAGCATGGCAAGGGTTTCCCGAAGACTGGCCTGGTTCGCCGCGGCCGCGGCCGCCGTGGTCGTGGGTGCGTTGACGATGGCCGGACCGGCCGCCCAGGGCGCCGCCGCGGCGACCTCCGGCGGGGTCCGCATCGCCTACTTCGACCAGTGGTCCATCTACCAGAACGCCTACTACCTCAAGAACGTCGACGCCATCGCCGGCAACCTCGACTACCTGCTCTACGACTTCGAGAACATCGACCCGAACAACCTCACCTGCTTCGAAGCCACGAAGGCGACGACCCCGGACCCGGGCGGCGAAACCGACCCGAACGCCGGCGACGGCGGCGGGGACCAGTTCGCCGACTACCAGAAGTCGTTCGGCTCAGACATCAGCGTCGACGGCACCGCCGACGTCTGGAACCAGCCGGTCGCGGGCAACTTCCACCAGCTGCAGGAGCTCAAGGCCCGGCACCCGAACCTCAAGGTGCTGCTGTCGATCGGCGGCTGGACGTACTCGAAGTACTTCTCCGACGCCGCCGCGACCGACGCGTCGCGCAAGAAGCTCGTCAGCTCGTGCCTCGACATGTTCATCAAGGGCAACATCCCGGCAGCCGGCGGCTACGGCGGCCCGGGCACCGCGGCGGGCATCTTCGACGGCATCGACATCGACTGGGAGTACCCGGCTTCGCCCACCGGGCACGTCGGCAACCACTACAGCGCCAACGACACGGCGAACTACACCGCGCTGATGGCGGAATTCCGCGGCGAGCTGGACGCGTTGGGCGGCAAGCACTACGCGCTCTCGGCCGCGCTGCCCGGCGGCCAGGACAAGATCGCGAAGATCCAGACCGACAAGATCGGGCAGTACCTGGACTTCGGCAACGCGATGACCTACGACATGCACGGCGCGTGGGACGCGACCGGGCCGACGAACTTCCAGGACCCGCTGTACTCCTCGCCGAGTGACCCGTCCGGCACCATCCCGCCGGGCACCGAAAAGTACACGATCGACTCGGTGGTCAAGGACTACCTGCACGGCAACAGCGCGTACGGCATCGCGGGCGGCTTCCCCGCGAACAAGCTCACGCTGGGCATCCCGTTCTACTACCGCGGCTGGACCGGCGTGCCGGCCGGGTCGAACCACGGGCTGTACCAGTCCGCTTCGGGTCCGTCGCCCGGCCACGCGCTGAGCGGCAACGTGCCGGGCGTGGCGATGTACAAGGAGCTGTCCGGCATCGTCGACAACCCGGCGGACACGTACTGGGACCCGGTCACGCAGTCGGCCTGGTTCTACGACGGGCAGACCTTCTACGGCGGCTCGTCGGCGCAGTCGATCAAGGCGCGCACGGACTACATCCACTGCACGGGCCTCGGTGGCGCGATGATGTTCTCGCTCTACGACCTGGACCCGGGTTCGACGTTGTTCCACGCGGTGGTCAACGGTTTGGCGGCCTCGACGCCGAACTGCTCGGCACCGCCGACCACGACCCCACCGACGACCACCACTCCGACCACACCGACGACCCCGACCACGCCCACGACTCCGACGACCCCGCCGACGACGACACCCACCACGCCGCCGTCGATCCCCGCGTGGGCACCGAACACGGCGTACGCGACGGGTGCGAAGGTGACCTACAACGGCATCACGTACACCTGCCGCCAGGGCCACACCTCGCTGGTGGGCTGGGAACCGCCGAACGTCCCGGCGTTGTGGCTCGCGAGCTGACCGTCAGTTCCCCGTGGGGGTGCTGACTCCCGGTGCGGGGGCCTGGGCGTTGCCGGCGATGCCGTAGCGTCCAGCGCCCCCGTCGAGCTGTTCCTTCAAGGCCATGATCGTGCTGATCCGGCCCGCGGAAGAATCGACGTTGTCCACAGTGGACAGGATCGACGTCGCCGACGTGTCCGCGCGGACCACGCCCAGCGCGCCGGTGCCCTCCGCGGAACCGGGGTCACCGGCCAGGACCGCGCCCGCGCCGCCGCGGTCGAGCTGCGTGGCGAACCGGGCGATCGTCGCCGCACGGTCGCCCGCGCTGTCGCCGGTCGCCTGGGCCCCGGTCAGCACGATCGCCAGCTGCGCCGGGTTGACCGCCTGGCCCGCCTTGACGAACCCGCCGTCGGTGAGCCCGCCGATCGCGGCCGCCAGCTCCTCGCCCGAGGACTGCGGCTTCGCCGTGGTCTTGTCCAGCAGCAGCACCGAACCGAGCAGCGCGCCGGCGAGCGTGCCGGTGTCGCCCGCGGTCGGGAACTTCGAGCCCGCGGGCTGCAGGCGCGTGACGACGTCGCGGAGCTGGTCGGCCTTCTCCGGGTCGGCGAACGCGGCCGTCAGCTGCACTTCCCCGGTCACCGAAGCGCCGGACTGGCCGATCAGCTGTTTCAGCGCGTCCCGGTCGGCCGGCCGCGCGTCCTCGGTGGTCACGAGCACCACCGACCGCTTGTCCAGCGCCCCGGCGACGACCTTCGGCCCCATCGCGCCGGCGAACGCGTCCGCGTCGGCCAGCCGGGCGTTGAGCGCGTTGCGCTGCGCTTCGAGGTCGGAGACCTGGCTGCCGAGGTCCTTCTTCTCCCCCGCCAGCCCGGACAGCAGCGTGCCGTTCAGGGCGGTCGAGCCGAGGACGACGCCGACGGCCAGCGCCAGGAAGCAGGCGGCGATGGAAACGACGTGGTAGCGCAGCGAAATCACGTGAACAATCCCTTGACCCAGGCAGCGAACGTATTCCAGGTGTGCCGGAGCCAGTCCAGGTAGACCGAGCCCACGTCGGACACCAGCAGGGCCGCGGCGACGACCACGACCGCGGCGAGCACGAGCAGCACGACCGCGCCGATCGAGACCCGGCTGCGGTGCAGCGTCGCCACCGCCTTCCCGTCGACGAGCTTCGTGCCGAGCTTGAGCCGGGTCAGGAACGTCGACGGGTTCGACCCGGACCGGCCGTGGTCGAGGAACTCGCGCAGGGTGGCCTGGAAGCCGACCGTGACGACCAGGCTCGCGCCGTGCGCGTCGGCCAGCAGGAGCGCGAGGTCCTCGGCGTTGCCCGACGCGGGGAACGTCACCGCGCCGATGCCGAGGTCCTGGATCCGCTCGACGCCGGGGGCGTGCCCGTCCGGCGCGGCGGGCACGACGACCTCGGCGCCCCCGCGCAGCGTGGTGGTGCCGATGCCGGTGGGGTCGCCGACGATGACGTCCGGCGTGTAGCCCTGCACGCGCAGGGTGTCGGCCCCCGCGTCGACGCCGATCAGCACCGGCCGGTGCTCGGCGACGTACTTCTTGAGCTTCTTGAGGTCTTCGGCGTGCCCGTTGCCGCCCGCGACGACCAGCACGTGCCGGTCGCGGATCACGACCTTCAGCTCCGGCACGCCGACGCCGTCGAGGATCAGCGTGCGCTCGCGGCGCAGGAACTCGATGGTGTTCGCCGAGAACGCCTCCAGCTGCGTCGACATCCCGGCCTTGGCCTCGATCATCTGGTCCGCGACGCTGTCGGCGGTCTGCTCGATGCCGGACGCGACCTGGCGCTCGCCGACGTACACGACGCCGTCGTGCAGGCGCAGCTTCGTGCCGTCCTTGATCGTGCGCAGCAGCTCGCCGCCGACCGAGTCGAGGAGCGGGACGCCGGCGGCGACGAGGATCTCGGGGCCCATGTTCGGGAACCGGCCGGAGATCGACGGCGACGCGTTGACCACCCCGGCGACCTCGGCTTCGACCAGGGCGTCGGCCGTCGCGCGGTCGAGGTCCAGCTGGTCGAGCACGACGATGTCGCCCGGACTGATCCGGCGCAGCAGCTCCCGGGTGCGGCGGTCGACCCGCGCGACCCCGGTGATCCCCGGGAGGGGTTCTTGGTTCCGCGTGAGCAGGCCGGTGAGCTTCATGTGGCCGATGGTGACAAATTTGCTCGTGGGACGACGTACGCCACGCCGTAGCAGGCGTGACTCGTTGTGGTGACCCGGGTCGCGCATCCCCCGCGCGGGTCAGGCTTCCGACTCCTCCGAAAGCGACCCGAAATCGAGGTTCAGCCAGGGGCTCGCCGGGTCCTGAAAGGAGCTGGTGGTGGACCCGCACGGCCGCCGGGTACCACTCGCCGAACTCGTCGTCCTCGGCGTGCAGCACGCGGCCCATGACGTACCCGGCCGACAGGTCGGCCCATGACTGGTGGTAGCGGCGAGCGAGCGAACCGGCCTCCAGGACCATCAGCTCCGCGGTCAGCGCGTCACAATAACCGGCCGCGAGACCCCACCGGGCGATGTTGACCGCGCGGCCGACGTCCCACGACAGCGCCGTCGTGACGAACCCGTCCGCGTCGACCAAGCCGTCGGCGCGCAGCCGCTGCTCACAGCGCGACACCCGCCGGACGGTGTCCCGCAGCTCGTCGGCCTGGTCCGCCGCGTCGTTCTCGGCACACCAGCGGTCGACCAGCTCCGCCCACGTCAGCGGGTCGAACTCCCCGTTGCGCAAGCCGTACTCGGCGGCGAACCGCAGGCGCAGCATGAGCACGAGGTTGCCGGGCGTCAGCGCGTAGCCGTCGCCGATCAGGTCGGCCATCGTCGCGCGCCAGCCAGGCGGGTCCGGCACGCCCCACCAGTCCCGCAGGCCCCGCACCTCGGCGACGTAGTCGTGGCGGCGCGCGTCGAGCACGTTCCACGGCGCCGCGTTGAGCACCGCCAGGTGCGCGCCGCAGGCCAGCGCGTGCGCGATCGGTCCTTCGAGGTGCCCGTACGGCGCGGTGATCAGCCGCTCGACCTGCTCCTCCAGCGGGGTGACGTCATCCTTGTGCGCGTCGAGCCACGGCTGCAGGGTCGCGCCCGGCAACCGCCATTCGCCGCGGGTGCCGCGGTTGAAGACGACCCGCTCGTGCCGCCCGACGCCGTCGACCGCCCAGTCCAGCGCGCCGCTCATGGCGACGACGTCCGGGCCGAGGTCGGGCAGCGCGCCGCGGGTGAAGACCTGCAGGAACTCGTCGCCGCCCGTCTCGAAGTAGACGTTCGGGAAGGTCTCCGCCCGCTCGTCGAGAATGCTGCGGGCGTCCACCCGCCGGATCGGGACGAACAGCTCTTCCCCGGCCAGCAGGCCGAGGTAGCGGTCGAGGTCGCTGTCCCGGCGGGCGGCGGCCAGCTGGGCTTCGACGTCGGCGGGCGGCGGCAGGATCACGGGGCGGCTCCCTCCGCTCGGCCGGTCAGCACGACGAGCTTGCCCGCCGTCCGGTTGTGCTCCAGGTCGTCGTGCGCCTGCCGGATCTCCGCCATCGGATACACCTTGGCGGGGCCGAGACTGGTCGTGCCGTCGGCGATCCGGTCGAGGTGGCGCTGGAGGACGGAGGCGGGCAGGTCGTCCGCCTCACCACCATAAGCGGTCAACCGCACCCCGGCGGGAAGGTATCCGATCGGATAGAAGTTCGAGATCGTCCACTGATTGGACAACATGCCCGTGAAGCACACGGTGCCGTGCACGCGGGTGGCCTTCAGGGTGTCCGGCAGGGTCGGCGTCCCGACGAGTTCGAGGGCCGCGTCGACCCCGCCGGCCGCGATCTTCCGGACCTGCGCAGCGATGTCGCCGTCGTCCAGCAGGGGGTGATCGACGCCGTGTTCGCGCAGGACCGCGAGCCGGCTCTCCTGCCGGGTGGTCGCGAAGACGGTGGCGCCGAGGTCCTTCGCCAGTGCCGCGGTGGCGAACCCGAGCGCGGACGTCCCGCCGCGGATCAGCAGGGTCTGTCCCGCACGCAGGTCGAGGCCGGTCGTGAGCGAGCCGTACGCGGTCTGCAGCGTCTCGGGGACCTGGCCGAGGACCTCCCACGGCAGATCGCTTTCGAAGGGGATGACCTGACTCTTCGGCACCACCGTGAATTCGGCGTAGCCACCGTCGAACGTGCGGCCCATGCCGCCCATCATGGTCGCGACCTGCTGCCCGGGCGTCAGCTCGCCGTCGGGATCGAAGTCGACCACGCCGACGGCTTCGATCCCCGGCACGCGCGGGAACGTGACGCCGTCGGCCAGGCCCAGGCGAGTGTGCAGCTCGGACCGGTTGAGGCCGAACGCCTTGACGGCGATCCGCACCCAGCCCGGTTTCGGCTCGGGCAGCGGAAGGTCCTGCAGTTCGAGGTTCTCGACGGGACCGGGTTCTCGGAGTACCACCGCGCGCATCTCGGGTCCTTTCTTCGCATGCGAACAGTCCACACAACAACTGTCCGCGCGAGTAGTATTCCCGGGATGAGCCTGTCTTCCGACCATGACGCGGCTTGGCGCGGTTTCCTACGCTCGTCCGCACTGCTGCTTCGCGTGCTCGACGCGGAACTGCGGGCCGAGCACGGCATGACGCACCGGACGTACGACGCGCTGGTCCAGCTCTCGGAGGCCCCGGACCGTCGCCTGCACATGAAGGACCTGGCGGCGGCGCTGGTCCACAGCGCAAGCGGGTTGACGCGCATCGTCGACGGCCTGGAGCGGTCGGGCTACGCGCGCCGCGAGCCGGACCCGGCGAACCGCCGGTCCACGCTGGTGGTGCTGACGGACGCGGGCTTGGCCGCGCTGGAGAAGGCGTGGCCGACGCACGTCCGCGGGGTGCAACGGCACTTCGCGGACCAGGTGAGCCCAGAGCAGGCGCGGGTGCTGGCGGAGGTGTTCGGCGCGATCAACGCGGACCTCGAGGAAGACTGACCCCGCCCACGCGCCCGAAGGACTCTCCGCACCCGGCCCGGCCTGGTTACTTCTTCTTGGCCCGCTTGGGTTTCGGAGCCGGCTCGGCCTTGGCCTTCTCCGCCGTGGCCAGCAGTTCCTCGGCGTGGGCGCGGCCCGTCTCGGTGTCGTCCATCCCGGCGAGCATCCGCGCCAGCTCGTTGACCCGCTCGGCCTGGCTCAGGTTCTTGACCCCGCTGCGCGTCACGCCGCCCTTGTGGCCCTTGTCCACCACCAGGTGCTGGTCCGCGAACGCGGCGACCTGCGGCAGGTGGGTGACCACCAGGACCTGGTGGGTCCGCGCCAGCCGGGCCAGCCGCCGGCCGATCTCGACCGCCGCGCGGCCGCCGACTCCGGCGTCGACCTCGTCGAACACCAGGGTCTGCACCGTGTCCGCGTGCGCGAGGACGACCTCGATCGCCAGCATCACCCGCGACAGCTCACCGCCCGACGCGGCCTTGTGGACCGGCAGCGGCGGCGCGCCGTCGTGGGCCCGCAGCAGCAGCTCGACGTCGTCGACGCCGTCCGGCCCCGCGTGCACCGCGCGGCCGTCGAGGGTCAGTGCGTGCGTGTCACCGTGCTCGGCGGGACGCTGCTCGACCGTCACCTCGATCGCGGCCTGGCCCATCGCCAGCCCGGACAGCTCCTTCGTGATCTCGGCCGCCAGTTCGGCCGCCGCCTTTTCGCGCGCGGCCGACACCTCGGCGGCGTGCGCGGCCAGCTGCACCGCGAGCTGGTCGCGCCGCAGCGCCAGCTCGGCGAGCGCCTCCTCCGACGTGTCCATCGACTCCAGGCGGCGCCGGGCGTCGTCGGCCCAGGCGAGCACGCCGTCGACGTCCGCCGCGTACTTGCGGGTCAGCCGCTTGAGGTCGCCCTGGCGCGCCAGCACCTTCTCCAGCAGCGCCGGGTCGGCGTCCAGGGTCTCGACGTAGGAACCCAGCTCGGCCCCGACGTCGGCCAGCAGCACCGACGCCTCCTCGAGCCGCGGCGCCAGCTCGCGCAGCACGCCGTCCTCGGACGTCGAGAGCCGGCGCAGCGCTTCGGAGACCAGGCCCATCGCGCTCGGGACGTCCGGATCGCCGTCCAGCGAGCCCGACAGCGCGACGTGCGCCTCGGTCGCGGCCGCACGCAGCTCGTCGGCCGCCGCGAGCCGCTTGATCTGCGCGGTGAGGTCGACGTCCTCGCCCGGTTCCGGCGCGACGGCGTCGATCTCGGTCAGCCCGTGCTTGAGCAGGTCGGCCTGCTGGGCCATCTCCCGCGAACGCGTCGAGCGCTCGGTCAGCTCGGCGATCACCGCCAGCCACTCGGACCGGACCTCGCGGTACACGCTCAGCGGCTTCCCCACCGCGTCGCCCGCGAACCGGTCGATGACGTCGCGCTGCTCGCTCGGGCGCAGCAGCCGCAGCTGGTCGTTCTGGCCGTGCACCGCGATCAGCTGTTCGGACAGCTCCGCGAGCACGCCGACCGGTACCGACCGGCCGCCCAGGTGCGCGCGCGAGCGCCCGTCGACCGCGACGGCCCGCAGCGCGATGACGCTGCCGTCCTCGTCGACGTCGGCACCCGACTCGGTGACGATCCGTTCGGCGCCTTCGACACCGGAATAGGTGAACCGTCCTTCCACGAACGCCTTGAGCATCCCCGTCCGGACCTTGGACACCTCGGCTCGGCCCCCGGACAGCAGATGCAGCCCGGTGACGACCATGGTCTTTCCCGCACCCGTCTCACCGGTGACAACGGTGAAGCCCGCGTGCAGTTCCAGCAGGGCGTCCTCGATCACTCCGAGGCCCTGGATGCGCATCTCGGCCAGCACGCCGCCTACGGTAGCGGCCCCCACCGACACTCTGCGCGCGCGGGACCCCGGCGAGTCGCCGATATGTTCGAATGAATCGCCCAGCGGTCCTTACTCGCAAGGACGCGCGTGCCGCTCCCGCCAGCTCTTCACCGGCAGCGAGAACTTCTGCACCAGCCGATCGGTGAACGGGCCGTCCCACAGCCGGGCCAGCCGGACCGGCGTCTTGCCGCACGTCACGCGCACGCGGGCGCCCGGCGGCAGGTCGATGGACCGGCCGCCGTCGCAGGTCAGGACGGCGGACGAGCCGTCGGGGTCGATCCCGACAGTGATCACCGAGTTCCGCGAGACGACCAGCGGCCGCGCGAACATCGCGTGCGCGTTGCTCGGCACCACCAGCAGCGCCTGGACGTCCGGCCAGATGATCGGGCCGCCCGCCGAGAACGCGTACGCCGTCGAACCGGTCGGTGTGGCGCAGAGCACACCGTCGCAGCCGAAGGCGGACACCGGCCGCCCGTCGACCTCGATGAGCGCGTCGAGGACCCGCTCACGCGTGCTCTTCTCGACGCTGGCCTCGTTGAGCGCCCAGGTGCGGGCGACTTCTTCGCCGTCGTGCGTGACGGTGACGTCGATCGTCATCCGCTCTTCGACCTGGTAGTCGCCGTCGACGACGCGCTGCACGGTGTCGGCCAGCGCGTCCGAGTCGGCCTCGGCCAGGAAGCCGACGCGCCCGAGGTTCACGCCGAGCACCGGCACCCCGGCCGGGCGGGCCAGCTCGGCCGCGCGCAGCAGCGTGCCGTCGCCGCCGAGGACGAACACCAGCTCGACGCCGTCGGCGGGGTTTTCGTCCGGGTCCACGACGGTGCACGTCGACCCGACGCCGTGCTCGTCCGGGTTGATGAGCGCGCAGACGTCTTCCTCGATCACCCGGATCCGGATGCCGGCCTTGGCGAAGCGTGCCGAGACCTCGCGCGCGGCCTCGGCCGTCGCTTCGCGATCGGGGTGCACCATGAGGAGAACTTCACGGTCGGTGGTCATGCGGGCCCTTCCTCGACGGCGGTTCGGACGAGCCGCTCGGCCTCAGACCTGTCTACCGCGTCCACAGTGGACCCGGCCACGTTCTCTTTGCTCAGCCACACGAAGTACTCGACGTTCCCGGACGGCCCCGGCAGCGGGCTCGCCGTGACGCCGCGCAGCGCGAGCCCCAGTTTCGCGGCCTCGTCGATGACGGTGAGCACCGATTCGGCGCGCAGCTCCGGGTCGCGGACGACCCCGCCGCTGCCCAGCCGGTCCTTGCCCACTTCGAACTGCGGCTTGACCATCGGCACCAGGTCGGCGCCGTCGCGCGCGCACGCGGCGAGCGCGGGCAGCACGAGCTTGAGGGAGATGAACGAGAGATCCCCGACGACGAGGTCGACCTGACCGCCGAGGTCGTCGGGAGAGAGGTTGCGAACATTGGTGCGGTCCATGACCACTACACGTTCGTCGGTGCGGATCCGCCAGTCGAGCAGGCCGCGGCCCACGTCGGCGGCGATCACGGTCGCGGCGCCGTTGCGCAGCAGGACGTCGGTGAAGCCGCCGGTGGACGCACCGGCGTCGAGACAGCGCTTGCCCTCGACGCTCAGGTCCGTGAAGGCTTCCAGGGCGCCCAGCAGCTTGTGCGCGCCGCGGGAGGCCCAGCCGGGGTCGTCTTCGTCGCGGACGACGATCGGCGCGTCGGACTCCACGCCGGTGGCGGGCTTGCCGGCCACCATGCCGCGCACGGTGACCTTGCCGCCGAGGATCAGCGCCGAAGCCTGCTCGCGCGACCGGGCGAGGCCGCGCCGAACCAGTTCCGCGTCGAGGCGCGCCCGCTTGGGCACCGGGTCAGACCTTGTCGATGCTGGAGAGGGCGACCGTCAGCTCGGTGTGCACGGCGTCGAAGCGCTCGACGTGCTCCGCGAGCGGCAACGCGTCGAGGTCGTCCAGGCCGGCGACGGCTTCGTCGATGCCGGCCCGCGGGTCGGTCTGCTGCGAGAACGTCCCCGGCGGCGGGCCCGGGACGGGGTACGGGTGATCCTGCACGTCACGAACGGTATCAGTCAGGCGAACTTCGCCTTGGCGCGCTCGCCGAGTTCGGTGACGCCGGTCTCCCAGGCCGTGTGGCAGAGCGCGCGGAGCAGGTCCAGGTCGTCGCCGTCGCCCGTTGCTTCGAGCACGCCGTTCTCCGTGGTGACGGACCAGCCCGGGCGCGGCCCGATCCTGAGGTCCTCGGCCTTGGCTTCGAGCGCCGTCAGGTCCTGGGCCAGGTAGGTGGCGCGCTCGGCCGGGACGGCCTCGATCAGCTGCTTCGGCGTCGCGACGCCCGAGAGGACGACGAGCGAGTCGATGCCCGCGGCGACCGCGCCGGCGATGTCGGTGTCCAGCCGGTCACCGACGACGAGTGGATGCTCCGCACCGGCCGACTTCGCCGCGGTCTCGAAGAGCAGCGGCTGCGGCTTCCCCGCGACGAGCGGCTCGACGTCGGTGGCGGTCCGCAGCGCGGCGACCATCGACCCGTTGCCGGGCAGCAGCCCGCGCTCGGTGGGCAGGGTGGCGTCGACGTTGCAGGCCACCCAGAGCGCGCCCGCGCGGATGGCCAGGCAGGCTTCGGCCAGCGCGGCCCAGGTGTTGTCGGGCGAGTGGCCCTGGACGACCGCCCGGACGTCGTCGCCGTTCTCCCGAACCGGCTTCAGCCCGGCCCCGGCGACCTCCGCGGCGAGCGACTCCGTGCCGACGACGAGAACCTCGGCGCCGGCCTCGAGCCGTTCCTTCAGCAGCTGCACGCCCGCTTGGGCGCTGGTGTGCACCTCACCGACGTCGGCGGGCATGCCGAGGCCGGTCAGGTGGTCGACGACCTCGCCAGGGGCCTTGGACGCGTTGTTCGTCACGAACCGGACGGGCGTGCCGTGCTCACGCGCGGCCCGCACCGTCTCCGGGGCGCCCGGGATCACCCGGGTGCCGTGGTAGACGGTGCCGTCGAGGTCGAACAGGACCGCGTCGTAGGCCGCGAGCAGGGCGTCACTCATCCGTGTCTTCGGTGTCCTTCTGCTCGGTGTTCTCGGTGTTCTTGTCGGCGTTGTTCTCGTTCGCCAGGTCCGCGGCGCGCTCGGACGCGTCGGTCTCGTCCTCCGCGTCGGCGTCGGCGGCGTTGAGGAACCAGCGGACGGCCTCTTCCTTGCGCCCGGCGGCCGCGAGGTTGTCGGCGTAGGCGTAGAAGAGCCGCGCGCTCCACGGGTCGCGCTTCTCGGCCTTGAGGTCGTCGCCCTGCAGCGAGACGACGGCGGCGTCGAGCTGCCCGAGGTCCCGCCGCGCGCCGGCCGCGACGATGGCGAGCTCGACCTGGACGGCCTTGCTCAGGCTGGTCTTGTCAGCTTCTTTCGCCAGGTCGAGGGCGCGCTCGGGCCGGCCCAGCGCGCGTTCGGCGTCGGCGATGATGGCGATGTGGTCGTCGCTGCGGGTCATCCGCCGGACGGCCCGCAGCTCCGAGAGGGCTTCCGACCAGTTGCCGGCGTGGTAGGCGACCAGGCCGAGCGCCTCCCGCACGATCGGCACGCGCGAGGCCTTGGCCTTGGCGTACTTGGCGTGCTCGAGAGCGGCCTCGGGGTCGCTGTCGATCAGCCCGCCGGCGGCGACGAGGTGCTTCCCGACGGTCTCGGCGAGGCCCTTCGGCAGGGTCCTCAGCTCACGGCGGGCTTCCTCGTCGAGGTCGGAGAACTCGATGTCCTCGGGCAGCTCCGGCGCTTCGAGGAGCTCCTTGGCGAGGGCCTCGTCGTCCAGCGGGGCCCCGACCCGGGGCCGCGGTTCCCGCCGGCCCGCGGGACGGTCGTCGCGCTTGAAGCCACCACCGCGGGGGCCGCGATCGTCGTCGCGCCGCTGGTAGCCACCGCGGTCTTCGCCGCGGGGGCCGGCCGGACGGCGGTCGTTGTCGCGGCGCTGGTAGCTGCTGCTACCGCTGGTGGTGCTGCCGCCGCGGTCATTGCTGCGGTCGCCACGGTCGCCGCGCGAGTCGTCGGAGCGGTAGCCGCCGGTGCGGGCACCGCGGTCATCGTCCCGCCGGTCGCTTCCCCGGCTGCGGTCGTCCGAGCCGTACCCACCGGTCTTGCCGCCACGGTCGTCGTCGCGCTTCTGGTAGCCGCCGCGCGAGTCGTCGCGCTTCTGATAACTGCCGCGAGAGTCGTCACGACGGTCGCTGCCGCCGTATCCGCCGGGCTTGCTGCCGCGGTCGTCGTCTCGGCGCTGGTAGCTGCCGCGCGAATCGTCACGGCGGTCACTGCCGCCGCGGTTGCGGTCGTCCGAGCGGAAACCGCCGGACTTGCCACCTCGGTCGTCATCGCGGCGCTGGTAGCTGCCACGCGAATCGTCACGACGGTCGCTGCCACCGCGGTTGCGGTCATCGGAACGGAACCCGCCCGAACGGCGGTCGTCGCTGCCGCCGCGACCGCGGTCGTCGGACCGGAAGCCGCCGGACTTGCCGCCACGGTCATCCGAACGGAAACCGCCGGGCTTGCTGCCGCGATCGTCCGAACGGAAACCGCCGGGCTTGCTGCCGCGATCGTCCGAACGGAAACCGCCAGTCTTGCTGCCGCGGTCGTCGTCGCGCTTCTGGTAGCTGCCGCGGGAGTCGCCTTGGCGGCGGTCGTCCGAGCGGAAACCACCCGAACGGGGGCCGCGGTCGTCGTCGCGGCGCGTCGAGCCGCCGCGGTCTTCCCAGCGCGGCTTGCGGTCGCCGTACGACGCCTTGCCCTGGGGCCGGCTGCCGCCGGGGCGTCCGCCCCGGTCGTCGGAACCACGGCCCGAGCGCTCGCTCCGGTCGCCGCCCCGGTCCTCGAAGCGGCCGCCCGAACGGCTGCTGCCGCGGTCGTCGAACCGGCCGCCGCCCGACCGGGCCGGGCCGCCGGAGAACTTGCCGCCACCACCGGGCCGGCCGGCTCGGTCACCCGAGTCACGGTAGCCGCCGCGGCGGTCGTCGCGGTCGCCGGTGCGGCCGCTGTCACGGCTCTGACCTGCGTATCCTCCGCGCTGGTCGCGGTCACGGGGACCATCGCCGCCGCGGAACGGCTTGCCGCCGCCACGGACTCCTTGGTCGTCCCGGCGTGGCCGGCCTTGGTGCGTGTTGTCGCGGCCACCGCGGTCCTGCCGCGCACCGCGCCGGTCTCCCCGGGGTGCGTCCGGCCGGCCCCGGGAGCCTTCGTCCCGGCGTGCCGACCGGCCGGACCCATCATCGCTTGAGTCTCGTCGACCGAACTCGGACACCTGGCCTCCTGCCGTGGAAAAAATCTTGTTCTGGACATACGCGTACGGCCCGCTAGGGCAGCCAACTGGCTATCCTAACGGGCCGTACGGAAGGTAAGTTCGGCGGTGTCCTACTCTCCCACAACCCTTCGGTTGCAGTACCATCGGCGCTATCAGGCTTAGCTTCCGGGTTCGGAATGGGACCGGGC